>NZ_JBHLUH010000061.1:0-299232 GCF_042433955.1 Phytohabitans kaempferiae | reverse complement strand
CACCGGTGCGCCCAACCCATGACCGGATCGAGCGAAACAAGGGTGCACCAATGAGCGACCACGGCTGGTGGCCAGACGACATCGACCCCGAGTCGTCGCCCGACCTCGACCTGCCGCCGGACCTGGCGTCCACCGCGGACTTCGACTTCACCGAGGCCGAGACCGCCGACCTGAGCGACTTCGACCACCTGGGCCCCGACGAGTCCCTCGACTCGATGGTCGACGCCGCGGACCCCACCGCGCCCCCGATCGCCCCGCCCACGCCGCCGATCGACCCCGCCGGCGACTCCACGGTCGACGTGCCCGGCGGCCCGGAACCGGACGGCCTGGACAGCTTCGAGGGCGTCGGCATCGACGCCCAGGGCGTCGCCGACGCCGGTGGTGGCCCGGACGGCTCCGACGGTCTGGACGGCGGCGAGGGCGACCCGGACGGATCCGACGGCGGTGGCGGCGACGACCCGGACGGACCCGACACCGGCGGCAGCGGTGGTGGCGGTGGCGATGGCCCGGACGGTCCCGCTGGTGGCGGCGACGACAGCCTGGATCCCGGCGACGCCTCCGACGACGGCGTCACCCCGGTGGGCGCCGACCCCGACCTGGACGCGCACGCCGACACCTGGACCGAGCAGTCGTTCCCCGAGCCGCTCGACCTGGAGACCCCCGAACCCGTCGACGGCTTCCCCTGGACCGACCCGACCACGCTGGGCTCGGCCCCGCTGCCCGACGCCGACGCCGCCTACCAGGGCGCCCCCGAGCCGAGCGACCTGGCCGCCTACGCCGGGCAGGAGCTGCCGTCCGGCGCCGACCCGTGGACCGCGCTGTCCGCCTCCGACGACCCGGCCACCAGCTCCCTGGCCCGCTGGTGGTCTCCCGAAGCCTGAGCCGCGCCGGCCCTCCGCGCGCGGTGCACGGCGGTGCCGGCGCGGGAGGGCGCGGAGGGCAAGCGCCGAGCGTGGGACCGTGGGCAACCGACGGCGCGGCCGGTCAGGCGGCCAGAGCGATCAGCACCACGACCGCGATGAGGACCATCGCGCCGAGCGCGACCGTCCACACCAGAGCGGCCTCCTCGTACCAGGCGCGGCCGGCCCGTGGGGCCACCGCCGGCGGGCGGGGCGGCATCACCGGTGCCACGGGCGCGGAGTGCGGCGGCCGGGGCGCCGCGCGGGGCGGGGACACCGGCGTGGCGCTGACCGGAGACGGCGCGGCCGGACGGGCGATCACCGGTGGCCGGGGCGGCGGGACCGGCGCGCCGGGGGGCCGGCCCGTGGGTGCGGCCGGTGGGCGGGCGACGGGCGCCGGGCCGGCCGGTGCCGCCGCCGGGGGCGGATGGGCCACCGGGCGGGCGACCGGCTGCGCGATCACCGGCGGGCGGGGCGGCGCGAGCACCGGGGCGCGCGGCGGTGGGGCGACCGGGCGGGGTACGCCGGAGTGCACCGGCCCGGCCGCGCTGGCCGGGGCGCCGAAGAACAGCGCGCCCTCGGCCACCACCGTCTCCGGCTGCTCCAGCGTGGTGGGGGCCACGCCCAGCTCGGTGTGGAGCAGGTGGGCGGCGAGCGGGATGCGGCTGGAGCCCCCGACCAGGAAGATGCCGACCAGGTCGGGCGGGGCGAGCCGGGCGGCGGTGATGGTCTGGGCGAGACAGTGGACGGTCTGCAGCATGTACGGCCGGATCAGCCCGTCGAACTCGTCGCGTGTGATGTGCGCGGAGATGTCCAACGCCGGCAGGTGCACGTCGGCGCTGGTGGTGCGGGAGAGCATCTCCTTGGCGCCGCGTACGTCGTCGTAGAGCAGCGCCCGCTGCCGCCGCTGCCCGGAGTCGGCGGGGGCGACCAGGCTGTTCCACAGGGTGGTGCGGGACTCCGAGTAGCCGCGCCCCAGGTGCTCCACGAGCGCCTGGTCGAAGTCGAGGCCGCCCAGGTCGGACAGGCCCGCCTCGGCCAGCACCTCGAAGCCGGTGGGCGTACGGCGCACCACCGCGGCGTCGAAGGTGCCGCCGCCCAGGTCGTAGATGGCCAGCGCGCGCCCCACCGGCATCGCGCTGCCCAGCACGGCGGTGTAGTACGAGGCGGCGGCGACCGGCTCGACGACAAGGCGGGGCGTGGGCAGGCCGGCCGCGCGTACCGACTCGGCCAGCACCGCCCGGCGCCGCTCGCCCCACCGGGCCGGATGCGTGACGCGCACCTCCTCGACCGCCCCGCCCAGGTGCCGGCGCGCCTCGGCGGCGATGTGGCCGAGCACGGCGGCGATCACGCGGGGCACCGGCAGCTCCTGCTCGCCGAGTAGCACCACGCCGTCGTCGATACGCCGCTTGGGGTTGGGCTCGAAGCGGGCCGGGTCGAGCCGCGCCGAACGCTCGGCGTCGCGGCCCACCAGCACCTTGCCGTCCGGGTTGAGGTAGACGGCGGACGGCAGCAGCGGCGAGCCGTCGAACAGCAACGGCCGGGCGCGACCGTCCGCGCCGCGGACCATCGCGACCGTGTTCGACGTGCCGAAGTCGATGCCGAGCACCCGCATGGCCGTCACCCTACCGTCGCCGGCGACATGCATACTGCACGCCGTGAGCGCGAGGAGTGAGCTTCGACGGCCTGGACCGCGCCGCGGCGGCCCGCACGCGAGCCCCGCAGCCGCGAACGAAAGACAGACACAGTGAGCGCGAGGAGTGAGCTTCGACGGCCTGGACCGCGCCGCGGCGGCCCACACGCGAGCCCCGCAGTCGCGAACGAAAGACAGACACAGTGAGCGCGAGGAGTGAGCTACGACCGCCCGCCCGGCGCCGGTGCGAAGTCTTCGTGCAGGCCGCCGGCCGGCACGAAAGGCGGGCACAGTGAGCCGGCCAGGTGCCTACCTCGACCGGCCGGTCCCGCTGGCCTTCGCGCACCGTGGGGGCGCGGCCCGGGGGGACGAGAACACCGCCGAGGCGTTCGCGCGTGCCGTCGCGCTCGGTTACCGGTACGTGGAGACCGACGTGCACGCCACCGCCGACGGGGTGGCGGTGGTCTTCCACGACGCCACGCTCGACCGGGTCGCCGGGCGGCCGGGGCGGGTCGACCAGCTGCGGTGGGCCGACCTGGCGAGCGTGCGCGTGGGGGGCGCGTCCGCCGTACCCCGGCTCGACGACGTGCTGGACGCGTGGCCGCTGATCCGGTTCAACATCGACGTGAAGGCGGACAGCGGCGTCGAGCCGGCGGTCGAGACGGTGCGCCGCGCGGGCGCCGGCGGTCGGGTCCTGATGGCGTCGTTCAGCGACGCGCGGCTGGTGCGGATTCGTACCCTGGCGGGTCCGGACGTGGCGACGTCGCTGGGCATGCGGGCGGTGGCCCGGCTGCGCGTGGCGTCGCTGACCGGGCAGCGGCTGGTGCTGCCGCCGACGGCGGTGGCCGCGCAGGTGCCGGTGCGGTACGGGCGGCTGCCGGTGGTCGACCGCCGGTTCGTGCGGTGCGCGCACCGGCTCGGGCTCCAGGTGCATGTGTGGACGGTCGACGACCCCGCCGAGATGCACCACTTACTTGATCTTGGTGTTGATGGCATCATGACGGATCGCGTCGATGTGCTGCGCGAGGTCTATGTCAGCCGGGGCGTGTGGCACGACGAAGGGGCCCAGTGACGATCACCGAGAGCACCAGCACCAGTACGCGTCGCGAGCGCACCGGCTGGTACTTCTACGACTGGGCCAACTCGGCGTTCCAGACCACCGTCATCGCGGTCTTCCTCGGGCCCTTCCTGACCGCGGTGGCCGAGCAGGCGGCCGGCTGCGGGCTCGGCGCCGACGAGTGCGAGGGCACGGTCCGCCCACTGGGCATCACCGTGGCCGCCGGCTCCTTCTACCCGTACGTGGTGTCGCTGTCGGTGCTGCTCACCGTCTTCGTGCTGCCGGTGATGGGCGCGGTGGCCGACCGGTCGGCGCACAAGAAGCGGCTGCTGGCCGGGGCGGCGTTCACCGGCGCGGCCGCCACCTGCGGGTTCGCGTTCGTGACCGGCGACCGGTACCTGCTCGGCGGCGTGCTCTTCCTCATCGCCAACATCTCCTTCGGCGCGAGCATCGTCGTCTACCACTCGTACCTGCCCCAGCTCGGCGGCCCCGACGAGCGCGACGACATCTCCAGCCGCGGCTGGGCGCTGGGCTACCTGGGCGGCTTCCTGCTGCTGGCGCTCAACCTGGTCGCGGTGCAGCTGTTCAGCGTCGAGGGCGACGACCAGCGCACGCTCGACATCGCGCGGTGGTCGATCGTGTCGGCGGGCGTGTGGTGGGGGCTGTTCACGCTCGTGCCGATGCGGTGGATGCGCGAGCACCCCGCGCTGCACGCCAGCCACGGCGGCAACGTCGTCACCGACGGCTTCCGCCAGCTCGGCCGCACGATCAAGGGCATGCGGGCGTACCCGCTCACGCTCTTCTTCCTGCTCGCCTTCCTGGTCTACAACGACGGCATCCAGACGGTGATCGCGCTGGCCAGCCAGTTCGGCAGCGAGGAGCTGGGGCTGGAGACCAACACGCTGATCATCACGATCCTGGTGGTGCAGCTGACCGCGTTCTTCGGCG
This sequence comes from Phytohabitans kaempferiae, assembly GCF_042433955.1. Lineage (NCBI taxonomy): Bacteria > Bacillati > Actinomycetota > Actinomycetes > Micromonosporales > Micromonosporaceae > Phytohabitans > Phytohabitans kaempferiae. Next base: position 294,695 of record NZ_JBHLUH010000061.1, on the reverse strand, counting down.
CGCTCGCGCTGGGCCGGCTTGCCGGGCGGATCGGCGCGCGCAAGACGGTGCTGCTGAGCCTGGTGCTGTGGACGGCCGTGGTGGTCGCCGCGTACTGGCTGCCCGGCGAGGCGCCCCTGCCGTTCATCGGACTCGGCGCGGCGATCGGCATCGTGCTCGGCGGCAGCCAGGCGCTGAGCCGGTCGCTGTTCAGCCAGCTCATCCCCAAGGGCAAGGAAGGCGAGTACTACGGCTTCTACGAGATCAGCGACAAGGGCACGAGCTGGCTGGGGCCGCTGGCGTTCGGGCTGGTGTTCCAGCTGACCAACAGCTACCGGGTCGGCATCGTCGCCCTTGTCGCGTTCTTCGCGGTCGGCTTCGTGCTGCTCATGCTGGTGCCGATGCGCCGCGCGATCGTGGCCGCCGGCAACGTGCCACCGCGCGTGCTGTAGGGCCTCCCCGCCGGGCCCGCGTGGAACGCGCGAGCCCGGGTAGGGTCGGGCATGGACCGTTTCGTGCAGGCCGTACCCCCGCCCGCCGACCCGTACACCGCCGATCCGCTCCTGCGCTCCTGGCTCGACCGCGTCCTGGGCCCCGCCGGCCACGCCGCCGCCAAGGCCCGCCTCACCGCCCTCGCGGCCGACGTCGTCGGCCCGCTACGCGCCGCGCACACCGACGCCGAGACAAACCCGCCAAACCTCATCCGGTACGACCCGTGGGGCGCCCGGGTCGACCGGATCCAGACCTCGGCGGGCTGGGAGCGGCTGCGCGCGGCCGCCGCCAGCCACGCGGTCGTCGCCCTGCCGTACCTGCCCGAGGCACGCGCCACCTGGGGCGCCGCCGCACGGGTCGTGCAGCACGCGCTCCTGCACCTGTACGGTCCGGAGTCCGCCACCTTCTCCTGCCCGGTCGCCATGGCCGACGGCGCCGCCGCGCTGCTGTCCCGCCCCGAGGTCGACCCCGCCGTACGCGACGCGTGGCTGCCCCGCCTCGTCTCCACCGACCCCGGGGTCGCCGTCACCAGTGGACAGTGGATGACCGAGTCGCAGGGCGGCTCCGACCTGTCCCGCTCGTCCACAGTGGCCACGCTGGTCGACGGGGAGTGGCGGCTGCGCGGCGAGAAGTGGTTCTGCTCGGCCGCCGACTCCGCCATGGCCGTCGCGCTGGCCCGCCCCGAGGGCGCCGGCCCGGGCAGCCGCGTGCTCGCCCCTTTTCTGGTCCCTCGCTACGACGCCGCCGGCGCCACCGCCCCCGGCGTGCGCGTGCACCGCCTCAAGGACAAGCTCGGCACGCGTGCCCTGCCCACCGCCGAGATCGGCCTGCGCGACGCGCTCGCGTACCCGCTGGGCGACCCCACGCGGCCGGGGCTGGCCCGCGCGATGACCCTCGTCGTGGTCACCCGCCTGCACAACGCCGCGGCCGCCGCCGCGGGCATGCGCCGGGGCCTGGCGTACGCGCTCGCCTTCGCCGCCCACCGCACCGTGGCCGGCGGCCCGCTCGCCGGCTCGCCGCTGCACCGCGCCACACTGGGCACGCTGGCGGTCGACGCGGCCGGGGCGTACGCGCTGGCGGCACACGCGTTCGCGCTGCTGGGCCGGGTCGAGGTGGGCGCCGACCCGATCGCCACCGCCGAGCTGCGCATCGTCGCCCCGCTGGCCAAGCTGGTGACCGGTCGGCTGGCCGTCGCGTCCGCCAGCGAGTACGTGGAGAGCTTCGGCGGGGCCGGCTACGTCGAGGACACCGGCGTGCCCCGCCTGCTCCGCGACGCCCAGGTGCTCCCGATCTGGGAGGGCACCACCAACGTGCTCGCCCTGGACGCCATCCGCGCCACCGTCCGCGACGACGCCGCGACCCCGCTGCTGGCCCGCCTGGACGCCGCCCAGGTCATCGCCCGCGGCATGTCACCGGCCCTGGCCGAGCAGCTCGCCACCGCCACCGCGACCATCCGCGCGGACCTGGCCGAGGCGTCCGCCGACCCGACCGCCGCCCCCGTGGTGGCCGGCGCCCGCGGCCTCGCCCTGCGCATGGGGCACGCTTTGGCCGCCGCCCTCCTCGTCGAACACGCCATCACCGGCGACGAGCAGGCCGAGGTGGCCGCCCGCCTGTGGGCCCGCCGCTGGCTGCGCCACGACGACATCTCGGTGGACGCCCACCAACACCTGGACGTGCTCGCCTAGTCAGCCCGCGGCGGCCGGGGCGGGCTAGGTCACCTGGTGGTGCGGCGGGCGCGGGCGGCCCAGATGGCGTACGCGGGGTCGCGGTCGAGGTTGTGCCGGTCGCGGTCGTACCGGCGCGTGGTGCGCGGGTCGGCGTGGCCCATCGCGTCCTGCACGTCCTCCAGGGGTACGCCCTCGGCGCGGGCCGTGGTGGCGAACGCGTGCCGCAGCGAGTGTGGGGAGAGCTTGGCCCAGGCGGGGATGCCGGCCCGGCGGGCGAGGCGGCGCACGAGGCGGAACACCGCGTGCCGGTCGAGCCGGGCGCCGCTGGCCGTCAGGAAGACCGCGCCCTCGGGCGGGCCGGGGCGGATCTCCAGGTAGGCGTCGAGGGCGGCGGAGGTACCCGGAGTGAGGGCCCGGCGCCGGGGGCGGCCGCCCTTGCCCACGAACCGCACGCTGCGGTGTCCCCGCTCGTACCCGATGTCGTCGAGGTTGAGGCTGACCAGCTCGCCGACCCGCAGCCCCAGGTCGGCCAGGAGCGCGACGGCCGCCCGGTTGCGGGCCGCGTGCGGCCCGGTCTCGGCGTCGGCGGCGGCCAGCAGCGCGTCGACCTCCTCCGGGGTCAGCCCCACCGTGCTGGAGTGGTCGCGGGCCACCTTGGGGCGGTCGGCGCCGGCGACCGGGTTGGCGTCGACGGCGCGCAGCTTGGTGAGGAAGTCGTACCAGCTGGAGAGCGCGGAGAGCTTGCGGGCGACGGTGGCCGGGGTGAGCGGGCGCCCGCTGCGTGGCTCGACGGTCGCCTCCAGCTCGCGGCCGTACGCGTTGACGTCGAGGAAGGAGGCGCCCAGCGGGTCCAGGTCGCGGCCGGCGCACCAGGCGAGCCAGCCGGCGATGTCGCGGCGGTAGGCGGCGCGCGTGTGCTCGGAGAGCCGACGGTTGCGCAGCCACGCCTCGGTGAAGTCGGCGCCCCCGCCCCCGACGGCCGGCAGTGCCTGGGGCACGACGACCGGGTGCATGCGCAGATCATCGCAGTGCCCCGGCGCGAAACCGCCGCACGACACGGTAGCCTATTAATCCTACCGGCTAGGGAGGATACGGTGGCGCTGCCCGACTTTCTGATCGCGGGCGTACCCAAGGCGGGCACGACCGCGCTGCACGCGGCCCTGGTGCGGCATCCGGGCCTGTTCCTGCCAGCGGTGAAGGAGCCGAAGTTCTTCCTCTCCGACGGGCCGCCGCCCACCCGCGGCGGTCCGGGCGACGCGCAGACGTACCAGGAGCACGTGTGGCGGCGCGAAGACTACGAGAGGCTCTTCGACCCGGCGCCGGAGGGCGCGCTGCGCGGCGAGGCGACCCCGTTCTACCTGCACCACCTCGACTCCCACGCGCGGATCCACCGGCTCGTGCCGGACGCGAGGATCATCCTGCTGCTGCGCGACCCGGTCGACCGCGCGCACTCCAACTGGACCCACCTGTGGACCGCCGGCCTGGAGCCGGAGGCCGACTTCCTCACCGCCTGCCACCTGGAGGAGCGGCGCAAGGCGGCCGGCTGGGCGGCCTTCTGGCACTACAAGGACCTCGGCCGGTACGGCGCGCAGGTCAAGCACCTGTACGAGTACTTCCCGCGCGAGCAGGTGCTGCTCATGCGCTACCTGGAGTTGCGCGAGACGCCTGCCGCGGCGCTGGACAAGGTGTGCGCGTTCCTGGGCGTGCGGACCGGCGTGCTCGACCACGTACCGGCCGAGAACGTCACCCGCACGGTCGAGAACACCCGCGTCAACGCCGTGCTGCGCTACCTGTTGCGCACAGGTGCCGGGTTCGGGCAGCACTTTCCCGTACCCTTGCGCAAGGTCTTCCGCGGCCCGCTGCTGGCCCTCCTTCAGCGCGGCCACGGGCGGCGCATCCCGCTCAAGCCGGAAGACCGGGCCGCGCTGCTGCCGGCGTTCGCCGACGACATCGCGCTGCTCCAGGAGGTCACCGGCCTGCCGTACGACGACTGGCTGGACGCCGACCGCCACCACACGCCGAGCCGATGAGGGAGGTCGAGTGTCCACTGTGACCCGGACGCTGCCGCTGCCCCGCTGGGAGGGGTCGGCGGTGGCCGTCGAGCCGCCGGACACGCGGGCCGGTGCCTGGGCCGGCGCCCCGTCGTCGATCTGGGCCGACGGCGGCGTCTACCTGGCGTATCGCGTGCGGCTGCCGATCGGCGAGGGGCGCGGCATCGCCAACGTGGTGGCCCACTCGACCGACGGTGTCCGCTTCACCACCGTCGCCGAGGTGGGCAAGGAGCGCTTCGACGCCGAGTCGCTGGAACGGCCCGCGCTGGTCCGCACGCCCGAGGGGCGCTGGCGGCTGTACGTGAGCGCGGCCACCCCCGGCACCAAGCACTGGCGGGTCGAGCTGCTCGAAGCCGACGACCCGGCCGACCTGCCGCACGCGCCCGCGCGCACCGTGCTCGCCGGCGACGACGCGACCGGTGTGAAGGACCCGGTGCTGCTGCGCACCGGCGACGGCACCTGGCACCTGTGGGCCTCCTGCCACCCCCTCGAATCGTGGGACGACGCCGACCGCATGTCCACCTGGTACGCCACCGGCCCCGACGGCGTCGACTGGCGGTGGCAGGGCGTGGCGCTGGCTGGCCGGCCGGGGCGCTGGGACGCCCGCGGCGTGCGCGTCTCCTCGGTGGTGGCCGATGGCGACGTGCTGTTGGCCTCGTACGACGGGCGGGCCACCGCCGGCGAAAACTGGGAGGAGCGCACCGGCACCGCGCTGGGCGCCCGGGGCGGCGACGGGCGGTTCACCCCGCTGATCGCCTCCGAGAGCGGCCCGGTGTCGTCGCCGCACCCGCCGGGCGGGCTGCGCTACCTGAGCGTGGTGGCGCTGCCGGGCGGCGGGCACCGCGTCTACTACGAGGCCACGCGCGCCGACGGCGCCCACGAGCTGCGCACCGAGCTGGTGCGGTAGATACCTGACACATGTTGTCAGGCACACGCGTTAGGTTCGGGGTGTGCGTGCCAGCCGCCTGCTCTCCCTCCTGCTGCTCCTGCAGACCCGGGGGCGGATGACCGCGCAGGAGCTCTCCGCCGAGCTCGAGGTCTCGGTCCGCACCATCTACCGGGACGTCGAGTCGCTCAACGGCGCCGGCGTGCCCGTCTACGCCGACCGCGGCCCGGCCGGCGGCTACCAGCTGCTCGACGGCTACCGCACGCGGCTGACCGGGCTGACCGTCGACGAGGCGGAGACGCTCTTCCTGTCCGGCGTGCCCGGTCCGGTCGCCGAGCTGGGCCTCGGCGCGGTCCTCACCGCCGCCGAGCTCAAGCTGCGCGCCTCGCTCCCGCCCGAGCTGGGGGCGCGGGCCGGGCGGATCCGCGAGCGCTTCCACCTGGACGCGCCGGGCTGGTTCCGCCGCGACGAGCAGACCCCACACTTGTCCGCCCTGGCCGGCGCGGTGTGGGACGAGAAGCTGGTGCAGGCGCGCTACCTGCGGTGGAAGGCGCCCCGGGAGGTCACCCGCACGCTCGCCCCGCTCGGCGTGGTGCTCAAGGCCGGCCGGTGGTACCTGGTGGCGGCCGCCGCCGACGACCTGGACAAGCCGCTGACCTACCGGGTCGGCAACGTGCTCGGCCTCGACGTGCTCGACGAGGGGTTCAGCCGTCCGGCCGGCTTCGACCTGGGCGAGTTCTGGCGGGCGTGGGCCAAGCGGTACGAGGAGAGCGTCTACGTCGACCAGGCCGAGGTGCGGATGACCACCGCGGCGCTGGCGCGGATGCCGCACGTCTTCCCGCCCGCGATGAGCCGGGGCGCGGCCAGCAACGCCGGCCCGCCCGACGAGAGCGGCTGGCTGCGCACCACCGTGCCGATCGAGTCGGTCAAGCACGGCCTGCTGGAGCTGCTCAAGCTCGGCGACGAGGTGGAGGTGCTCGGCCCGCCCGAGCTGCGCGAGCGGTTCGCCGAGACGACCCGCGGCCTGTGCCGCATATACCTGGGGCCGGCGGGCGGTCCCGCGCGGCCGAACCACCGAAGGAGTGAGCGATGACCATCCCCAGTGACATGAAGGCGCACAACCGGAAGGTGATCGAGGAGTTCCGGGCCGCCGGCGGCAGGGCGCACGGCCGGCCGATGATGCTGCTCACTACCACCGGCGCCCGCACCGGGCGGCCGCACACCGCGCCGATGATGTACATCCCGCACGGCGACGACATCCTTGTGGTGGCCTCCAACGCGGGCGCGCCGAAAGACCCGGACTGGTACCGCAACCTGGTCGCGCATCCCGAGGTGGTGGTCGAGGCCGAGGGCGAGACGTACGACGCGACGGCCGTGGTGCCGCGCGGCGACGAGCGGGACCGGATCTTCGCCGGCGTGGTCGAGCGGTACCCCTTCTTCGCCGACCACCAGGCCAAGGCCGGCCGATCCATCCCCGTCGTCGTCCTGCGCCGCCGCTAGCCCGGTATATGCGGGTTCGGTGATATTCGATGCGTGTCGTCTACCTTCGACGTCCTCGCCGAGCCGACCCGCCGCCGCATCCTCGACCTGCTGCTGGAGCGCCCCCGCCCGGTCGGTGAGCTGGTCGAGCAGCTCGGGCTGACCCAGCCGGGCACCTCCAAGCACCTGCGCGTGCTCCGCGAGGCCGGGCTGGTGCGGGTGCGCCAGGACGCCCAGCGCCGCTGGTACGAGCTGCGCCCCGAGCCGCTCACCGAGGGTGAGGCCGCGGGAGCGGCGGTCTCGACCGCGACGGACATCGCGGCAGCTCATGAAAGATCGTCTACGCGTGCCCGCCGACCGTCACCTCGCCCAGCGTCAGCGTCGGCGTGCCTTCGAGGATCTCCCCCAGCCGCTCGACCTGCTCCTGCAACGCCCGCTGCCGGGTCGCGCTGAGCGTGCCGAACGCCTCCACCGTCACCGCGAGCTTCCGGCCAGAGCGCCGCTGGTGCCAGATCCCGGCGACCGTGCCGTCGACGAGCAGCACCGCGAAGTTGCCCGCCTGCCCCCGGTTGAGCGCCCGCTCGGCGGCCCGCCCCGGGAAAACCTTCTCACGGGGGTGGCAGCCGATCCCGTACGCGTCGAAGTACGGCAGCAGACGTACCCCGCGCGGGCGCTTCGCCGGCACCTCGGTGTCACCGGCGACGACCCACGCCCGCTCGCCGTCGACGGTGACCGGCTCCAGGTCGGAGTCGTCAAACAGCTCCTGCGCCCACCGCTGCCCGATCGCCAGCCATTTGGCGAAATGCGCGGAGGTCGCCGGCCCGTACGCGTGCAGGTAGGCGCGGACCAGCGCGGGCAGCGCCTCCCCGGGCGGCAGCGGGGTGAAGCCGGGCAGCCACCGGGCCGGGCCGGTGTACGTGGCCTGCCGCCCCCGGTTGGGCCCGAAGCACATCGCGCCCCGCCGGGTGGCCACCTCCATCGCCTGCATCCACCGCGGCCATTTGTCCTGGAACGCCTCCATCACCCGCTCGCCGGCCCACGGCCCGGTGCGGGCGACCACCTCGGCGGTCAGCTCCTCACCGGTCAGCTCGGCGTCGGCGAGGGCGTCGCCGAGTGCGGCCACGACCTGGTCGACCTGGTCGGGGGTCATCAGCGCGTTGGCGCCGGTCGCGTACGGCGGGGAGGGCAGCGCCCCAAGCGCGCCGACCCACATCGGCAGGTCGGCCGCGGCGAGCAGGTGCACGGTGCCGCGCGGGCCGCGCGTCTTGACCAGCGTGCGCTCGGTCCACAGGGCCTCCCGCACGTGGGTACGGTCGACGCCCGCGACCCGCACCCCGATGGAGGTCTCGGCGGCCGACATGACCTGGGCGTGCGCCCCGCAGATGGCGCTGACGACGGCGGGCAGGTCGGCGGCGGGCGCCGGGGCGGACAGCGCGTGCCGCTCCAGCCGGCGGGCCACGACCTGCGACCAGGTGAACGCGGTCACCTGCCCATGATCGGCGACTGGGGCCTCCGGCGCCACGCAGGGGGCGGCAGTCCGGCGCGCTCGTGGTGCCGCACTGTGTCGGACGCCACACCGGCCGCTGCGGCCAGCTCACCGACCCGCGGTCCGGGTCCTGGCGCGGCCGTGATCGTGGTCATGTGGCCAACGTAAACCTTCGAGTATGGTCCGACTGCAAGGCCGAACCGGCAGACTCCTTGGTGACATGACCCGACTGACAGCGGGAGTTGGCGGGATGGACGACATCGACAGGGACTGGCCGGCGACTCCGGCCTCGGCCCTTCAGCTTCTGGTCGAGGGCAACAAACGGTTCGTCGCGGGCGAGCGGCTGCACCCGCACCAGGACGCCGACCACCGGACCGCGCTGGCCCCGGCACAGCGGCCGTTCGCGGTGCTGTTCGGATGCAGCGACTCCCGGCTCGCCGCCGAGATCATCTTCGACCAGGGCCTGGGCGACCTCTTCGTCGTCCGCACGGCCGGCCACGTGATCGGGCCCGAGGTCCTGGGCAGCATCGAGTACGCGATCGCGGCGCTCGACACGCCCCTGATCGCCGTCCTCGGCCACGACTCGTGCGGGGCGATCGCGGCGGCGCTGGAGGCGGTGCGGCACGGCACGCAGCCCGACGGGTTCATCCGCGACGTGGTCGAGCGGGTCATGCTGAGCGTGCTCGCGGTCCGCCAGCAGGCGCTCGACGACACCGACGCGGCCGTGGAGGAGCACATCCGGTACACGGTCGACCTGCTGCTGCGCCGCTCGAAGGTGATCGCCGACCGGCTCGCCGACGGGCGGCTGGGCATGGTCGGCCTCTCGTACGGGCTCAGCGAGGGCACCGTGCGCCGGATCGCCGGCCACGGCGTCTGAGCCTTCGCCCGGTCACGGGCGCTGTCGGGGCACGACCCCGCGCCGCGGAGCGCTCGGTTCACGGCGCTTTCGCGAAGCGGTCGAGCGCGGCCAGCGCCGCCTCGGCCATCCCGGGATAGCCGGCGCCGTGCCCGGCGTCGTCGACCAGCTCGGCGCCCGGCCATGCCTGGGCCAGCTCCCACGCGTCGTCGAGCGGGCTGCTCACGTCCAGCCGGCCGTGGATGAGCACGCCCGGGATGCCGGCGAGCCGCCGCGCGTCCCGCAGGAGGTCCGCGTCGTCGAACCAGGCCGCGTGCCGCCAGTAGTGCGTGACCAGCCGCGCGAACGTCATCCGGAACGCCGGGTCCGCGTACCGGGCGGAGGGCTTTTCGTCGCCGCGCACCGCGACGTGGCTGTCCTCCCAGGCGCACCAGTCGCGGGCGGCCTTCTCGCGCACGGCGGCGTCGGGGTCGGCCAGCAGCCGGGCGTACGCGCCGACGAGGCTGCCGTCCCGCTCGCCCTCCGGCACGCCGGCGCGGAACGCCGCCCACTGCGCGGGGAAGACCCGCCCCATCGCCCTGGTGATCCACTCGACGTTGCGCTGGGTCAGCACCGCCACGCTGAACAGCACGACGGCGGTGACCCGGTCGGGGTGGCGCTGGGCGTACGCGGTGCCGAGCGTGGAGCCCCACGAGCCGCCGAACAGCAGCCACCGGTCGATCCCCAGCCGCTCGCGCAGCAGATCGATGTCGGCGAGCAGGTGGTGCGTGGTGTTGGTGGACAGGTCGGCGTCCGGGTCGCCGGCCGAGGGGGTGCTGCGGCCGCAGCCGCGCTGGTCGAAGAGGACCACGCGGTAGGCCGCCGGGTCGAAGAACCGCCGCCAGCCGGGCGTGCACCCCGAGCCGGGCCCGCCGTGCAGCACCAGCGCCGGCCGCCCGTCGGGGTTGCCGCAGGTCTCCCAGTACACCTGGTGGCCGTCGCCGACCTCCAGCAGGCCGTGCGCGTACGGCTCGATGTGCGGGTACGTCACTCCCCTAATCTAACAGCACTGTTACATTGGCCGCGTGACCCCCGACCGTGAGGCCGTCGGCACGCTCCTGCGGCACGTCCTGGAGCTGCTCGACGGTGACGTCGCCGCCGTCTACCGCGACGCCGGCCTGCCCGACTACCGCCCGCGCTTCTCTCCGCCGGTACGAGCGCTGGTCGCCGCCGGCCCGATGTCGATCCGCGACCTGGCCGCCGCGGTCGGCGTGACCCACTCGGCGGCCAGCCAGACCGTGGCCCAGATGTCCCGCGCCGGCCTGGTCACGCTCACCCCCGGCACCGACGCCCGGCAGCGGATCGTGACGCTCACCGACCGCGCCCGCGAGCTGCTGCCCACGATCGAGGCGGAGTGGGCGGCGACCACCGCGGCCATGCGCGAGCTGGACGCCGAGCTGCCGATGCCCCTGGCCGACCTGCTCACCGCCGTGGCGGCGGCGCTGCGCGAGCGCCCGTTCCGGGAGCGCATCCGCGCGCACGCGTAGCTCTCGCGCGGCGACGGGCGGCCGGGGCGGCGCTCACGCGTAGCGTGGGCGGCGTGCGCCTGGTCATCACCTCGGACACCCACCTGCCGGCGCGGGCCCGCGACCTGCCCGCCGACCTGTGGGCCGCGATCGACGCGGCCGACGTCGTGGTCCATGCCGGCGACTGGGTATCGGAGGCCGCGCTCGACGCCCTCGAAGCCCGCGCGGCGCGCCTGATCGGCGTGTACGGCAACAACGACGGCCCGGCCCTGCGCGCCCGGCTGCCCGAGGTGGCCCGGGTCGAGCTGGACGGGCTGCGGATGGCGGTGGTACACGAGACCGGCCCGGCCGCAGGGCGGGAGCGCCGCTGCGCGGCCCGCTTCCCCGACGTGGACGTGCTGGTGTTCGGCCACTCGCACATCCCGTGGGACACGGTCGCGCCGGGCGGGCCGCGGCTGCTCAACCCCGGGTCGCCGACCGACCGCCGGCGCCAGCCACACGCGACGTACCTGACCGCGACGGTGACCTCCGGCGCCCTCGGCGACGTCCGGTTGCACCGGCTGGGCTAGCCGGCCCCCGTGGCGGCGACATCCGGATCAACCGGCGATGGGTCATGCTGGAGGCCGTGCTCGAGCATGTCAACGGACTCTCCCGGCGCCACACCCCCGAGTCACTGCGCGCGCTGCTGCTGGAGCGCTCGACTCGCCGTCCCGACGGCTGCCTGATCGTCGAGGGGTACGGCCGGCAGCGGGGCGTCTACCAGAAGATCGCCGGTCGGGCGTGGGCGCACATCGCCGCCTACGCGGTCTTCGTCGGCCCCATCGACCCCGGCTTGGAGGTCGACCACACCTGCGGCGTCAAGGACTGCGTCGAGCCGACCCACCTGCGCCAGGTCAGCCACGCCGAAAACTGCCGCTCCCGCGCCCAGGCGCCGACCTGCCGCAACGGCCACGAGCGTGAGCTCGACCCGGCGACCGGCCGTCTGCGCCGGCAGTGCCGGGCCTGCAACGCCGAGGCCCAGCAGCGCTGGCGGGCACGCCAGGCCGCCGAACGCGCCGCCTCCATGACCCCGCAGGGCCTGGCCGAGTCGAAGACCCGCTGGGATGCCCGCTAGGCGGCGAGGTTTCACCGAATACACCATCCTGATTCATCACGCTTCATAGCGGTCATTATGGTGCACCGCCCAGATGTCCGTTTTCGGATTACTGGATTACCGGTAATGGCAATTCAGTAGTCCGGGCACGGGAGTCCGCGCGGAAGTCCTCACGGGATTCGCGCCGCGATCCGCTCAGGGCGGGTCTGACGGGAACGGTCTCGCGCCGTCGCCTACGAAGGGGAGGCGACGGCGCGAGCACCAACCAGACCAAACCTCCGCCGGCCGGTCAGTAGTAGCCGGCCACCACCGCGCGGGCCTCGTGGTGCAGGGCGGGGCCCCTCCTGCGGCACCGCGGGCCAGCCGCCGCCCGGCTTGAGGGCTTCGAGCTGGTCGGTGGAGAGCGCGTACACGACGCGGCCCAGCCCGGCGCGGACGATCGCGCCGGCGCGCATGCCGCACGGCTGGCAACTGGTGTACATGGTGGTGTCGTCGGTGGCGGCTAACAAGGCGCGTCTGCGCTGCTGGCCGCGTTTTCGCCACTAGACTGCGGGCCACCATGGACGCTCTCGCCGAGACCCGCCCCTGTGCGCACTGCGGCAAGCCGGTCCCTCAGCGGACCGCCGCCGGCCGGCCGTTCCGGTACTGCCGCGACAACGACGGCGCCTGCCAGAAGGCCTCCCGCAACGTCCGGATGCGCCACCGCAACGCGCCCGGCCTGGCCGGGCAGGTCTCCCGCGCCTGGGAGGTGGTGGACAAGCTCGACCAGGCCGTGGAGACGCTGACCGAGGCGCTGCACGCCGAGCTCTCCCCGGCCGGGGTCGACCGACAGGTCGCGGAGGTGCGCGCGGAGGCGGCCGCCGCGATCGCCGCCGCCCAGGCCGAGCGGGACGAGGCGCGCGGCGACGCGGACACGGCCGCCGAGGGGCTGGCCCGGGCGCAGCAGGAGCAGCGCGCCGCCGTACACGAGAAGGAGCGTGCCCTCGCCGAGGCCGCGCGGGCGGCGCAGGCGGCGGCGTCCGCCGGTGAGCTGGCGGCGGCCGCCGACGCGGCCCGTGACGAGGCCCAGCGGTCGGCGACCGCGGCCGACGCGCTGCGTTTCCAGGCCGAACGGGACCGTGACGCGGCCCGCGGCGAGGCGGCGACGCTGCGCCACGAGCGGGACGCCGACCGCCGGGAGCTGGCCGAGACCGGGCGCGAGCGGGACGCGTTCCGGGTCGAGGCCGAGCGCGCCGCCCGGGCCGCCGGGCAGGCGCAGGAGCGGGCCGAGGCCTACCGGGCCGAGGCCGAGTCGGCGGTGGCGGACGCCCGTGACGCCCGGGCCACCGCGGACACCGCCCGCGCGGCGGCGGACGCGGCCCGGGCCGAGGCCGAGGGCGCCCGCCGGGAGCGCGCCGCCGCCGAGGCCGCCGCCGAGCACGCCCGGGCGCGGCTGGCCGACGCGGAGACCGAGCGGGAAAACCTGACACGGGCGCTGCGGGCCGCGCGCGAGGCGGCCGCGTCGGTCGAGGGGCGGCTGGCGGAGTTCGAGATCCGGCTGGCGTCCGCGCTCGCCGACCGGGACGCGGCCCAGGCCCAGGTGGCGATGTTGAGCGCCCAGGTGACGGATCTGGCCACCGCGTTGGCCAACCTGCGCCCGACCGCCGCGCCCTCCGCCAGCTGACCCGCGGACGTGCGCCGTAGAACGAAAAAAAGGGACGAACAGGTCGTAGCTGTCCGAGCGTCACGGCGGCGTCGCTCACCTTGAAGATCCAGCCGCTACCCTCGATAGCGTTCACCGAGCCGAAACACCTGGGGGCCGGTCGGGAATCGTCCGACCGACCCCTGTCGTTACAAAAGTGAAGACCAGCACCACGACCGAGGGGAAAGCCGATCATGGGCGAGCGCATGCTGCGCGGGAGCCGTCTGGGAGCAGTCAGCTACGAGTCCGACCGCAACACCGAGCTGGCCCCGCGACAGACCCGCGAGTACCTCTGCGCCAAGGGTCACCAGTTCGAGGTGCCGTTCGCCGTTGACGCCGAGGTTCCGATGACCTGGGAGTGCAAGTTCGACGGCAGCGTGGCGCGGCTGGTGGACGGCAGCGAGCCGGAGCAGAAGAAGGCCAAGCCCCCGCGCACCCACTGGGACATGCTGCTGGAGCGGCGTTCGATCGCCGAGCTCGAAGACATCCTGGCCGAGCGCCTGGAAGAGGTCCGCGCCCGGCGCGGCCGCTCCGCCTGACGCACTCGCGGCGACGCACGAAGAAGGCCCCCGCCACGCAGGTGGGGGCCTTTCGCATGCCCGGAACTTCGCATGCCCGGGAACGCCGCATGCCCGGGAACGCCGAAAGCGAGGCGGATCACACCGGCCCGGCGGAGCCGGTCAGCGCGGCTCGACGATCTCGCCCTCGATGGCACCGTCGACGTCGGGCGCCCCGCGCCGCACGCGCACCTTGCGAGGACCGAAGAGGTCACCGGCCACGGCCGAGGACACCCGCCGCTCGGTCCACCGCTGCACGCCGCGCCGCGCGACCGAACGGGTCGGCGGGAACAGCAGCACCAGGCCGGTGAGCGCGGTGACGAAGCCGGGCACGGTCAGCAGCACGCCGGCGCCGAGCCCCACGATGCCGTCGATGACCCGCTCACCGGGGTGCTGGCCGGAGTTGGCGGCGGCGATGAAGCCCCGCCAGGCGCGCATGCCCTCGCGGCGCAGCAGCATCAGGCCGGCGAACGAGGCCGCCAGGACCGCCAACACCGCCCACGGGTAGCCGATCCAGCTCCCGACCAGGACGAAGACGGCGATCTCGGCGACCACCAGCAGCGGCAGACCCAGCGCGATTGCCCGTCCCATCCCACAAGGATGCCACGAGCGCCCCGCCTTCCCGGAACCCCGCCGCACGGCCGGGCGGACGGCAAGGCGTCCACACCGGACTCAGCCGCGTCGACGCACCACCACGGACCCGGCGATCAGCACCAGCCCCAAAGCCACCAAAAACACCTCCGGCCACACACCGGCGCGCGTGGCGAGGGTACGGCCGTCGGAGCTGTGCAGCTGGCGCACCACGACCTCCTGCGTGTTGAAGCCGGTGTCCTGGTGCAGCGCCCCGTCCGCGGTGACGAACCCGGAGATGCCGACGGTGGAGGCCATCAGAGCGTCGCGGCCGTGCTCGACGGCGCGCAGCCGTACCATCGCCATCTGCTGGCGTGCCTCGGCGGCGTTGAACGTCGCGTTGTTGGTCTGCACGGCGAGGATGCCGGCGCCGTTGGTGACGGTGTCGCGGACCAGCCCGTCGTACGCGACCTCGAAGCAGATCACGTCGCCGACCACCACCGGGCCGGTGCGCACGACGCCGGGCCGCTGCCCGGGGACCATGGTGGCGACCCGGTCGACGTCCTTGGAGACCATGCGGGCGATGCGGCGCAGCGGCATGTACTCGGCGAACGGCACCGGATGCCGCTTGACGTACGTCTGGTCGAGGTCGGGGCCGGTGCCGGGCAGCCACAGGATGCCGACGTTGCGGAGCTGGCCCTGCTCGGGGCCGCGCAACATGCCGCCGACGAGGATGGGCACGCCGATGGTGTCGGTGGCGGTGGAGATGCGGGCGGCGGCGGTGGCGTCGCGCAGCGGGTCGACGTCGCTGGCGTTTTCCGGCCACACCACCAGGTCGGGACGCTGCTCCTGCCCGGCGGCGACCCGCCCGGCGAGCGCGAGCGTGGCGGTGACGTGGTTTTCCAGCACCGCGCGGCGCTGGGCGTTGAAGTCCAGGCCCAGGCGGGGCACGTTGCCCTGCACGATCGCGACGGTGACCGGCGGGCCGGCCGGCTTCGCGGTCGGTACGAGCAGCCCGGCGGCGGCGACCGCGACCGCGCCGAGCGCCAGCCCGGCCGCGGAGAGGACCAGACGGCCGCGGGCGAGGCGGGCCGACCACAGGTTCCACGGGCGCCACGCGGCGGTGACCAGCAGCCCGCCGGCGAGCGCCACCGCGAACGTGACCAGCGGCGCGCCACCGACCGCCGCCAGCCGCAGCAGTGGGGAGTCGTCCTGGCTGAACGCGAGCCGCCCCCACGGGAAGCCCCCGTACGGCGCGCGGGAGCGCAGCGCCTCCTGCGCGATCCACAGCAGCGCGGTGGCCAGCGGCCAGGCCCAGCGGAACCGGTCGACGAGCGGGCTGACATACGCGGTCGCCGCGCCCATCAGCGCGATGAACGCCGCCTCGAACACCCCGAGGATCAGCCACGGCGCCACACTGACGTGCACGTTGATCCAGCTGAGCATCGGCACCATCAGCGCCAGCCCGGCCAGCATGCCCAGCCCGAAACCGGCCCGCAGCCGCCGCCGGTGCGCCGCGGCGGCCAGCAGCGCCACCCCGACCGGGGCCAGCCACCAGACCCCGTACGGCGGGAGGGCCAGCAGCAGCGCCACCCCGGCCGCGACCGCCATGACCGCGCCGGCGGCCAGCGGAAGGGGTCGCGGGGCGTCCCGCTGCTGCGATTCGGGCGCGCCGCCCTCGGGGGCCGGGGTCTCGACGGGCTCCACCATGGTCACCTGCCGAAGGGTACCGCTACGGGCGCCCGGACCGGGGATGCCGCGGGGCCGGGCGGGGACGCCGACGGAAAATCGGGGCGCCGCCGTGGCGACACCCCGATGCTCCCAGGCCCTACCCGGGGCCGGTGCGACAGTTGATCTCCACGACCTTCGGACCGACGAAACGAGCGCTGGCTGCCCCCGCGTCGCCGTTGTCTACTGGTCGCGGTCACCCCCCTGCCGTTGCACCGACTCAGCTCCTCGGCCGGTCCGCGCCGCCCCGCCGACCCCCGCCCACTGGACCTGGTGTCGGCTTGCTTGGCCAGCGAACGAAGGGACGAAGCGAACAACAGCCGCTCCCCGTTGTAGGACCTAAAGACGGTACGTGCCGCCCCCCATCGGCTGTCAACCACTCCGGCGTGTCGAAGCTCGGCGTGTTTCTGCAATCACCCGACACACAGGTGGTGCCGCAGCAACGCGAGCGCCGCGGCCGGATGGTCGGCGGCCAGCAGGCCGCCCGCGGCCAGCACATACTCCCGATCGACCACAGTGGTCGCCGCCCGCGGGACCGGCCAGCCGCCGCCGTGGTCCGACCGCACCGCATCGAGTACGCGCTGCGCGTCCCCGGCCGGCGCATGGCGAAGGACACCGCCGGAGCCGACCACGAGGGACACGTCCGTCAGGTCCCGCCGGCCGAATCCGCCCGCCTCCCCGCGCGCGTGCCGCCGCACCGCCACCGTCGCGGCGAGCGTGGCGAGCGCGACGTCCTCCCCGGTGGCTGAGTCACCACTCAGCATGGCGGGATCGGCGGCCCGGCGCCGGGCCGCGTCGGGCAACGCGGCGTCGTGTGGCAGCTTCTCGACCGCGGCGGCCGCCACCACGCCGGGCGCGCTCCACCGCACGCCCAGGTCGCCCTCGACGGTGCGGGCCCGGGCGAGCGTCCCGGCCGCGTCGGTGCCGCGCTCCGCGCCGGGCGGCAGCGCCGAGTACACGTCGGTGGTCGCCCCGCCCACGTCGACCACGAGCAGCCCGCGCCCGGTGTGGTCGGCGAGCAGCTCGACGCCGGCCAGCACCGCGTCCGGCGTGGCCGCCCGCACCAGCCGCGCGAACCGCCGCCCGAACTTCCCGCCGATCACGTGCCGCAGGAACACCTCCCGGATCGCCGCCCGCGCCGGCCCCGGGGCGAGCACGCCGATCCGGGGCAGCACGTTGTCCACAATGGTGGCTCCACTCAGGACGGCGGCGACCTCGTCGCGGGCGTCCGCGTTGCCGGCCACCACCACCGGCGTACGCCAGCGGGCCAGCCGGCGCGCGTTGTGTTCCAGCACCTCGCGGTCGCCGCCGTCGGTACCCCCGACGAGCAGGACCACGTCGGGGCGGGCGGCGCGCAGCTCCCGTACCCCGGCGGCGGAGAGCGGCCCGGCCGCCACGTGCACGACCCGCGCCCCGGCGGAGAGCCCGACCCGGTGCCCGGCCTCGGCGGTGACCAGCCGCTCGTAGCCGACCACGGCGAGGCGCAGTCCACCGCCGGCGGACGAGCAGACGTACCAGGAAGGGGAGACCGGCCCGAGCCCGGCGGTGGCGGCCGTGACGGCGGCGCCCAGCCCGGCCATCACGTCGGTGCCGGCGGTGGTGGGATGGCCTGCGGTGGCGACCAGCGTGCCGTCGTCGACGTCGACGACGGCGACCTTGGTGTAGGTGGAGCCGACGTCCGCGCAGACGGCGAGGGCGCGGCTTTGCTGTGGCGCTCTCACGGCACGACGACGGTGCCCACCGCGGTCACCGCCACGATCGGCGGGTCGAGCACCTGCGCGCCCGACCCGCCGGTGCCGCGGCACACCACCACGCAGCGAAACTCGATCGTGCGGCTGCGCGTCCCCACGCGCGTCACGGTCGCGGTCGCCTCGACCACGTCACCGGCCCGCACCGGCGCCGTGAACCGCACGTCCGAATAGGACGCGAACAGCCCCTCGTCGCCGTCGGTGCGGATGCACACCTCGGTGGCCACGTCGCCGAACAGGCCCAGCGAGTATGCCCCGTCGACCAGGTCACCGGCGTAGTGGGCGTGCGCGTACGGCACGTACCGCCGGTGCGTCACCGTCAGCCCCACACGCGGATCCGTCACGCCGCCACCTCCCGTACTGTCCGTCACGCCGCGTCCTTCCGCGCTGTGTGTCACGCCGCGGCCTTTTGCGCGGTGAGCGCGTGCACCAGGTAGCTGGCCACCTCGCGCGGCGTGGTGCCGCGCCCGAAGATCCGGTCGACGCCCAGCTCGCCCGCCATCATCTCGTCGAACCGGGGCCCGCCCGCCACCAGCAGCGGCCGCCGCCCGGCCGGGAACGCCTCCCGGAACGCCGCCGACATCTCCCGCACGTTGTGCAGGTGCGCGTCGCGCTGCGTAACCACCTGGGAGACGAGCACCGCGTCGGCCTTCTCCACGCGGGCCGCCTCGACCAGCTCCGGCACCGTCACCTGGGCACCGAGGTTGAGCACGCGCAGCTCGCGGTAGTACTCCAGCCCCTTCTCGCCGGCGATGCCCTTGACATTGAGGATCGCGTCGATCCCGACCGTGTGCGCGTCGGTGCCGATGCACGCCCCCACCACCGACAGCCTGCGCCGCAGCCGCCGCTTCACGGTGGTGTTGACCTCCTTGGCCGACAGCAGCGGAAAGTCCCGCTCGACGACCCGCACCGCCGACAGGTCGACCAGATGGCGGACCCGCCCGTACACGACGAAGAACGTGTAGCCGTCACCCATCTGCCGGGCGTGCACCAGCATCGCCGGGTCCAGCCCCATCTTCCCGGCCAACTGGAGCGCCGCCCCCTCGGCCCGCTTGTCGTACGGCACCGGCAGCGTGAACGACACCTGCACCATCCCGTCGCCGGTCGTGTCCCCGTACGGCCGCACGATCGCCTTCTCGGTCACGGCACCTCCATGAGGGTCTCGACCAGACGCCAGACGCCGGTCGAGGGGTTGCGGCTGTGGTCCTGACCGCTCGGGTCGAGGTCTCTGGCAGGGGTTGGAGACCGCCAGGTTGACCTTCCGTCGCCGCGCCTCCGCGACGGCCGCGGCCAGGTCGAACTCGTCGACGTCGACCACGCACCACACCTCGTCGAACAGCTCCTGGCTACGCCTGACGAAGGCCGCCTCGTGGTGGACGAGTTGAAGCGGGTCCAGGCCCCTGCTCTTGACGGTGACCGCGACGCCGAGGCGGCCGCCGCCGTGCCGGATGAGGCCGGTCAGATAGGCGGGCTCCGTGCGCAGCCGACCGCAGTAGACCAGGACCTGCCGGCGACGTGAGCGGCTACCGACGCGGCGGTCTGTGCTCCTACGCGGCCGCATCATCATCGAACGCCCGCCGAAACTCCCACTCGGACGCGAGCGGTATCGCGCCGTAACCGCCGGCCAGATAACGCCGCTCCCAGTTTTCCAGCTTGCGTGGCTTGAAGTCGGCGAGCGAGTAGAGGGTGGTGGACCCATCGCCCTGTTTCTCCACGAACCACACCTCGTCCCTGCGCATCGTGTCGTCTCCCAGAATCGGATCCAACAACGTCGCGTCGTGGGTGGTGAAGACCAACTGAGCGGCACGGCGGTTTACCTCCGCGTCGCGGAACAGGCCGACGAAGCAGGCGGTCAGTCTGGGGTGCATGCTGGCGTCGATCTCGTCGACGCAGAGGACCGCTCCGCTGTCCAGCGCGCGCAGCGTGGGCACGATCAGGTGCAGCCACCGCACCGTGCCGGCTGACTCCTCGCCGGTCGTCAGCCACGTGTCGGAGGTGCCGTGGCGAAACTCGATGTCGAGCCAGCGATGCACGTCGTAACCGGGGGCCAGGCGCACGTCGGTGATGCCCACGTCGGCCGCGCGGACGAGGTCGACAACCGTGCGGCGACGCGGCCCCTCGATGAGCCTGCCGAACTCGTCGCCCCACCGTTCCGGCCACTCGTCGGCCATCATCAACCCGGTGCGGAACCACTCGTAAACCGGCCGCACCTCGGCGAGGTTGTTTTGCGCGGCGACGCTCAGAAACAGCGCGTTGCCGCGGGTCAGCCCCGCCAGGACAGCTCCGCGGGTCTTGTAGTCCGGGACCGTCGAGCCGAGCCGGACGCCGTCGTCGTCGCGCTCGAAGATGATCCGGCGCCGGTTGTGCGGATACGTGTGGAGCCATTCGCCGCGTACCCGGTCGTCGTCCACCTCGACGCCGTAGCTGTAGCGGGCGTCGTCCACCTCGATCTCGACCGCGTAGCCCGTCGGCATGGCCGCTGACTTGGGGTCGAGGCGGAAGGGCGTGCGCGGGATGCCGGAGCCTGCCTCCCACGCCGCGTACGAGGTGCGGACCGCGTGCTGGAGCCACCGGAGGGCGTCGAGCAGGTTGGACTTGCCCGAGGCGTTGGCGCCGAAGATGGCCGCGACCGGCACGACGGGCCTGCTCTTGTCGTACACGGGCAGCAGCGACAGCTCCTGCTCGTCCTTGATCGACTTGTGGTTTTCCACCCGGAAGCTACGCAGCATCGCTACCTTCAGCCCTCATCCTGCAAGTAAACCGCAAGAATCAGCCCTTGTCTTCCAGGAGGTCGGTGGCGGGGTTGAAGTAGTCGGGCTCGTGGGCGGCCACCCCGTCCAGGCCCTTGCCCCGGTCGGGCGGGCGTTTCATGATGCCGAACGTCCCGTCGGCGATCGCCTCCAGCAGCGAGCCCGACGCGATCCGGGACAGCAGCTCCACCGCCTCGTCGAGGACCTGGTGCGCGCGCCGCTGGATGAGGCCGCCCGGCGCCGGTGCGAAGTCTTCGTGCAGGCCGCCCGCGGCGTCGAGCACGTACCGCACGTTCTGCAGCGCGATGTCGCGGTCGGACAGCCACGGCGTCACCACCGCCTCGGTCATCATGCCGACCAGCAGGATGCCCTGCCCGGTCATCGCGCCCGCCAGGTTGAAGAAGCCGTCGAGCAGGTTGCCCCGGAACACGTCCCCGGTCATGTGCCGCGTCGGCGGCATCCACTTCAGCGGCGCGTCCGGGAACAGCTCGCGGGCCAGCAGCGCGTGCGCCAGCTCCAGCCGGAACGAGTCGGGCAGGTCCGGGTTGATCTCGAAGGCGTGGCCGAGGCCCAACTGCCAGTCGGCCAGCCCCGCCTCGTGCGCGAAGTACTCGTTGAGCAACTGGCTGACCGTGACGGTGTGCGCGGCATCGACCGCGTCGGCCGTGGTCAGGTAGTTGTCCTCGCCGGTGTTGATGACGATCCCGGCGTGCGCGTGCACCTGCCGGGAGAAGCGCTGGTCGACGAAGGTGCGGATCGGGTTGATGTCGCGGAACAGGATCCCGTACATCGAGTCGTTGAGCATCATGTCCAGCCGCTCAAGGCCGGCCAGCACCGCCATCTCCGGCATGCACAGCCCGGACGCGTAGTTGGTCAGCCGCACGTACCGGCCCAGCTCCCGCGACGACTCGTCCAGCGCCGCCCGCATCAGCCGGAAATTCTCCCGCGTCGCGTACGTGCCGGCGAACCCCTCCCGGGTCGCCCCCTCCGGCACGTAGTCCAGCAGCGACTGCCCGGTCGACCGGATCACCGCGATCACGTCCGCCCCCGCGCGGGCGGCCGCCTGCGCCTGTGGGATGTCCTCGAAGATGTCGCCCGTCGCCACGATCAGGTAGATCCACGGGCGGCGCGGCGCGTCCCCGTACCTCCTGATGAGACGGTCTCGCTCGGCGCGGCGGTGGCCGACCCGGCGCAGGCCGGCCTGGACATGCTTTTTCGCCGCCCGGCGGGCGGCGGTCCGGAAACGCCCATCGGGTACGGCGAACCGCACCGACCCGGCCGCCGCCTTCTGCGCCAGCAGCGTCACGTCGTCCAGGCCCTCGCGCAGCAGCGCGTCGAAGACCGGCGCCGCCACCCCGTGCCCCAAACCCACGTCCGACACGACCGCGTCGACCAGGCGGTTGACCCACGGGATGCCGTCCGGGTCGGCGCCGGCCACCCCCGCCAGCCGCAGCACCGCCCGCTCCACCGACACGGTGGTGTGGCCGCGCGCCAGCTCCACCACGGGCCGCCCGGCCTCGGCCGCCAGCTCCCGCGCCCGCGCCACGGTCGCCGGGTCCAGACCGAGCTTGCCGACCGTGGCCCGCTCCCTCGGCCCCGCCGAAGGCGGGCGCCGGCTCCTCCGCTCGCTCACCGTGCTTTCCGGGGTTCGCTCCCTCGGCGTCGCCGAGGGCGGACCCTGAGTCCTCCGCTCGCTCACGGTCTACTCCTCGTAGATCACTTCGCCGCGCAGCACCGTCCGGCGGCACACCGGCAGCTCGTCGAGCACCGGCAGCCCGCCCGCCAGGCCGCCCGGCACCGACCACACCGCGAACGTCGCCGGCGCCCCCGGCACCAGCACCCCCTCGGCATCGCGGCACACCGCCCGCCAGCCACCGCGCGTGTGCGCCGCGAACGCCGCCCGCACACTCATCCGCTGCACCGGGTTGAAGTGCCGCACCGCCGCCCGCACGGTGCCCCACGGGTCCAGCGGCGTCACCGGCGAGTCCGACCCGAACGCCAGCGTCACGCCGACCCCGTGCATCGCGCCCATCGGGTTCGACTCCAGCGCCCGGGCCACCCCCAGCCGCTGCGCGTACATCTGCGACTCCCCGCCCCACAACCGGTCGAACGCCGGCTGCATGCTCGCCACGATCCCGTACTCGACGAAGCCCGCGATCAGCCGCTTGTTCATGATCTCGGCGTGCTCGACCCGGTGACGGGCGTCCCGCAGCCGCTCCACGCCCAGCTTCCGGGCCGCCTCCCCGAAGCCCGCCAGCACCGTGCCGATCGCCGCGTCGCCGATCGCGTGGAAACCGCCCTGCACGCCGTGCGCCGCACAGTCCAGCAGGTGGTCGCGGACCTGCTCGGCGCTCACGTAGGCGTGGCCGCACCCCTCGGCGTCCAGGTAGGACTCGGACAGGTGCGCGGTCTGCGAGCCCAGCGCCCCGTCCGCGTACAGGTCACCGCCGGCCCCCTGCGCGCCCAGCTCCTTGGCCTTCGCCGCGCCCAGCAGCTCGCCCCAGTACCCGTACACCTCGGGAAGCCCCTGCCCGGACAGGGCCAGCAGCCCGGTGAAGTCGGCCTCGCTCGACGTGCCCGGCCCGCCGCACTCGTGCACCGCCGCGATGCCCAGCGCCGCCGCCCGCCGCAACGTCACCCGCTGCGCCCGCGCGCGCTGCACGGCCGGGACCGAGCCGAGCGCCAGCTCGCGGACCACGTGGTGCGCCTCCCGCCGAACCCACCCCGACTCGTCGAACCCCACCGTGCCCCGCGCCGCCGCCAGCAACGACGGCGTGCACAGCGCCGAGTGGATCGACGCCTGCGACAGGTACGCCCGCCGCCCGCCCGCCGCCCGCTCCAGCGCCGCCGCCTCCGGCTTGGCCTGGTCGTCCCACGTCGTCTCGTCCCAGCCGTGCCCCAGCACCACCGCGTCGCCCGGCAACGACCCGGCGTGCGCCGCCACCGCGTCGAGCACCTGCGCCGCCGAACGCGCCGCGCTCAGATCCAAACCGGACAGCGCCAGCCCGGTATCGGTGGCGTGCACGTGCGCGTCGACGAACGCCGGCGTGACCAGCGCGCCATCCAGGTCGACGGTCACGCCGGCGGCGGGGGCGTCGGCCTCCGGCCCCAGCCACGCGACCGCGCCGTCGCGCACCAGCAAAGCGGTGGCCGTCGGGTCGGCCGGGCTGTAGACCGTGCCGTTGCGGTACAGAGTGGAGGCGCTCATGGCCGTCCTCGCTTCGCCGCGGGCGATGAGACCCCAAACCTGCCGTGTCTGATGATTGGCTCGCTGCGCTCGCTCATGTGCCCAGTCTGCCCGCGAAGAGCCGCCGCACGCCCGGGACTTCACGCACCAGGTCGAGCGCGTAGCCGGCGTGCCCCGGCACGTATCCGTTGCCCACCAGCATCGTCACGTCGGCCGCCAGCCCTTCCGCGCCCAACGCCGCCGCCGCGAAGCTCGTCGCCATCGAGAAGAAGACCACCGTGCCGCCCGCCGCGGTCGCCAGGATCGCTCCGTGCTCGCACCCCGGCACATCCACGCACACCACCGTCACGTCCACCGGTTCGCCCACCGCCGCCGCGACCGCCACCGGATCCCGCGCGTCCGCGACAACCACGCGATCGGCCAGTCCGGCACCGCGCAACAGCGCGGCCTCCGCCTCGTCCCGGACAACCCCGGTGGTACGGGCGGCCCCCGCGGCCCGGGCGGCAGCCAGTGACAGCGAGCCACTCTTGCCGGCCGCGCCCAGCACCGCCACGGCTGCGCCGGCCCGCACCACACGCGCGGTCAGCGCCGGCGCCCCGCACACGTCGAGCACCGCCAGCGCCAGGCGAGGATCCAGGTCATCCGGGAGCACCGCCGCCACCGAACGCGCGAACAGGATCGCGTGCCCCACGCACGGCACCTGCTCGCCCCGCCCGTCCCAGCTCGTCTGGCTGATGTGCAGCGGCGTCAGCGTCAGCGACACGAGCGTGGCGACCCGGTCGCCCGGCTTCAGGCCCAGCGGCGACTCCGGCCCCACCTCGTCGACCGTCCCGATCAGCATCCCGCCCGACCCGGTGACCGGATTGTGCATCTTGCCCCGCCGCGCGACGATCTCCAGCACCTCGGCCCGCACCGCGGCACCGTCACCGCCGTGCTTCTCCCACAGCTGCCGGAAGCTCGCCGCGTCCAGGTTGAGCCGCTCGACCGCGATCCGCACCTCGTCGGCGCCGACCTCCGGCCGCACGTCGAGCCGCTGCGCCGCCTGCGGCAGCACGCCCGCCGGCGCCAGCACGCGATGCAGCCCCACCGGTGAAGTCA
Source organism: Phytohabitans kaempferiae (assembly GCF_042433955.1). Lineage (NCBI taxonomy): Bacteria > Bacillati > Actinomycetota > Actinomycetes > Micromonosporales > Micromonosporaceae > Phytohabitans > Phytohabitans kaempferiae. The sequence continues at coordinate 269,882 of NZ_JBHLUH010000061.1, read as the reverse complement.
TCAGCCTTGCCCTCTTCTGCCGGGAAATCTTACGGTAGATTAACCAGATCACCGGATGATTTCTAGCTTGGGGGCCAAAGGTGGGACAGCCATACGAGTACCGCCGGCGCGAACTCGTCGAGCCCGACTGGGCCCGCTTCCCCGGCTGGCGCGACGTCACCCGCGAGCAGTGGGAGTCCGCCCAGTGGCAGCGCGCCCACTGCGTCAAGAACCCCAAGCAGCTCCACGCGGTCCTCGGCGCCCTCGTCCCCGACGCCTTCTACGACGACCTCGCCCACGACCAGGGCTCATCCGCCACGATGTCCATGCTCGTACCGCCGCAGATGCTCAACACCATGTCCACCGAGGACTTCTACGGCGACCCCATCCGGCGCTACATGATCCCGGTCGCCTCAGACCGCCGCACCGACTGGCCCTCCCACCCCCACGCCACCCGCGACTCCCTCCACGAGCACGACATGTGGGTCGCCGAGGGCCTCACCCACCGCTACCCCACCAAGGTCCTCGCCGAACTGCTCTCCACCTGCCCCCAGTACTGCGGCCACTGCACCCGCATGGACCTCGTCGGCAACTCCACCCCCGCCGTCGACAAGCTCAAGCTCACCCTCAAACCCGCCGACCGCTACGACGCCCACATCACCTACCTGCGCGCCCACCCCGGCGTCCGCGACGTCGTCGTCTCCGGCGGCGACGTGGCCAACGTGCCCTGGCGCCACCTCGAGCAGTACCTCATGCGCCTGCTCGACATCGAGACCATCCGCGACATCCGCCTCGCCACCAAGGCGCTCATGGGCCTACCCCAGCACTGGCTCCAGCCCGACGTCGTCGAGGGCCTCGAACGCGTCGCCCGCACCGCCGCCCGCCGCGGCGTCAACCTCGCCATCCACACCCACGTCAACCACGCCAACTCACTCACCCCACTGGTCGCGCGCGCCGCCCAGACCGCGCTCGAAGTGGGGGTACGCGACGTACGCAACCAGGGCGTCCTCATGCGCGGCGTCAACGCCGACAGCGCCGCCCTGCTCGACCTGTGCTTCGCGCTCCAGGGCGAGGCCGGCATCCTGCCCTACTACTTCTACATGTGCGACATGATCCCCAACGCCGAGCACTGGCGCGTCCCGGTGTGGCACGCCCAGCAGCTCCAGCACGACATCATGGGCTACCTGCCCGGCTACGCCACGCCCCGCATCGTCTGCGACGTGCCCCTGGTCGGCAAACGCTGGGTCCACATGGTCACCGAGTACGACCGCGAGCACGGCATCTCGTACTGGACCAAGAACTACCGCACCTCCATCGAGCAGGAGGACGACGAGGCACTGGCCCGCCGCTACCCGTACTACGACCCGATCGACACCCTGCCCGACTCCGGCCAGAAGTGGTGGCGCAAGCAGGAAATGGGCGCCTAGCACCACTGCTGCGAGGCTCATAGCATCGGGGCATGCTCCTCCGCATCCCACCGCTGGACGCCGCTGACCAGCGGGTACTCGCCGAGATCGAGGCCCACTACGCCAAACTGCGCAATGCCACCGGCGGCAACTCCGCGGACCATCGCTGGGAGGGCCAGCTACGTCGGCAACTCGTCGCCGGCGCCGTCCAAGGCTCCAACAGCATCGAGGGGTACACGGTCAGCCTCGACACCGCCGCGGTCATGGTCGCCGGCGGACCCGTGCCATCCGGCGTGCCGGACGAGACCCGCGACGCGCTCCTCGGCTACCGGGACGCGTTGAGCTGGGTGCTCCAGACACCGAAGATGGGCTTCTTCACCCACCACGAGCTGGCACTCTCCGCGCTGCACTTCATGATGCTCCGCACCCGCCCACAGAAGTGGCCCGGCCGCTACCGCAGCGGCGGCATCATCGTCACCGACGGCGAGGACCCGATGACCCCCGCCTACACCGGGCCCGATGCCGAAGATGTCCCCGGCCTGATGGCCGAACTCATGGACTGGCTCAACACCGGCGACCTCGACGCCCCGCCACTCGTCCGCGCCGCCATGGCCCACCTCAACCTCGTGCGTGTTCACCCGTGGCGCGACGGCAACGGCCGCATGTCCCGCTGCCTCCAGACGCTGGTGATCGCGCGGGCCGGGATGGTGCGGCCGGAGTTCTGCTCCATCGAGGAGTGGCTGGGGAGAAAGATCAACACACTGCGGTACTACGCCGTGCTGCGCGACACCGGACGCACCTACCAGCCCGACGCGGACACGCACGAGTGGATCCGCTTCAACCTACGCGCCCACCACCAGCAAGCCCGCCTCGTGTGGCTGCGCCTCGAACGGGCCCGCCGCACCTGGGAGGACATGACCGCGCTGGTCCAGCGGCTCGGGCTGCCCGGACGTACCGTCTCCGCGCTGCACACCGCCGCGCTCGGTCGGCTGCGCCGCGAGACGTACCAGCAGGACGAAGGGCTCTCGCGCGACCAGGCGATCCGCGACCTGCGCCGCCTGGAGGCCGCGGACCTGCTCGACTCGCACGGCTACGGCGTCACGCTCTACTACGTCGCCGCCGGACGTGCCCGGGACGTCGACGACACCGTGGTCGACGCGCTGCGTACACCGGCGATCGAGCCCTACGACACGTAGAGCCAGGGCGTCCCTTGTGGACGCCCCGGCTCCGCAGATGGGCTCGGTATCGAGTCGAAAGTCAGCGGCGGAAAGCGTCGCTGGCGTCGCGCCCGGCTTCCTTCACGTGCTCGCCGGCCTGCTTGGCCTTGGCGGTGGTGCGTTCCTTGGCCCCTTCGGCCTGCATGCGCTCGTTGTCGGTGGCGTCGCCGATGCGCTCCTTGACCGTGCCCTTCATCTGCTCGGCTTTGTTGCGTGCCTTATCCGCGAAGCTCATCGTCACTCCTCCTGGATCGTTGCTCTGGGCCTTGAGGTGCCCGCTCCCCTGTCGCGGAAACCTCTTTTTGTGCGCGATGGCACAACCCGTAGGGCATCCTAGGAAGCTAGGTATGCTGTCCGGGACGGTAGCTCGCTGCCCTCGCCACGGTTCGCCCTTGAGTCACCGTTGGGCGCTGTCGCCAGCCTCTCGCTGTCGTCCGGCTTTGGTCGGCGGCATGAGCGGCGTCGCCGATCTCGCACCTGTCGCGAGCCACCTGTCGCTCAGCCTTCGTCGAGCGCGCCGAAGCGCATGAACCCGGCGAAGCGTGCGGCCAGCTACAACCGGTGCCAGCTGCCGTCGGTGAAGGCGAGACAGCCCCTCCACGAGACAGCCCTCTCCACACGAGCCGCCCGAACCACAGGGCCGCACCCCCTTGCTGCGCCACCGGCGTACACGCGAGGCACGATCGCACCGGCCCACAAGGTCACACCCCTACAGCGTCCTAGGAGGCTAGGTGTGTGGCCTCGCCCTCAGGCTCTGGTTGACTGTTGGCGTGGGGGAAGTCGTTCTCGTGCGCCACGGCCAGACCGAGTGGAGCGCGGCGCACCGGCACACGTCGTACACCGACATCGACCTGACGCCCGACGGGGAGCGGCAGGCCCGCGCCACCGGGCAGCGGCTCGCCGGCCGGGCGTTCGTCGCCGTGCTCTCCAGTCCGCGCAAGCGGGCGCTGCGCACGGCGGAGCTGGCCGGCCTCACCGTGTCCGAGGTGGACGGTGACCTGGCCGAGTGGCACTACGGGGAGTACGAGGGGATCACCGCCGACGAGATCCACCGCACCCGCGACCCGCACTGGAACCTCTGGACCGACGGCTGCCCCGGCGGTGAGTCACCGGAGCAGGTGGGCGCGCGCCTCGACCGTGTGCTCGCGAAGGCGCGCGCGGCCGCCGAGCGGGGTGACGTGGCGCTCGTCGGGCACGGGCACGCGCTGCGCGTCGCCGGCGCGCGGTGGGTCGACCTGCCCCCTGCCGCGGGCGGGAAGCTGCGGCTCGACACCGCCACGCTCTCCACGCTGGGGCACGAGCACGGCCGCCCCGTCATCCGCCGCTGGAACTCCTAGCCGCGCCCTCAGCCGCCCGATGGCGCGAGCCGCGGCGGGCGGCCCTCGTACGGCGTCGACAGCACCACGGTCGTGCGGGTCGTGACGTTCGCGGCGGTGCGGATCTGCTGGAGCAGCCGCTCGAGGTCGGCGGGGCTGGCCACGCGTACGAGCAGCAGGTAGAAGTCCTCCCCCGCCACCGAGTAGCACGAGTCGATCTCGGGCAGGTGGGCCAGCCGATCGGGCGCGTCGTCGGGCTGCGAGGGGTCGAGCGGACGGATCGCGATGAACGCGCTCAGCGGCAGGTCCAACGCCTCGTAGGAGACGCGCGCGCCGTACCCCTTGATGACGCCTCGCTGCTCGAGCCTCCGCACCCGCTGGTGCACGGCGGACACCGAGAGTCCCACGCGCTCCGCCAGATCTGTGTACGACAGGCGGCCGTCCGCGGTCAGCGCCGCGACGATGGCGCGATCGATCTCTTCCACGGCGTGAAAACTACACCGCCGGCGGACGCCGAACGGGGCACGGCGCGGTTCGGCAATCCGACACAGGTCGGTGCCCTGGTCATCGGCGCCAGCGAGAGGCGGCGGCCCGATGCACGCCACGCCGCCAACCTGGGAGCTACAGGGACTTGGCGATCACCAGGCGCTGGATCTGGTTGGTGCCCTCGACGATCTGGAGCACCTTGGCCTCGCGCATGTACCGCTCGACGGGGTGGTCGGTCACGTAGCCGTACCCGCCGAGCACCTGGACCGCGTCGGTGGTGACGCGCATCGCCATGTCGGTGGCGAAGAGCTTGGCCTTGGCCGCCTCGGCGGCGTACGGCCGGCCGGCGTCCTTGAGGCGGGCGGCGGCAAGCACCAGCGCCCGCGCGGCCGAGATGCCCGTGGCGGCGTCGGCGAGCAGGAAGCGGATGCCCTGGAAGTCCAGGACGGACCGGCCGAACTGCGAGCGGTCCCGGGCGTACGCCACCGCGTAGTCGAGCGCCGCCTGGGCCAGGCCGACCGCGCAGGTGGCGATGCCCAGGCGGCCGGAGTCGAGGGCGTCCATCGCGATCCTGAAGCCGGCACCGGGCTCGCCGACGAGGCGGTCGGCCGGGACGCGGGCGCCGTCGAATGCGATCTGCGCGACCGGCGACGAGCGCAGCCCCATCGTCTTCTCCGGCGCCTGCGGCACGATGCCGGGCGTGCCCGCGTCGGCGAGCAGGCAGGAGATGCCGCGGGCGCCGGGCTCGCCGGTGCGGCAGAAGACGTTGTAGAAGTCGGCGTTGCCGGCGTGCGTGATCCACGCCTTGGTGCCGGTCACCACGTACGCCTCGCCGTCGAGCACGGCCCTGGTGGTCAGCGACGCGGCGTCGGAGCCGCCCTGAGGCTCGCTCAGGCAGTACGCGCCGAGCAGCTCGCCGCCGAGCATGTCGGGGAGCAGCTTGCGCAACTGCTCGCCGCCGTGGGCGTACACCGGATGGCAGGACAGCGTGTGGACGCTGACCGCCTCCGCGACGGCCAGCCACCGGCTGGCGAGGATCTCCACCACCTGGAGGTAGACCTCGTACGGCTGGCCGGCCCCGCCGTCCTCCTCCGGGTAGGGCAGGCCGAGCAGCCCGGCCCGGCCGAGCGTGCGAATCACCTCGCGCGGAAACTCGCCGCGCGACTCGAAATCGTCCACGCGCGGGGCCAGCTCGCGGTCGGCCAGCTCGCGGGCGAGGTCCAGCAGGTCGTACGCCTCGGGCGTGGGCAGGAGACGATCCATGCCCACAAGCTTAACGGTCGTTAGGGTTACAGCTCCACCAACTCCGTGCCAAGCGTGTTGAGCCGCTCGCCGCCGCCGGGCAGGCACACGACGATGTCCTCGATCCGCGCGCCGTGCCGCCCGGTCAGGTAGATGCCCGGCTCGACCGAGAACGCCATCCCCGGCTCGAGCGGCAGCGCGTTGCCGGCCACGATGTACGGCTCCTCGTGCCCGTCGAGCCCGATCCCGTGGCCGGTGCGGTGCACGAAGGCGTCGCCGTATCCGGCCGCGGCGATCGGCTCGCGGGCGGCGGCATCCACGAACGACGCGGGCACTCCCGGACGCACCGCCGCGACGGCCGCCCGCTGCGCCGCGTGCAGCACAGCGTAGTACTCCCGGAAGTCGGCGGGCGCCGCACCGACCACGTACGTCCGGGTCGAGTCGGAGCAGTAGCCCGACGGCATCGTGCCGCCGATGTCCACGACGACCGGGTCGCCGGGCTGGATGACCCGGTCGGAGGTGGCGTGGTGCGGGCTGGCGCCGTTGGGGCCGGCGGCCACGATCACGAAGTCGACCGTCTCGTGCCCGGCCTCCCGGATCGCCCGGCCGATGTCGGCGCCCACCTCGGCCTCGGTGCGCCCCGGGCGCAGCCACTCGCCCATCCGCGCGTGCACCGCGTCGATCGCCGCGCCGGCCTCGCGCAGCGCCGCCACCTCCGCCGGCGTCTTGCGCATCCGCAGCGGCGCGAGCACCTCGCTCGCCAGGCGCTGCCGCGCCTCCGGCAACGCCTCGCGCAGCGCCAGGACCTGCGTGGCCCACATCCGGTCGGCCAGGCCGACGGCACGTGCGGGTCCGCCGAGCGCCTGCTTCACCAGGGGGTACGGGTCGGTGCCGTCCTCGTGGTCGACGATGCGCACCCCCGTGCCGGGCGCCGGGGACGCCTCGGCCGCGGGTCGCTCCAGCCGCGGCACGATCAGCGTCGCCTCCCCCTCGGCCGGCAGCACCAGGCAGGTGAGCCGCTCGAGGGCGTGCGCGTGGTAGCCGGTCAGGTAGCGCAGGTCGGAGCCGGGCGTGATCAGCAGCGCGTCGAGGCCGGCGGCCGCGGTGACCTTGCGGGCGTGGGCAAGGCGTTCCGGTGGGTACAGCGCCTCCTGGCGCCGGCTGGATGGGTAGAGCACGGGCCGAGCGTAATGTACGCTCCCCCATACGCATCACGTGAACGCGGCCGGGCGGCGTCGTTCACACCGGCTCTCGTGCCGGTCCCGCCCGGTTTTCTCGTAGGAGTAACGCGATGCGCAGACCTCTTGCCGCGGCCGTCGTCGCCGTCGTCGCGGCCTCACTGCTGGCCTCCCCGGCCAGCGCGGCACAGACCATCGGATTTCCCACCTTCTCCGGCTCGGCCATCCCGCAGCCGCCGGTCGGCTACGACACCGGCAACATGATGCGGGCCATCTACGACGCGGAGAGCGCCGGCACCGACTTCTGGATGGACCGCCTGCTCTCCCGCTCCGGCAACGACCCCGCCGGCACCTGGCTGATGACCCGCGGCCGGGCGCTGTACATGAAGACGCACACGCCCTCGGTGATCGGCTTCGGCGGCCAGACCGCGTACTGGGAGAGCATCAACAACCAGAACGCGTACGCCGTGGCGATCACGCCGGGCACCTTCACCGAGCAGGCGTCCCAGCGGTGGCAGGCGCCCAGCCACTGGAAGAGCGTGCACACCAGCGGCTCGGTGCGCGCCGACGTCAGCAAGTTCATCACGCACAACAACGTGGCGGTCACCAACATCACCATCACCAACAACGGCTCCGCCTCGACGACGCTCCAGCTCCGCGCCACCTCGCCGTACGCCACGACGGCCAGCGGGACCGAGCTGACCGGCCAGGTCAACGCCTACAATGGACTGACCACGCTCTACCCCCGCCTCTCCGGCGACAGCTTCACCGTCTCCAGTGGCGGGCTCAACCGGTCCGTGACCGTGGGCGCCGGGCAGAGCGTCACCGTCAAGGTGCAGATGGGCTTCGTCACCAACGAGATCGCCGAGTCGCGCACCGAGTACGACACCTACCGCGGCTACACGCCGGCCACCGCGTTCGCGACCCACGTGCGGGCGTACAACCGGTGGTGGGCGGACACGGTGCCGTACATCGACGTGCCCGAGCCGGCCATCAAGAAGAACATCTACTACCGCTGGTGGCTGATGCGCTTCAACCACCTCGACGCCGACATCCCCGGGCAGAACTTCCAGTTCCCCACCTCGACCGAGGGCGTGCTCGGCTACAACAACGCGATCGTGCTCACCCAGCCGATGCACATCGACGACCTGAAGTACCTGCGCGACCCGGTCTACTCGTACGGGCCGTGGCTCTCGGTCGGCACCGTCTCCCGCAACGGGCGCTTCGTCGACAACCCCGGTGACCCGGAGAACTGGTCCAACTCGTACACGCAGTACATCTCCGAGGCGGCCTGGCGCAGCTACCAGATCCACGGCGGACAGACCTCGATGCTCACCAACCTGGCCCGCTACGCCGAGCAGGACGTCAAGGGTCAGCTCGCCTTCTACGACCACGACAACGACGGGGTCATCGAGTACGACTGGGGCGCGCTCACCGGCAACGACGCGGACGCGGTCTCGTTCCACTGGCGCTCCGGCTGGCTCGACCGGGCCGAGGGGGCGTACGTCTACAGCAACGCGCTCGCGGCGGTGCAGGCGTACACGATGCTCGGCAACACCGCGAAGGCGAACGAGATGCAGACGCTCGCCAACCGGGTCCGCGACGGCATCATCAACCAGCTCTGGAACCCGTCCCGCCAGTTGATCGAGCACCGCCACGTCTCGACGAACGCGTTCGTGCCCTGGAAGGAGATCAACAACTACTACCCGTACTCGGTCGGCCTGATGCCCAACACCGACCAGTACCGGCAGGCGCTGCGGTTGTTCGACAACCCCGCCGAGTACCCCATCTTCCCGTTCTTCACCGCCAACCAGGTGGACAAGGCGGCGGCGGCCGCGGCCGGGCAGCCGGGGAGCAACAACTTCTCCACGATCAACTCGACCGTGCAGTTCCGGCTCTACTCCTCGGTGCTGCGCAACTACCCCAACCAGTGGATGACCGCCGACAACTACAAGCAGCTCCTCTACTGGAACACCTGGGCGCAGTACATCGGCGGCAACACCGCGTGGCCGGACGCCAACGAGTTCTGGGCCGACTGGAACGGCTCCTCGCGCACCATCAACTACCGCTCGTGGATCCACCACAACATCCTCGGCAGCAGCAACTGGACGGTCATCGAGGACGTCGCGGGGCTGCGCCCCCGCAACGACGCGCAGGTCGAGCTCTGGCCGATCAACATCGGCTGGTCGCACTTCGCGGTCAACAACCTGCGGTACCGGGACAGCGACATCTCGATCGTGTGGGACGACCCGGCCGACGGCGTGACCCGGTACGCGGGCGTGCCCCAGGGCTACTCGGTGTACGTCAACGGCCAGCGCGCGTTCACGCTCGACCGGCTGACCCGCGCGGTCTACAACCCGGCGACCGGCGCGGTGTCGCTGCCGGCCGGCGGCTCGGTCACCTTCAACGCCGCGATGCCGTCGATGAAGGCGCCGGGCGCGGTGGCGCAGTCCTCCGCGCGCATGGTGGACATGTTCGCGAAGGCGGGCGTCGACCTCACCTCGACGCTGCCCAACCTGGCGCAGGGGGCGACCACCTCCGCGTCGTACACCGCATCGGGCACCTCGACCGGCGCGGCGGTGGACGGCTTCACCATCAACGACCCGATCTGGGGCGCCAGCGGGTCGCCGAACACGCAGGACTGGTACGAGATCAACTTCGGCCAGACCCGGACGGTGGACGAGCTTCGGCTGCACTTCCGGGACAGCCGGCCGCAGAACTCCTCGTACCGGGCGCCGACCTCGTACAACGTGCAGTACCTGAGCGGCAGCACCTGGACCAACGCCGCCTCGCAGGTCAAGACGCCGGCCGCGCCACGCGGCAACTACAACAACGTGCGCTTCGCGCCGGTCAGCGCCCAGCGGATACGGGTGCAGATGACGCACGCGTCCGGCTCGAAGGCGGGTCTGACCGAGGTGAAGGCGTACAACCGGGGCGGGACCGTGCCGCCGCAGCCCACCGGCAACCTCGCGACGTCCGCGACGCCCTCCGCCTCGTACACCTCCGCGTGGGAGTCCGTGGCGGCGATCAACGACGGTATCGACCCACCATCCTCCAACGACACCGTCAACCCGCGCTGGGGCACCTGGCCCAACGAGGGTGAACAGTGGGCCCAGCTCGCCTGGCCCTCGGCGGTCTCGCTCAACCGGGCGGAGGTGTACTTCTTCGACGACGGCCAGGGTATCGACCTGCCCGCCTCGTGGAAGCTCCAGTACTGGAACGGCAGCGCGTTCGTGGACATCCCGGCCACGTACCCGGTGGCGGCGAACCAGTACAACGTGGTCTCCTTCGCCACCGTCTCCACCACGCAGCTCCGGGTCGTGCTGCAGAGCGCGGCCGATTCGGTGGGGCTGCTGGAGGTGAAGGCCTTCGCGCCCGCGTAGTTTCCCGTCCTGTGTCGCCGGCGGCACACTGTGCCGCCGGCGGCAGCGGCATAGGCTGACCATCATGGATTACGTGCGTCTCGGCTCGACCGGCCTCAAGGTCTCGCGGATCTGCCTGGGCATGATGAGCTACGGCTCGACGCAGTGGCGCGAGTGGGTGCTCGACCACGACGGCGCGGAGCCGATCGTGCGCCGGGCGGTCGAGCTGGGCGTGACGTTCTTCGACACCGCCGACGTCTACTCGCTCGGCGCCAGCGAGGAGATCACCGGCAAGCTGCTCGGCACGCTCTTCGACCGGCGTGAGGACTACGTGCTGGCGACCAAGGTGTACAACCCGATGAGCGACGGGCCCAACGACCGCGGCCTCTCCCGCAAGCACATCATGGCCTCGATCGACAGCTCGCTGCGCCGCCTCGGCACCGACCACGTCGACCTGTACCAGATCCACCGGTGGGACCACGACACGCCGATCGAGGAGACGATGGAGGCGCTGCACGACGTGGTCAGGGCCGGCAAGGCCCGCTACATCGGCGCCTCCAGCATGTGGGCGTGGCAGTTCGCGAAGGCCCAGCACGTGGCGACCGTCAACGGCTGGACCCGGTTCGTGAGCATGCAGAACCACTACAACCTCATGTACCGCGAGGAGGAGCGCGAGATGCTCCCGCTCTGCCTCGACCAGGGCGTCGGCGTGATCCCGTGGAGCCCGCTCGCCCGCGGCCTGCTCGCCCGCGCCGGCCAGGGCGGCACCACGCGGGCCGAGAGCGACGACTTCATGAAGCGGCTCTACCAGGACTCCGACGTGAGCGTCGCCACCGCCGTGGCCGCCGTCGCCGAACGCCGGGGCGTGCCCGCCGCCCAGGTGGCGCTCGCCTGGCTGCTGCGCCAGCCGGCCGTGACCGCGCCGATCGTGGGCGCCACCAAGCTCCCGCACATCGAGGACGCGGTAGCCGCCGCGTCGCTGGAGCTGAGCGACGAGGAGGCCGCCGAGCTCGAGGCGCCGTACGCGCCGCACGCGGTCGCCGGCCACTCCTGACACCGGCGCTCCTGACACCGGCTTCGCCGGCCGGCGAAGCCGGTTTCGACGGCGGCGGCCGGGCTGGCGGCTGGTGAAACGGTCGTCGGCGGAGCGGTTTTGTCGGACCCGGCCGGTACGGTCCGTGGCATGGCGGTACCCGAACGGCTCCGGTGGGCGGTCGAGACGCTCGACCCCGCGCCGGGCGACCATGTCCTGGAGATCGGCTGTGGCCCCGGCGTCGCGGCCGACCTCGTCTGCCAGCGCCTCGACGGCGGCGGCCGGCTGCTGGCGATCGACCGTTCCCCGGTCGCGATCGAGCGGGCCACCCGGCGAAACGCGGAGCACGTCGCGGCCGGCCGGGTGCGCTTCGCGCAGACGGCGCTGGAGGAGCTGGCGACCGACGACCGCTTCGACTCGGTGTTCGCGGTCAACGTCAACCTCTTCTGGACCCGCTCGCCCGCCCACGAGTTGGCCCTGATCCGCGGCCTGCTCCGCCCCGGCGGCACGCTGCACCTGTTCTACGAGCCGCCGGGGCCGGCGCGCGTCAAAGAGCTGACGACGAAGCTCGAGGCCGCCCTGCGGGAGCACGGCTACGACCCGCGCACCGCGACCGCCGGCACGCTCCTGGAGGTCCGCGCCGTCCCGGCCTGACGCACGCCGCGCCCGCCCGGTCGTGCGCCGCTCCGCGCTGTGGGCGCCACTCCGCGTGGGGTGCGCCGTTCTGTGCGCGGGGCGCCGCTCCCGTGTGTGGCGCGGGCGCGGCGGCCGGATGGGGGCGGGCGGCGGCAGATTCCCACGGCGGACCGCCGCCCGCCCGACTCAGGCCGGGCTGGCCGGCGTCTCCCCGGAGCACAAATGTAAACTTTCTTAAGCGTTCCAATCAGACCATCGACGGCGACCGCTGTCAACGCGGACGTTCGTCGGCGCGCTCGCGCCGTGCGTGGCCGCGACGATCTTCCTGGGCCGCTCCGGCGACGAGTTTGCCCGTCGCGCTCCCTCCCTCGGTGGTCGGCGGGCCCTCCGCGCGCGAGGGCCCGGCTCAGGCGGCGGCCCCGGACCGTGGAGAGGACCCGCGGACGTGCCGGGTTCTGGACCGCGCGGAGGGCTCGCATGACCGCTGACGCTCCGCCCGCTCGCCTGGCCGCACGAGGCTCAGCGCAGGCCGGCGGCCGCCAGGCGCTCGGGGAGGGTGGCGAGGCGCTCGACCGGCTCGGCGCTGAAGACGAAGCGGATGTGCCGCGCCGCCACCGTGTCGCCCCAGCCGGTCATCGCGGTCGCCGCGACCGCGCCGTCGCGGAGCAGCCGCCGGGACACCTCGGCCGGGTCGATGCCCATCGCCACCGTGTCCAGCAGCAGCGACCAGCCGCCCGCAGGCCGCACGAGTGGGAGCCCGGCGAGGCTGGTGAGGATGGTGTCGCGGCGCCGTTCCAACTCGGCGGCCGCGGCGGCGACATGCGCGTGGTCACCGCGGAGGACGGCGGTCGCGCCGGCCCGGGCGATGCCCACCGGCGTGGTGGTGTTGTAGACGTGCGCCCAGCCCACGTGCTCCACCAGCGCGCGCGGCCCGGCGACCCAGCCGACCCGCCAGCCGATCATGCGAAACTCCTTGGAGAGCGAGCCGATCACCAGCGTCCGCTCCGCCATGCCCGGCTCGCGCACCGGATGCGTGAACGGGCGCCCGTCGAAGAGCAGCCGCTCCATCGCGCCGTCGTAGATGAGCAGCAGGTCGCGCTCGCGGCACAGGTCGCACACCGCCCGCCACTCCTCCTCGTCGAGCACGGCGCCGGAGGGCATGGAGGGGCTCATCAGCAGCAGCGCCCGGGTCGCCGGCCCCACCGCGGCGCGCAGCGCGTCGAGGTCGAGGCGCCACTCGCCGCCCACCACCCGGTACGGCGCGAAGCGCGGCACACCGCCCACCAGCCGTACCCGGTTGACCAGCCCCGCGTACGTCGGGTCGCCGAGCACCACCTCGTCGCCCGGGTCGATGGTGGCGAGCAGGCAGTCGAGGGCCGCCTCGGTGCCGCCGCTGGTCACGATGATCTCGTCGGCCGGGTCGTAGCGGTGGCCGGTGCGCTCGACGAGCAGGTCGGCGATGGCGGCGCGCAGGTCCTCGTCGCCGGTGAAGGGCAGCCACGAGTTCGCCGGCGGGGTCGTGAGCGCAGCCGCGGTGACCGGCACCGCCTCCGGCGGGAGGGGCAGGTCGGTGTCGAGGTTTTCCAGCCGCAGCACGGGCCAGCGCCCGGTGACCCGGTCGGCCCGATGTGCCACGCGGTCAATGCCGAACCCGGCGATCTCCGCCATCCGGCGCGCCGCCCTGACTCCTGGAGTAGTCATGGTGACTACTATAGTGCGCATGACCGACTCTCCCGCCACTCGTATCGCGGCCAATCTCCGCGCGCTCCGCGAGGCGCGCGGCCTCTCCGTGGTGGCGCTCGCCGAGCGGAGCGGTGTGGGGCGGGCGACGCTCACCAACATCGAGGCGGGACGCGGCAACCCCACGATCGACACGCTCTACGCACTCGCCGACGCGCTCGGCGCCGCACTCGGCGACCTCATCGGCGAGCCGGCCAGGACCCGCGTCGAGGTGGTGCGCGCCGGCCACGGCACGCGCGTGGAGGGGGCGGTCTCCGCCCGCCTGCTGGATCGGGTACGCGGGCACCGGCTCGCCGAGTTCTACGAGGTCGAGTTCGCCACGACCGCCCGCCACGCCGACCCCCACCCGGCCGGCGTCACCGAGTCGCTGCTGGTGGTGGCGGGTCGCCTGCGCGTCGGCCCGGTCACCGAGCCAGCCGAGCTGGGGCCGGGCGACTTCATCCGGTTCCCCGGCGACGTCCCCCACCTGTACCAGGCGATCGGTGGCCCGGCGCGCGGCGTCCTGGTGATGGCTCATCCCTGACGGTCACCCGGACACGGAGCGGTCATGGTCGCCCAGGCGGGACCGGTCATGGTCGGAACGGGTGAGGCACCACCAGAGCCGCGCTTGACGAGGATGGCTAACAAAGTTAGCTTTGCGGCTATGAAGCGTAGTCACCGTGCTGGCCTCTCGACCGCTGCCGTGGTCGAGGCCGCGCTCGCCATCGTCGACGAGCAAGGCGCCGACGCGCTCACCCTAGCCAACGTCGCGCAGCGCACCGGCGTCGCCGCGCCCTCGCTCTACAAGCATGTCGGCAGCCTCGCCGAGCTGCGGACCCTGGTCGGCGCGCGCGTGCTGGAGGAGATGACCGAGCGCTTCACCCACGCGGCGCTCGGCCGCTCCGGCGACGATGCGGTGGCCGCGCTGATGCACACCTACCGGGCCTACGTGACCGAGCATCCAGCCCGCTACGCGATCACGCCCGCCGACGCCCTGCACCACCCCCACACGGCCGCCGCCGGCACGCGACTGCTCGAGGTCTTCCTGGCGGTGCTGCGCGGCTACGGCCTCACCGACTCGGCCGCCATCCACACGACCCGGTGCCTGCGGGCGGTCGTGCACGGCTTCGCGTCGCTGGAGGCGGCCGGTGGCTTCGGGCTGCCCGAAGACCTCGACGAGACCTACGAGCACCTCGTGCGGGCCTCGATCGCCAGCCTCCCCCGCCGTCCCGCCTAGACGATCAATGCCAAGGGACAGATGTGGGCTGCCGCGATGCCCGTCGCGGTCCGCCCCCCCGGCCCTGACCGCCGGCCGCAGGGTTGACGGACGCACTCGACATCACCCCAGTAACCACCGCGCCGGTGTCGGTAGTGGCAGGTTCGAGATCAAGACGAGTTGTGGCCCCAGTGGAGCCTGTCGCAAAATTGCTCGATCACAGTGAGTGTCGAGAAGAACACGGCTGTATCGGTCGCTGGCCGTCGAACGGCGGCCAGCGAGGGTTAGCGCGGCGCGGCAGCGGCGCGAACCTCAGTCGAGGTCGCCGGGGCGCAGGCGGAAGACCTCGAGGCGCAGGTCGTAGTACTTCTCGGTCTCGCCGACCCACTGCATGCCGATCCGGCGCGCGGTGGCGCTGGCGCGTTCGTTGGCCGGGCGGGTGACCGCGAAGACCTCGTCGGCGCCCTCGTCGAACGCCCAGCGCGCGAGGGCACGGCCGGCCTCGGCGGCGTAGCCGCGTCCCCAGGCGTCGGGGCGGAGCTGCCAGCCCATCTCGAGGTCTTCGCCGCCCGGCGGGAGTGGGAGCAGCACGGCGCCGCCGATGACCTGCTTGTCGTCGAGGCGCTCGACCGCCCACCGGCCGGCGGGCGTGAAGAGGCGCTGGTCCTCGGCGATCCACTGCTGGAGGATCAGCCGCATCGCGCTCAGGTCGCTGACCGCGTCCATGGCCGGGCTGAGCCACCCGGAAACCCCGCCTTCGCCGTAGACGGCGAGTGCCGCCTCGGCGTCGTCGACCTCCCAGGGGCGCAGGGTCAGTCGTTCGGTCGTCAGACGTCCAGCCACCAGCCAACTCTAGCCACGGCGCGGCGCTGTGCGACACGCCGGCGCCGGAGCGCACCGAGCCGACGGCGAGCCGACACCGGCCGTTCACGGTACCGCTGCGCGGGTGATGGGAAAGGCACGCGCCGGACAGCCGCGAAACACGGCCTAGGCTAGGTCTACATGGCCTCCCGCGACACCCGCGTCCTCCGCTCCGTGCTCGCCGCCCGGGGCTTCCGGAGGCTCCTGGGTGTACGCCTCTCCAGCCAGCTCGCGGACGGTCTGTTCCAGGCCGCCCTCGCCGGCAGCGTGCTCTTCAACCCCGACCGGCAGACCAGCGCGATGGCGATCGCCGCGGGCTCGGCGCTGCTGGTCACGCCGTACTCGCTGATCGGGCCCTTCGTCGGCGTCTTCCTCGACCGGTGGAGCCGCCGCCAACTGGTGGTCTTCACCAACCTGCTGCGCGCCGCGCTGGTGCTGCCGGCGGCCGCGCTGATCAACGCGGGCGACAAGGGCGTCGGGTTCGTGGTGGTCGCGTTCGTGATCATCGGGCTCAACCGCTTCCTGCTGGCCGGGCTCTCGGCCGCGGTGCCGCACGTGGTGGAGGACCGGCGCCTGGTCACCGCCAACTCGCTCTCCGGCACGCTCGGCTCGATCTGCTTCTCCGTCGGCCTCGGCATCGCGGTCGTCCTGATCAACTGGATGATCTCCGCCGGCGACTCCGGCTACGCGGCGATGGCGCTGGTCGCCCCCGTGGGGTACGTGGCCTCGTCGCTGCTCGCCTGGCGCTCGTTCCGGGTCGACGAGCTCGGCCCGGACCACGCCGCCGCCCCGGCGCGGGCCCCGATGCGCTCGGCGATCGGCGACGTCGTACGAGGCATGGGCGACGGCCTGGCCCACCTTGCGAGCAAGCGCGGCGCGGCGTACGCGATGGTGGCCAAGGCCGGCTTCCGCGCCCTCTTCGGCGTGCTCACGCTCGCGATGCTGCTGCTCTACCGCAACTACTTCGTCACCGACGACAACGTGCAGGACTCGATCACCGGGCTCGCGTTCGTGGTGGTGGCGGGGAGCGCGGGCGTGCTGGTCGCGGCGGTCGTCACCCCGGCGGTCACGCGCCGGATCGGCGGCTGGCGGTGGGTCGCCGGACTGATCGCCGGCATCGCGGTCGCGCTGCCGCTGACCGTGTCGCCGTTCACCCAGCCGCTGCTGGTGGTCGCCGTCTTCTGCGTCAACATCGCGGCCCAGGGCACCAAGATCGTGGTGGACACGTCGATCCAGCACGAGTGCGACGACGCCTACCGCGGCCGGGTCTTCGCGGTCAACGACACGACCTACAACCTCTCGTACGTGATGGGCCTCTTCGCCGCCGCGCTCACCCTCCCCGCCGACGGGCACTCGCCGGTCGCGGTGTTCGTGGTCGCGGCCGGCTTCGCGCTGATCGCCGGCTGGTACGCGGTCGTGGCCGGCCGCTGGGCGCGCCGGGTGGGCGACGACATCGCCCAGCCCGACCGCGCCCCCCTACCGGTGGGTTAGGGCCCGTTTGGCAGATTTGAGCTACCGCGATGACCGCCGCGCTCCGGACCGTCGCTCCCGCAGCCTCACCCGCCGCGGTCCACGACCCCGGCGGTGAACGGCCGCCCGGGCCGCCGCCCGCTCAGGTCAGGGACCGGTGTAGAGGACGGCGTCGACCTCGATGTTGAAGCCGTCCAGCGCCACCGGAAGCGTGGTGCGCACCGGGGGCACGAGCCCGGTGAAGTACTGCCCGAAGATCGTGTTCATCTCGGCGAAGTCGTTCCACTCGCGCAGGTAGACGCCGACCCGCACGGCGTGGGCGAGGTCGCTGCCGGCCACTTCCGCGATGCGGGCCAGGTTGGCGAAGGTGGCGTGCGCCTGGTCCGCGAACGCCCCTCGGACCCAGGAGCCGTCCGGGCGCATCGGCACCGCGCCCGCCAGGTACACGAAGTCGCCGGCCACGACCGCCTGTGAGTACGGACCACCGGGCGGAGGCGCCAGCTCCGTCGAGATCGCGCGTATGGGCATGTGGTCATCCTTCCCTCGTCGGTAGCGCCGTGGCCGGCCCTCCTCCGAGGCCGGTCTCCGGCGTCGCTCGCGGAAACTGCTCGCTCAGCCCTTCCGGGCCGACCAGCGGCTGGCCGAGCAGTGCGCGCAGGGCGTTGTCGCGCCGCTCCAGTGCGGCCCGCTGCGCCCCGGTCAGCGGTATCCAGGCCGGCGGCGGCTCGGGCAACGCCGGCGGGAGGAGGCGGCCGGCGACGTACGTGGCCTCGTTGACCAGCCGCTCCGGCGCCTCCCGCACCTGGCCGTGCGCGTCCACGACCGGCACCGGCCCCGCCTCCACCGCGAACACCGCCAGGTCGGCCACCGCCCCCACCGCGAGCGTCCCCACACCGCCCCGCAGCGCGAGCGCCGCGGCCGGGCGCGCGGTCGCGGCGGCCACGACCTCCTCCAGCGGTACGCCCACCGCGCGCAGCTTCGCCATCGTCGTGGGCATGTCGAAGACCGGCCCGTACCGGCAGCGCGCGTGCAGGTCGGTGGAGACCGTGTGCGGCGCCAGCCCGGCCGCGAGCTGCTCCTCCAGCACGTCGAAGGCGAACCCGCCGGCGCCGTGCCCCACGTCCAGCAGCACGCCCCGCGCGTACGCCTCGCGGACCACCGGGCCCGCGCCGGTCGCCGCCACGCCGCTCGCGCAGTGGGTGAGGATGTCACCGGGGCGGAGCAGCGGCAGCACGTCGGCCGGGCCGGGCGGGCCGGCCGCCACGTGCACCATCACCGGCAGCCCGGCGGCGCGGGCCACATCGAGGGCGCGCTCCAGCGGGCGTATCCCGTGGTCGCCCACCGTCTCCCGGTCGATCCGCACCTTGACGCCCACGACCAGGTCGGGGTGGCGGGCGATCGCGTCCAGCGCGGCGTCGACGTCGCAGTGCGCCAGGTCGACGGACTCGCCGGTGCGGCCGGTCAGCCCCACGGCGGAGATGTTGAGCAGGGCGGGGACCCGCACGCGGAAGGAGTCGGCGGCGGCCCGCAGCGCGTCGATCGTCCAGGCCCCGGCGGAGCCCGCGTCGACCCAGGTGGTGACGCCCGAGTGCCAGGCCACCGGGTCGGGCTGGATGCCCCAGTAGGTCGCGCCGGGGTGCACGTGCGTGTGCAGGTCGACCAGTCCAGGCGTGACCAGCCGCCCGGTGACGTCGACGACCTCGCGCGCCCCCTCGCGGGGCAGCTCCGGCGCGACGGCCGCGATCCGCCCGCCCCGGACCGCCACGTCGTGCCGGCCGATGTGTCCGCCGCCCACATCGACCACGTGCCCACCGGTCAGCAACAGGTCATGCGGGGACCCGCTGTCGATACCGATGGTCACCGCCCCCACATAGGATCAGCCAGGGAAGTGGAAGAAAGCCTATCCGCCGGGTGGAGAGGGCGCCAGGATCGTGCTCGACAAAGGCTTCTGGGGTCATGGCGACCCGGTGGGGCGACCACTGTTCGGCGGCGCGTTCGGCTGGCCGCTGATGGTGGCGCGCGCCTCCGCCGTCACCCGCAACATCTCCACCATGGCGGCGTTCGCGCGGCGGCACGGCCTCGCCCTCGCCCCGCACGGCAAGACCACGATGGCGCCCACGCTGATGAACGCCCAGCTCGCCGCCGGCGCGTGGGGCATCTCGGTGGCGACGGCACACCAGGCGCGGGTCTGCCGCGAGTACGCGGTGCCCCGCGTGCTCATCGCCAACCAGCTGCTCGACCCGGCCGCGCTCGCCTGGGCCGCCGCCGAGACCGACGCCGGCTTCGCGCTCCACTTCCAGGTGGACTCGACGGAGGGGGTCGCGGCCGCCGCGGCCACCGCCGGGGAGCGTCCGCTGCCGGTCCTCGTGGAGATGGGGTACACCGGCGGTCGCACCGGCTGCCGCACGCTCCCCGCCGCCCGCGCGGTCGCCGAGGCCGTGGCCACCTCCCCGCGCCTCGCCCTGGCCGGCGTGACCGGCTACGAGGGCGGGCTGCCCGACGCGCCCGCGGTGGCCGCCTTCCTCGACCTGCTCCGCGCCGCGACCATCGAGCTGTCCGACCTGCTGCCGCCGTCGGTGCTCGTCTCGGCCGGCGGGAGCGCCTGGTTCGACGTGGTGGCCGAGCGGCTGCCCGGCGACTGGCTTCCCGGCCACCAGGTGGTCCCGTTGCTGCGCAGCGGCGCGTATGTCACCCACGACGACGGCTACTACCGCGACCGCACGCCGTTTCGCCGGCTGCCCGGCGAGGGCACGCTCGACGCGGCGCTGGAGGTGTGGGCGCAGGTCATCTCCACGCCCGAGCCGGGGCTGGCGATCGCCGGGCTGGGCAAGCGGGACGCCCCGTTCGACGAGGGCCTGCCGGTGCCGCTCGCGATCCGCCGCCCGTCCGGCGAGGTCGTGCCCGCCGACGGCCTCCGCGTGACCCGGCTGATGGACCAGCACGCCTTCCTCACGGTCGAGGGCGCCGCGGTGACCCCCGGCGACCTGGTGCGCTTCGGGATCTCGCATCCGTGCACCGCGTTCGACAAGTGGCGGGCGATCCCGCTGGTCGACGAGTCCAATGTGGTCGTCGACGTGGTCCGCACGTACTTCTAGGGGCTCCCCGTGGCGGGGTCGACCAGGTTCCAGACGACCTGTGGCGTCCTGGGCGCCCTAACCCGTTTAGAGAGTTTCCGGGGTCGAGGCGTGGTCGCGGGGCTGGGCCACCTTCGCACCTGGTGTCAGAAATCCTCGCGGGTGAAGGTCCGCACTGCCCGTTACGGTTCGGTTTCGCTGTGGCAGAAGGGAGCTACCGCGATGCCCATCGTGCTCACGACCGCCGCTCCCGCGGCCTCACCCTCCACGCCCCCACGACCACGCCGACGCCGACGGACGCCACACCTCGCCCTGATCCGGCCGCTTCTGGCCGATGGAGGACATGCCCGCGCGCTTTGAGGACGGGGACGTTCGCCGTCTTGCAGGTCCCGGTCGTGCGTGGCGAAAGCTCACTCCCTGGGGGTCGACCGGTCGCCACGGGCGGACCGCCTCCCGGCCCGGTCGGCCCAGGCAAGGGGCCTTATCGGACCCCTGGCGGCCGGTTCGAACGGGCAATGCCCCCGGACAATCGCCCACACCTGCCGGGTCCGGCGCGGCGACCACCGGACCCCGGCATCCACGCCGCGAGTCGCACATCCGGCGTCCGCCCCGGGTTGGGCGCACCGATGCGCCCAGCTCGACAGCTTCTCCAACACACGACACCAGGTCCGATCCCGGCCCAGCCGCGCGACCACCCCGAGTCCGAAAGGCTCCCCGCCGCCGGCCACGCGGGGAGAGCGTGGGGGTCGTGTGGACGCGGAGGGTGAGGCTGCGGGAGCGGCGGTCCGGACCGCGACGGTCATCGCGGCAGCCCGGCTTGGAGTTTGATCTGTCGGGAAGATCCCGAGGGCGGGGAGGCGCGCTGTCAGGCGAAGGCCGCCGCGGTCTCGTCGGAGGGTGCGAAGGCGGTGGCGAAGACACTCTGGAAGATCCACTTAACCAGCGACTCGACCAGCATGACAGCGGCCTTGGCCAGCATGTTCGCGAGAAAATCAGCCATGGCCGGCACGCTAGGTCGGCCCGGTGTACCGAGAATTAACTCTGTGTAACGGGTTGGCGGAGCAGCCGGGGCAGCAGCGGCGCGGCGATGGTGCCGGCGGTCGCGGTGCCGAGCGCGACGGTCCAGCCTCGGACGCCGAGCGGGCGGCAGCCGAAGAGGTGGCTCAGCCCGGGCGTCTGCACGACGACCGTCAGGGCGGCCAGCGAGCCGAGCGCGGAGGCGACGATGAGGCCGCTGCGCCTGGTCACGGTGAGGGTCTGGCCCAGTTGTGTGCCGACGAGGGCGACCAGCGCGACGGTCCCCGCCGACCCGCGCAGGCCGGTGATGCGGGCCAGCGTGAGTGCCGCCGTGGCCGCCCCGGCGGTCACGCCCGCGCGCAGGTACACGTCCCGGGTCAGCACCGGGCCCAGCGACGCCTCGGGGCCCTCGGCCAGCAGCGTCTCCGGCGTGACCCCCGGCGGGCGGCGGGTCGCCACGGCGAGCGCCGGCAGCATGTCGGTGAGCAGGTTGACCAGCAGCAACTGCCGGGCGTTGAGCGCTTCTCCGCCGCCGACGAGGCTGCTGCCCACGGTGAAGACGATCTCGCCGAGGTTGCCGCCGACCAGGATCGACACCGCGTCCCGTACGGAGGCCCACATCATGCGCCCCTCGATGATCGCGTCGGTGATCGTCTCCAGCTTGTCGTCGACCAGCACGACGTCGGCCGCCTCCCGGGCGGCCTGCGTGGCCCGCCCGCCGAGCGCCACACCGACGTCGGCGAGCCGGATCGCCGCGGCGTCGTTCGCGCCGTCGCCGGTCACCGCCACGATCCGGCCGATGTCGCGCAGGCCGCGCACGATCCGTACTTTCTGCTGCGGCGTGACCCGGGCGAAGATGGCGGTGCCGGGCAGCGCCTCGGCCAGCGCGGCGTCGTCCATCGCGTCCAGCTCCGGGCCGGTGACCACGCGGCGGCCGTCCAGGATCCTCAGCTCCGCCGCCACCGCCTCGGCCGTGCTCGGATGGTCGCCGGTCACCATGACGACGTCGATGCCGGCCTGCCGGAGCTGGTCCACAGCGGCCGCCGCGGTGGGACGCGCCGGGTCGGCCAGCGCCAGCAGACCGAGCAGCACCAGCCCCTCGATCGGCGTACCGTCGAACGTCGCGTCTGGCCGTACCCGGCGCTCGGCCACCGCCAGCAGCCGGAAGCCGCCGCGGGCGAGTTGCTCCACCTCCCCCTCTACCCGCCACCGCGCGGCCGCGTCGAACGGCACCTCCCCGCCCGCCCGGGACCAGGTGCCACACCGGTCGAGTACCGCCTCGGGCGCGCCCTTCACGCACATCCGCCGGCCGTCCTCGGCGTCTCCGATCACCGCGTGGTAGCCGCGGTTGGACTCGAACGGCTCCGCCTCGACCGGCGTCCACACGCCGGCCCCGTGCGCCGGCTCCACCCCGGCCGCCTGCCCGCCCTCGACCACCGCGCGGTCCGTCGGGTGCGGCAGCCGGCCGTTCGCCTCCGGGCTGGCCCGCAGCGCGGCGGCCACGATGTCGCGCAGCGGCTCCGACAGCTCCTCCACCGGCCGGTACGCCTCGCCGTCCGAGACGCCGCGGAGACTGATCCGGCCCTCGGTGAGGGTGCCGGTCTTGTCGAAGCAGAGCGCGTTCACCCGGCCCAGCGCCTCGATGGTCGGGGGGTTGCGGACGAGCGCACCCCGCCGGGAGAGGCGGCGCGCGGCGGCGAGTTCGGCGAGGCGCGCGACGAACGGGAGCCCTTCCGGGATCGCGGCGACCGCCAGGCTCACCGCCGGTGTGACGGACCTGCTGAGGCCGCGCCCGCGCAGCAGGTCGAGGAGCATCAGCGCGGCGCCCGAGCCGATCGAGACCGGGAGCGTCACGCGCGTCAGCTGGCCCAGCCGCTCCTCGACGCCGGTGGGCCGGGGCGCCTCGCCGCTGAGCCGCGCGGTCCGGCCCGCCTCGGTGCCGGCGCCCGCGGCGACGACGACCGCGGTGGCCTGGCCGGCGGCGACGACCGTGCCGGCGTACACCATCGAGGTGCGGTCGGCGATCGTGTCGGCCGTGCTGGGCCGGGCCGACTTCGCCACGAGCTGCGACTCGCCGGTGAGGCTGGACTCGTCCACCTCCAGCGCCTCGGCCCGCAGCAGCCGGCAGTCGGCCGGTACGACCTCGCCGGCACCGATCTCGACCACGTCGCCCGGCACGAGCCGGTCCGCGTCCGCGGTTACCGCGTCACCGCCCCGGCGCAGCCGGACCCGGCTCGCGGCCCGCGCGCCGAGCTGGCGCAGCGCCCGCCCGGTACCGACGCGCTGCATCCCGCCGAGCAGCGCGTTCACGCCCAGTACGGTGCCGATCATGGCGGCGTCGACGACCGAGCCGACCGACGCGGAGACCGCCGCCGCGCCGGCGAGCGCTGGGGTCAGCGGGTTGGCCAGCTCCTCGATCGAAGCCCGGGCGAGCCCTTCCCGTTCGGGCTCCTCCAGGGCCGGTGCCTGGTTGGCGCGACGCCGCGCCTCCTCCTCGTCGAGGCCGTCCTGGCTGGTGGAGAGGCGGTCCAGCACCGCCCGCCAGGGCATCGCGTGCCACGGGGTCCGGTCCACCGCGACCGGCCGGGGGTGGCGGGCCACCTCCATGCCGGCCCAGGTGCCGACCGCGAGGCCGATCACGGCACCGCTCTGCACCGCCACCGAGGCGCGCGCCACCGCGCCCTGCGCCGGGCCGGCCACGGCCAGCAGGCCGGCCACGGTCGAGGCGGCGAACGCCAGCTTCGCCGAACGCCGGCTCATCGGCCGGGCGGCCGCCGCCGCGTCCAGGAGCAGGCAGACCTCCGCCAGCCCGGGACCGCAGAGCACCGCCGCGCCGAGCGGCGGCCGGGTCCGGCGGCCGAGCACGCCGATCCCCACGTCAGCGGCGGCCAGCACCGCGCCGCCCCGCCCGGAGACGAGTACGACGCCCCGCCCCTCCCCCTGGAGGGCGCGCAGCCCGGTGCCGAGCCGTGCCCCGCCGGGCACCACCCGGTCGAAGTCCAGCCGGTGCCGCAGCCCGCTGCGCGGGCCGGCCAGGACCACGTCGCCGACGCCGCGCGCGGACGCCAGCAGCGCGTCCACCAACGGATCCAGCACGGGTACGACGGAGACCAGGCCCGCGGGCGTGTCGTCCCGCCACAGCGCCAGTACGGTCCCGCCCCTGAGCCGCGCCTCCCGCGTCCACGCGTCCTCGCCGCCCAGCGCCTCCACCGGCGCGACCGCCCACCGCCCTTCCTGCCGGGTGGCGGTGGGATCCACCAGGTCGACCAGCTCCTCGGCCTCCCGGCGCAGCTCGTCGGCGTCGACCTCGGCGTCGAGGGCGTGCACCTCGTCGATGGCCCGCTCCCCGGTCAGCAACGCGGACGGGTCGATCACCACCGTGTCGACCCGGTCCAGCCGGCGCAGCGCCTCCGGATCCGCGATCAGCACACCGCGCCGGGCCGCCGCCCGGCCGACCTGCGCCGCGTACGCGTCCCGCCCCACCCGCGCGGCCTTCGGCAGCGCCGCGACCGCGAGAGCGTGGGCCCGCCGCGAGTCGCGGGCGACGGTGAGCCCGCTGAGGAAGCCGGCCCCGGCGGCGCCGGTGGCCATGTCGGCGTACCGCTCGACCGGGCCGGGCGGCAGCGGCACCGGGCGCTCGGTGGGCTCGGCACCGCCGTCGAGGATGTCGGCCGTCTCCTGGCCCTCGTCGGCGGCCTCGGCCTCCTGTTGGGCGGTCTCGGCGTCTTCGTTCCCTTCGACGGTCTCGCTTGTCTCGCCGGCGGCCTCGCTTGTTTCGTCGGCGGTCCCGCTGGTCTCGTTGTCGTCGGCGGCCTCGCCGGTGAGCCCGAGCTCGTCGCGGCGCCGCAGCCAGGCCCGCCGCCGGGCGCGCGCCTCGGTCAGCCGCGAGAAGCGGTGCGTGGCGTCGACCACCAGCCCGAACGTGCGGCGGGACAGCGCGTTGGCGGTGGCCGTACTCACGCTCAGGGTCACGTCGGCCGGCCCCGGACCGAGCCGCCGCACCAGCGCGCCCCGGATGCGGGGGGCGGCGTCAGCCCAGGTCAGCGCGGTGGCGGCCGCGTGTGGCAGCGGCCCGATCGGCACTATCCGGCTCGCCAGCGCGACGCCGATACCGGCGAGGTTGATGCCGAGGGTGACGGCTTCGGTCAGTACCTCGCCGGATCCCGGCAGGGTCGGGTCCGGGGAGGCTGGAGAGGTCACGCCGGGCCCGTCAGGCCCGGGCATGGCGCAGCCGCGTGCCCGGGCTGGCCGTACTCGCCGCGCGGATCGTGGTCTTCGTCCGCCGCCGGACATCCGCGGGCCGCTCCGGCCGGCCGCCGCCACGGGACTCCTGCCGCGAGGGCTGAGCGGGCCGCGCGCCGCGCGCACGCCGCGCGAACAGGGTCCCGGCGCCGATCGCGACGGCCACCGGCCACTCGATCACGCCCGTCACGCCGAGCACGCCGAGCCCCGCGTAGTACGCCAGCCGCGTCGGCGGCGGCAGGTGACCGGCGACCGCCCGAGCCGCGTGGGCGGCCTCCGCCCGACCCAGCCGTGGCAGCGGTGGATGCGGTACCCGGTCCACCAGGCGGCGCAGGGAGCCGACGTCGGGGAGGTGGAAGGTGGCTGACACGAACGGGAGGTTGACCGTCCGTTCCCCCTGCTCTGGCGGGGCTTGGGTCGCAGTGGTCATCGTCATCGTCCCCTCGGCGAGACCCCCGAAGTCGACCCGGACGGCCCGGACGGCGAGGGGCTCTTGCTGGGCGTCGCGATACCCGGGCGGTGCGCGGCTATGCGCACTGCTCACCTCGGGATGATGGTTGGCTGGGGTTGACGGCGCGGGTCGCGTCCCGGCGGTGTGTCGTTGGATCCGGTGGTGGTGCCGCTTCGCGGCACTGGTCGGCGTCGGTGCCGCTTCGCGGCGCGGAGGCGGCGCTTCGCGGCGCGGAGGCGGCGCTTCGCGGCGCGGAGGCGGCGCTGCGCGGCGCACGACGTCACTTTCGCGCGGCGCGCGGCGGGTCGGTGCGTCTCTGACCCGCTTCTCCTCGTGGCCGAGGGCGGGGCGCGGGGCGGCTGGGGCACCTCTGCGGCGGGGTCGGCTGGGCACATCCGCGTTGGAGTCGGCGGGAACCTCCAGCGAGCGCCGGCTCGGGGCCTGGCCGCTGGCGGAGTCGTCAGCGGCTCAACAGGATCGATCCGCGGTTCGCGCCCCGGGCGCGACTCTGTCCTCTGTGGACGGGCAGTCAGGGATTGACCTGGACGACGATCTTGCCGCGGGCCCTGCCGCTGGCGAGGATCGAGAAGGCGTCGGCGGCCCGGTCGAGCGGCAGCACGGTCTCCACGTCGACCTTCAAGCCACCGGCGACGACCTGGTCGGCGAGCATCGTGAGCACATCACGGGTGGGCCTGGCGATGATGTTGGTCCCCGTCAGCCCGACGGCCGCGAGGGCCTGCTCGTCGGCGGCGCCGAGCAGACTCACCACGTGGCCGCCCTCGCCAACCGCGGCCAACGGCAGTTCCTGCGGGGTGTACGCGAGCACGTCGATCAGTCCGTCGATGCCCTCCGGGTACGCCTCCCGGATCTGGTCGGCGATGGGCGCGGCGCCGTAGTCGATGATCCTGGCCGCGCCCAGTTCGGTCAGCCGCTCGGTCTCGCTCTCCCTGCCTGTGGCC
Source organism: Phytohabitans kaempferiae (assembly GCF_042433955.1). NCBI lineage: Bacteria > Bacillati > Actinomycetota > Actinomycetes > Micromonosporales > Micromonosporaceae > Phytohabitans > Phytohabitans kaempferiae. Next base: position 243,018 of record NZ_JBHLUH010000061.1, on the reverse strand, counting down.
ATCACGGTCACGCCCATCGCGGCGAGCATCTGGATCACGTACGAACCGACACCGCCGCTGGCGCCGACGACCAGTACCCTGTGCCCGGCCCGCGGGTCGACCGCGTCGACGGCTGCCTTGGCCGCGGCACCGGCGAGCGGCAGCGCGGCGGCGGTGACGAAGTCCAACCCCTCGGGCTTCCTCGCCACGGCTTCGGTCGGCAGCACCGCGTACTCGGCGAGGGTACCGTCGTGGATCGGCGACCCGAGCAGCACGTGACCGATCACCTCGTCGCCCACCCCGACCTGGCCGTCGCCGGGGCCGACCGCCTCGACGACACCGGCGGCGTCACGGCCGAGCACGAGCGGGTACACGTGTCGCATGGTCTCGGCCATCTGCCCGGCGACGATCCAGTTGTCGATGGCGTTGAGGCCCGCGGCCTTCACCCGCACCAGGACCTGACCCTCTCCAGGCTCAGGGGCCGGCAGGTCCGCCAGCTCGGGGCCCTTACCGGGAGCCGGGACCTGAAACGCGCGCATCGCATCGCTCCTCTCCGACAGGCCAACGAACGGCGGACCGCCCGGCCGCCGCTGGCACCGCCCAAACCGCCCCGGCGGCGGCGGTCACGAGAACCGGCGCGTCACCACCGGAAGCGGGTTCCCGGCCGCACGCGTATGTAACCGGCCGCAAGGCGCCCGTCCACGCATGGCGCCCGTCGGCAGAGGCGCCGTCCGCGCAAGGTGGCCTTCCGCGCACCCCGGGACGGAGCGTGGAGCGACGCTTCGCGTGCGAGCGTCCGCCTGGGCCGACGCCTGGCCGGGCTGGCTCGTCTGGCTGGCGCCACGGCCGGCCAGCTCGGCGCCCCGGAATCGGCACCGGCACCAGGTGAGCGGAGTCCGATGCGTCTGGCCGGGACCGTCTGGCCAGATCCTGCCCGGCGGACCCGTCGGTGGAGCGATGCCGTGTGGGCTCTCCCAGCGAGGGCTGGGCGCCGCGACCTTCGCCAGGCCGCGTGCACCAGCGGCGCTCGGCCGTTGGTGCACGACGCGACTAGAGGTTGGGGTCGGCGTTGGGTATCGGACGCTTCAGGTAGTAGCGATGAACCTCGGTGGTGCCTTCGAGGTTGTTGACATCCTCCTCGGTCGACACCAGCTCCCAGCCACGGTCCCCGGCCCGGTTGAGGTGCGAGATCGCGGTGTCACCGAGAGCGGACACATCCTGCCTCGTGCCATCCGGCGAGTACCAGGTATACGACAGGCGCCACTCAGAAGGCCCGGACGCCTCACGGCGGCGGACCAACAAGGCGTACTCCCACCTCAGCATCCGTCCATTATGGCCTCTCCCGGTTACGGCTCTCTCCTCGCGGTGGTTGCGCGCGGTCGGCGCCACTTCGCGTGTCGCTCGAAGCCGGGCCTGCCGCTCGAAGCCGGGCCTGCGCCGCAGGCCTGGCCCGCGGGCGTAGCCTGGCCCGCGGGCGTAGCCTGCCGCTGGAGTGGGCAGCGTGCCCGCTCGGTGCGGGTCAGTCGGAGGTCGGGCGCTCGATGGCGAGCCTCGGCAGGACGCGGGCGATCGGGCGGGGCAGCCACCACGCGCGGGCGCCGAGCAGCTCCATCACCGCCGGTAGGACCAGGCAGCGGATCACCACGGCGTCGAGGAGGACCGCGACCGCCAGCCCGAGGCCGAACTGCTGGAGCATCCGGTCCGGGCTCAGCAGGAACGCACCGAAGACCACCACCATGATGGCCGCCGCCGCGGTCACCACACGGCCTGTCGTCGCCAGGCCCTCGCGCACGGCGGCGGGGGCGTCACGGTGCCGCTCCCACTCCTCGTGCATGCGAGAGAGCAGGAACACCTCGTAGTCCATCGAGAGTCCGAACACGATCGCGAAGATCATGACGGGCACGTACGACTCGATGGGGCCGGGCTGGACGCCGAACAGGCCGTGCTGGAAGACGAGCGTGATCACTCCCAAAGAGGCGCCGACGCTGAGCAGGTTGAGGACCGCGGCTTTGACCGGAATGAGCAGCGAGCGGAAGACCGCCATCAGCAGCAGCGCGGAGAGCCCGACCACGACCGCCACGAAGAGAGGCAGCCGACCCGCCACCGCGTCGGCGAAGTCTTCGGCCGCGGCCACGCTGCCCCCTACCAGGAAGGTCGCGCCGGTGTCGCGGGAGAGCGGGGGCAGCACCTCCTCGCGCAGCCGCTGCACCAGGTCGTGGGTCTCCGCGTCCTGGGGAGCCGACGAGGGGAAGACGATGATCGTGGCGACGTCGCCGGACGGTGGTGGCGCCACGGTGGCGGCCACACCGGGCACATCGTCGAGCGTGCCGGCCGCGGGCGCCGCCGCACCAGGATTGCCCTCGACGACCACCACGAGCGGGCCGTTGAAGCCCGGACCGAAGCCCTCGGCCAGCAGGTCGTACGCCTGGCGGCTGGTCGTGGACGGCGCGTCGTTACCGGCGTCGGCGAACCCGAACCGGATGCCGAACGCCGGTGCCGTGATGGCGAGCAGCGCCGCGACCGACACGAGAGCCGCGGCCCAGGGGCGGCGCTGCACGGCGGCGGCCCAGCGGCGCCAGCGGTCTCCCTCGGGGCCACGGGCACGGCCGGCACGGCGCCGCACGCCCCGCTCGATGCGGCGCCCGAAGATCGCCAGGAGTGCCGGCAGCAGCGTCAGCGAGGAGACCATGGTGACGAGCACGGTCACCGCGAGGGCCACCGCCACGCCCTGCAGCGAGCCGAGGCCGAGGGCGACCAGGCCCATCAGCGCGATGATCACGGTGCAGCCGGCGAAGAAGACGGTGCGCCCCGCCGTGTCGAGCGCGATGCGGGCAGCCGCCGAGCGGCCGACACCGGCGGGGTCGCTGCCCTCGGCGTCGCCGGCTGGCCCACCGCGCTCCAGGCCGGCGATCAGCTCCGCGCGGTATCGGGAGAAGACCAGCAGCGCGTAGTCGATGCCCACGCCCAGCCCGACGAGGATCATCAGTGGCGGGGTGAACTCGGCGATGGTCGCCAGGTGCGACGCGAGCACGACCAGCCCGATCGAGCTGCCGACCGCGAAGACCGCGATCACGATCGGCAGGCTGGCGGCCAGCAGCGAGCCGAACAGAAGCACGAGAATGACCAGCGCGGCGAGCAGCCCGATGCCCTCGGCGGCGCCGCCCTCGCTCTCCTCGGCGCCCCGGACCGCGTCGCCGCCCAGCTCGACCCGCAGGCCACCGCCCTCGGCCGCCTGGGCCGTGTCGATGATCGTGCGAACGTCGTCGGTCGGCACGTCCTGCGCCTGGCCGTCGAGCGTGACCGTGGCGTACGCGATCGTGCCGTCCGCGGCCACCGCACCCTGCCCGGCGAACGGGCTCTGGACGTCGGCGACGTGCGGCAGCGTACGCACCTCGTCGAGCATCGCCTCGACCCGCTCGCGCGCGGCCGGCGCACTCACGCCGCCGGGGTCCTGGACGACAATCTGGACCGTGTCGCCGGCGCGGACCGGGGCGTGCTGGCGGAGCGCGTCGACCGCCCGCTGCGACTCGGTGCCGGGCAGCGAGAAGTCGTTGTGGTAGGTGCTGCCGACCGCCTGGGAGGCGACCGTGAGCGCGGCGAGGACGAGCACCCACAGGGCGAGGGCCCACCACCGGTGCCGCTGTGCCCAGCCGGCGAGGCGGGCCAACCGGGATGTGTGCGTGGTGGGGCGGGACGGGGCCGAAACGGACATGCGGGTCAGGCTATGAACGGCGACCACTTCACCGCATCGCGCCACGGGGCGAACCGGTCGTCCCCCCGTGGGGGTACGCGGCGTGCCTCCGCAGGGCGATCCGGTACGGGCCTCCGCTGGCCTAGGCTCAGGACGTGAACCGCCGAAGTACCACCGTCGACCTGGGCATCGCCGTGCTGGCGCTGGCCCTGTCGCTCGGCGTGCTCGCGGCCGACGGGCTCGGCACTCCCGACGCGAGCGTCCGCCACCTCGACGCCCTCGGGGTGCTGCTCACCGCGGTGACCGCCCTACCGCTCGCGGCCCGCAGGCAGGCGCCGATGACGGTGTGCCTGGTGACCTTCGCGGCCAGCGGCTTGCTCTATTGGCTCGGCTACGGGTTCGACCTGCCGCTCGGCCCGGGCATCGCCATCTTCACGCTCGGGATGGCCTACGGCGGCGCCCCCCGCCCCTGGCGCCGGCGGCTGGCCATGCAGGTCGCGCTCGCGTTCGCGCCGGTGCTGGGGCTGGCATACCTGGTGCGCGGCGCGGACGTGGGGGCGATCCTGGTGCCGGAGCTGCTGGGGGTCGCGCTGGTCGCGGCGACGCTGTGGCTGGCCGGCGACCGGGCGCGGATGCGCCGCGAGCGGATCGACGAGTTGGAGGAGCAGGCCCGCCGCGCCGGTCGCGAGGCGGAGCGGGAGCGGCGGCTGGCGGTCGCCGAGGAGCGCACGCGGATCGCCCGCGAGCTGCACGACTCCGCCGGCCACGCGATCAACGTGATCCTGGTCCAGGCGGGCGCCGCCCGGCTGCTGCACGAGCGCGACCCGGAGGGCTCCCGCCGCGCGATCACCGCGATCGAAGACGTGGCACGCGGCACGATCGGCGAGATCGACCGGCTGGTGCGCGCACTGCGCGACGACGGGCCAGTCCCGCCCGCCCCGGCAGATCCCTCCGCGCTGGCCGATCTCGTCGAGCGGCACCGGGCCGGCGGCCTCTCGATCGCGGCCGAGATCCCGGCGCCGGTACGGGCACTGCCGCACGGCGTCGCGTGGGCGGCATACAGGATCCTGCAGGAGGCGCTGACCAACGCGGCGCGGCACGGGCAGGGCAGCGCCGACGTGGCGGTGCTGTTCGCGCGGGACGCGGTCGACATCACAGTGACCAACCCGGCCGCCACCGTCCGGTCCATTGGCGGCGGCCACGGGATCGTCGGGATGCGGGAGCGTGCCACGCTGCTCGGCGGGACGCTCGACGCCGCGGCCGAGCACGGCACCTTCCGCCTGCACGCCCACCTGCCACACGGCCAGCCCGCATGACCCCAGCTCAGACCCGCCGCACGCGCTCCACGACCGCGCCCGCAGGCGGGCGCCCGCCGCGCACTCCGGCCCGACCACACGGCCCGCCGCCGGCGCCAGCACCTGCCGCCAGGTGGCTCGCGACCGGGGCAGCGTCCGAGACACGGCCGCGATCGGCGCCAGAGGCGGCAGGTCGCCCGCGGCCACGGCGGCTAGCTCCTGAAGCCGAGGGCCGGCCGTGATCCGCGTGCTGGTCGTGGATGACGACGACCTGATGCGGGCGGGGCTGCGGGCGGTCCTCTCCAGCGACGAGTCCATCGACGTGGTCGGCGAGGCGGACGACGGGCGGGCCGCCGTCGACGCGGTCCGGCGGCTCTCCCCCGCCGTCGTGCTGATGGACGTGCGCATGCCCCGCCTCGACGGGATCGCCGCGACGCGGGAGCTGATCACGGCCGCGCCGGCGACGCGGATCCTGATGTTGACGACGTTCGAGGATGACGACTACGTGTTCGGGGCGTTGAGCGCGGGGGCATCGGGGTTCCTGCTCAAGCGCGCCCGGCCCGAGCAGCTCATCGAGGCCATCCACACCATCGCGGGCGGCGAGGCGCTGCTGTCTCCGTCGGTCACCCGCACCGTGATCGACCGCATGGCCCGGATGCCGCAGCCCGACCCGGCCGGGAGCCGCCGGCTGCGTGACCTGACCCCGCGCGAGCGTGACGTGCTGGAGCTGGTCGCGCGAGGGCTCTCCAACGCCGAGATCGCGCAGTCACTGGTCGTCGAGGAGTCGACCGTGAAGACCCACGTCAAGCGGATACTGGCCAAGCTCGACCTGCGCGATCGCGTCCAGGCGGTCATCCTGGCCTACGAGACGGGCCTGATCCGCCCGGGCGGTTGACGCGCCGCCTCCAGCCCCGCACCGCCCACAGCGCCGCACCGCCCACAGCTCCACGCCCGCCCACAGGCCCACGCCGCCTCCAACTCCGCGCCGCCCACAACTCCACGCCCGCCCACAGCGCCGCACCGCCGCCAGCCCCGCACCGCCCACAGCGCCGCACCGCCCACAGCTTCACGCCCGCCCACAGCGCCGCGCCGCCCACAACTCCACGCCCGCCCACAGCGCCGCGCCGCCCACAGCCCGCGCGACCACCTCCCACGGGCGCGATGACCTGGCCTAGCGGCTGCCCGACAGCGCGCCCCGATAGGCTGTGCCGCATGGCCGTTTCGTCGTTTCTCGTGCCGCTGGGCACGCCCGCGCCAGACTTCGCGCTGCCGTCGGTGGCCGGGCCCGAGGTGAAGCTCGCCGACGTGTCCGCACCCGCGCTGCTCGTCGTCTTCCTCAGCAACCACTGCCCGTACGTGCGGCACGTCGAGTCGGCGTTCGGTGCGTTCGCCGCCGAGTACGCCGACAAAGGGCTCGCCACGATCGCCATCTCCAGCAACGACGTGGAGAACTACCCGGACGACGACGTGCCGGGGCTGGCCGGGCAGGTGGAGCGGGCCGGGTTCACGTTCCCGTACCTGGTGGACACCTCGCAGGAGGTGGCGAAGGCTTACGGCGCCGCCTGCACCCCCGACTTCTTCCTCTACGACGGGCAGCGGCGGCTGGTCTACCGGGGCGCCTTCGACGAGGCCCGCCCGAAGAACGACGTGCCGGTGACCGGCGACCTGCTGCGCGCCGCCGCAGACGCCGTCCTGCGCGGCGAGGCCGTGCCCGAGCCGCACGTGCCGAGCCTCGGCTGCGGGATCAAGTGGCGGCCCGGCAACGAGCCGGAGCCCGTCAGCTTCGTGTAGCCCCTCCCGGAAACGAGCGTGCGGGGCGGCCGAGCCGCCCCGCACGAAACAGCCCGACCCGACCAACACCACAAACCAGCCCACGCCCAAGTGCCCGCCCCGCACAAACCCCAGCTCGACCCGATGAACACCACGAACCAGCCCACGCCCAACGGCCCGGCCCGGACGAAGCAGCCGAACCGGCGCACGCTGCTACGCGGAGAGCGCCCCGGGGCACGACGGGAGGGCGCCGCCACGCCCGCTCAAGGGCGGTGCAACCTGGCCAGCCGCCCCTGCTCCCCCGACGCCCAGCAGGTGCCGTCGGGCGCGCAGTCCACCGCGTCGAAGCTGCCCGTGTCGAAGCGCGTCCACGTGCGGCCGCCGTCCCGCGAGACGTCGCTGCCGGTCGGGCCGACCGCGACCGCCGCCTGCCGCGACCGGGGCAGCCACGCGGCGCCGGAGCGGTACTCGCCGGGGAGCGTGCGCGCGACCTGCCAGGTACGCCCGCCGTCGCGAGTCGTGGCGGCGCCGTCGGGCGCGGGGGTGGGCGCCGCGAAGTCACCGCCGACCGCGATGCCGTGCCATGGGTCGCGGAAGGCGAGCGAGTAGATGCCGGCCGAGGCGCCGCTCGGTACCGGTGAGTCGATGACCTTCCAGCTCCGGCCGTGGTCGGACGAGGCGAAGACCCGCGCGCTCGCGCCTCCCCCGGTCGCGAACCACGCCCACGGCCCCGCGCCGGCCGTCACCAGGCAGGTGCCGCTCGCCGCGAACGCGAACTCGCCGGCCAGCGCCTCCGGCATCCGGTCGGCGGGGAGCACGCGCCACGAGCGGCCACCGTCCACCGTGGACGCGATCCGGAAGCGCCCGTCGACCGGGTCGGAGAGGGCGAGGCCACGGCGTTGGTCGAAGAAGGCGAGGCAGTCGTAGAACGCGCGCGGGTCGCCGTTGCGGAACGTCTCGGTCCAACTGCGACCGCCGTCGCTCGTCACGTAAACACGGGACGCCTCGCCCTCGCCGATGGAGAGCGCGACCGCCCGGTCGGCCCCGGACGCCTCGATGTCCCGGAACTGGAGCTCGGCCGTGCCCGGCGGACCGACCTGCCGCCAGGTCCGTCCACCATCGACGGTGCGCAGCACGGCGCCGGCCGAGCCGCTGGCCCACGCCACCGTCGCGTTTTACCACGTCGAGGCCGCGCAGCCGGGCGGTGACGCCGGTGTCGGCGAGCTTCCACGAGTACGCGCCGGGGCGGCCGGACGCCTGCGCGGGCGCGGCGGAGACGGCGAGGAGCAGGGCGGAAAGGGCAGCGAAGATCGCTCTCATACACGCAAAACATACCGTACGCACGTCAATGTGAGGATGTTAACGTCCATCGATACTGACGGACACTCCCCGTCAATGATCCAATACGCCATGGTCACCGGGTCCCTGTGGCGAGATCGCGACTTCACGCTGTTCTGGCTGGTCCAGACGCTCTCCGTCGCGGGCGACTCGTTCTCGTACGTGGCACTCCCCCTCCTCATGCTCCGCGCCACCGGCTCGGTATCGCAGATGGGCCTGCTCACCGGGCTCGCCGGCGCCGCCACGATCGTCGCGGGCGTCTTCGCCGGCACGCTCGCCGACCGCATCGACCGCCGGATGCTGCTTATCGTCTGCGACGTGGCCCGCGCCGGCCTGTACGCGCTGATCCCGCTCGTCTGGCTGTTCTCCCCGCAGATCTGGCTGCTGTACGCGATTGTGCCGCTCAGCGCCGCGTTCGCGATGGTCTTCCGCGTGTCGTACGTGGCCGCGGTGACCAACCTCGTCGACCCGCACCGCATCACCGAGGCGAACGCCCGCCTCTCCGCCACGTACGCCGCCGCGAGCGTGGGCGGCCCGGTCATCGCCGGTGTGCTGTGTGGACTGTACGGGCCGACGTCGGCGATCGCGGTGGACGCGGCCACCTTCGCGGTCTCGGCGGTGGGGCTCTGCTTCGTGCGACTCCGCGTGCGCACGCCTGCCCGCGACGTGCCCGCGCCGGACGGCGTGTCGTGGCGGGACTTCGTGGTGGGCGTACGCTTCCTGTGGCGGCATCCGGTGCTGCGCGCGCTGACGGTGCTGCTCTCCTTCCTCACCTTCCTCACGCTCGGCCTCACCGACATCGTCGTGTACTACCTGGGGCACGAGCTGCGGCAGTCCGACGGCACGGTCGGGTACGTGCTGGCGACCGCCGCGGTCGGCACGATCATCGCGGCGTTCGTGGTGGCACCGGCGCGGCGGACGCTCGGCTTCGGCGCCTGCTGGATCGGCTCGTACGCCCTCTGCGGCGTGGCCATCGCGGGCATCGGCATGTCGCGCAGCGTCCCGGTCGTGGCCGCGCTCGCCACCACGGTGGTCTTCGGCATCGGCGTGGCCGGCATCTGCTCGATGTCACTACGCCAGGAGGTGACGCCCGACCACCTGCTGGGGCGGGTCACGGCGTCGTTCTGGACGATCCACTCGGCACTCGGCCCGATCGGGGCGGCGGTGCTCACCACCTCGGCGGCGCACTACGGCGTGCCGGCGACCTGCCTCGTCGCCGGCGTGGCGTGCCTGCTCATCGCGGCGTGCGGCACGCTCACCCCGATCCGCCAGGCCCGCCCCGAACGACTCGCCGTCGAAGTCCCCTGACCAACGCACCGCACACTCAGCCCCGAGGCCCCGAGGCAAGACGCCCGACGCCCACGGCGCCCCGAGGCCCGAGGCGCAGGCCTGAGGCGCGAGACTCGCGCGCTACACCACCGTGACCGGATGCCGGACGATGGCGCCGAACAGGTAGCCCAGCGCGTTGTGCGGCACCGTCTCCGGCTGGGTCACGCCCTCGACGTCGGTGGCACGGGCCCGTAGCGCGTAGGCGCCGGGCGCCGCACGCCACTCGTACTCCCAGCGTTGCCACGCCGTCCCGAGGCCGCGACCGATCGGGCGGGCGGGACGCCAGGTGCGGCCGTCGACGCTCACCTCGACCCGGCGGATCCGCCCGTTGCCCGACCACGAGCGCCCGCGCAGCACCTGGCGACCGGCGCAGAGCGTCGCCTCCCACGGCAGCTCGAACGCGCTCTTCACCGCCTGCCGGCTGACCAACTCGCCGTCCGCCGGGTAGGTCGGGCCGAAGAGGCGGTAGAACTGCGTGTTCCATGGCGAGAAGAGCGGCTCGGCGGAGACCTCGAGCTGGCCCAGCCACTTGATCGATGCGACGCCGATCCAGTTGGGTACCACCACGCGCACCGGGAAGCCGTGGTCGGGTGGGAGTGGCTCGCCGTTCATCTCGTACGCGAGCAGCACATCGTGCAGCGCCTTCTCGATCGGCAGCGGGCGGCGCACCGGCCCGAGGTTGACGCCCCCACTCACGAAGTCCGGATCGAGCCCGACCGGCTGCGCGTCGACCGCCCCGCGGGTCAGCCCGGCGCGTTTGAGCACAGTGGAGAGTCGCACGCCCCGCCACCGCGCCACGCCGATCGCGCCCAGCTTCCACGCCGTGCCGGACGCGGCCTGCCCCTGCTGGCTGGCGAAGAAGCTACGACCGTTGCCCGCGCACTCGACCGCGGCGGTGACCGTGTCCGAGGGGAGGGCGCGCAACTGCCGGTACGTGAACTCCACCGGCCGCTCCGCCGTCGGCGCGCCGCGCAGCCCGGTGCCGTACAGCCGCAGCCGCCAGTCGCCCGCGTCGATCCGCGGCGTCAGCGTGTGGTTGCGCACGAAGAAGCGATCCACGGGTACGAGGTAGCCGGTGTCGCGCAGCGCCTCCCACTTCGTCTCCGCGTTGGTACCGAAGACGGTGAACAGCTCCGCCGGAAGCGGCTTGAGAATAGGCGGATCGACAGCCGCCGCCACGCCAGCCGCCGCAGGAGCCGCAGCCGCCGCGGGTGCCGTCGCGACCGCGGCACCGGCCGCGACGCCCACCCCGAGGCTCGCCGAGAGCCGCATCAGGTCGCGACGCGTGATCCCGTCCGCCCGCGCCTCCCCCGCCAGCCACTGCGCCAGACGCGTCCGGTCGTACTCCGCCTCGTCCATACCAAGGACGTTACTCTATAGGTTTAGTAGGAATCAATCACCGCCTCGGCCCCGTGCGTGGCAGCTTCCGCCGGCGAGCACCACCGCCACACCCGAAGCGAGGACGCCCACCGTGGCCGCGCCCGCCAGCGAGCACCACCGCCGCATCCGAGGCGAGCGCGCCCGCCGTGCCGAGGACCTCCCCGCGTCACTCGTCCGCCGGACGCAGCCGCCATCCCACCGGCACCTTCGGCGCGGGCTGCTCGATCGCGACCGGGAACACGCGGCCGCCGCGGTAGAGCAGGAGGGAGAGGACCGCGGCGCCGATCGAGAGGGCGCCGGCGGCGTACCAGGCCAGGGCGTAGGTGCCCAACTGGTCGCGGACCAGGCCCGCGCCGGTCGCGGCCACCGCCGCGCCGATCTGGTGGGAGGCGAAGACCCAGCCGAAGACGATCGGGCCGGCGTCGCCGAAGTACTGGCGGCAGAGGACGACCGTCGGTGGGACGGTGGCGACCCAGTCGAGGCCGTAGAAGACGATGAAGACCAGCATGGTCGGCCCGGCCGTCTCGGCGAAGAGGCTGGGCAGCACCAGCAGCGAGCCGCCGCGGAGGGCGTAGTAGGCGCCGAGCAGGATGCGGCTGTCCACGCGGTCGGTGAGCCAGCCGGAGGCGATCGTGCCGGCGATGTCGAAGAGGCCGACCAGCGCGAGCAGGCCCGCCGCGGTCGTCTCGGCCATGCCGTGGTCGTGGGCGGCCGGGATGAAGTGAGTGCCGACGAGGCCGTTCGTGGTCGCGCCGCAGATCGCGAAGCCCCCCGCGAGCAGCCAGAACGCTCGCGTCCGCGCCGCCGCCCGCAGCGCGCCCACCGCCCGCGCCGCCGGCCCCCCGGCGAGCGGCGCGACACCGGGCGCCACCACCGGACGGCCCGCACAGCCCCCAGCGGCCGGCGAGCCACCGGCACCGCCCGAAGCCGCGACCGCACCAGCCGAACCGTCCAAAATGGCCGGCGAACCGGCCGCACCGCCAGAAGCCGAAGACGAAGACGAAGCAACCTCACCGCCGTACGCGGTCACGCCCAGATCGGCGGGCTGGTCGCGCAGCCGCCACAGCACCAGGGGCACGACGAGCAGGGCGGCACCGGCGACGATCAGCGCGGCCACGCGCCAGCCGCGCGCCTCGACCACGGTCGCCAGGAGGGGCAGGAAGACGAGCTGCCCGGCCGCGCCGCCCGCGGTGAGTACGCCGGTGACCAGGCCGCGCCGCTTGACGAACCACCGTCCGGTGACCGTCGCCACGAAGGCCAGCGCCATCGAGCCCGTGCCGAGTCCGACCAGGACGCCCCAGCAGAGGATGAGCTGCCAGGTCGCGTTCATGAAGACGGTGAGCCCACTGCCGGCCGCGACGAGGACGAGGGCGGCGGCGACCACGCGCCGCATGCCGAACCGCTCCATCAGCGCGGCCGCGAAGGGGGCGGTGAGGCCGTACAGGATCAGGTTGACCGAGACCGCGGCGGAGATGGTGGCGAGCGGCCACCGGAACTCCTCGTGCAGCGGATGCAGCATCACGGCGGGCGTGGCGCGGAAGCCGGCGGCGCCGACCAGCGCGACGAACGCGACGGCGGCCACGAGCCAGGCGGGGTGGAGGCGACGGGTCACCGCCCGAGTCTCGATCACGAGGTACGGGCCGGACGAGTGGCCCGCGAGCCATGATCCGCAATTATCGGGCCATACACTGATGGCCATGTCCGTCGCCCGAAACGCCCGCCACACCGACCCGACCCGCCCGGTGACCAACGCCCACCGCGTGGCCGTGCTCGCCCTCGACCACGTCGTGGGGCTCGACCTCGGCACGCCCGCCCAGGTGCTCGGCACCGCCCGCGACCCCGACGGCCACCGGCTCTACTCGGTCGAGGTGTGCACGCCCACCGGCGGCCCGGTGCGCAGCGCCGCCCGCTTCCAGGTGGTGCCCGACCACGGCCTCGAGCTCACCGAGAGCGCCGACACGGTGGTCGTTCCGGGGATCCACGACGGCACGCCGCTCACCGACGGCACCGTCGACCCCGCGGTGGGCGAGGCGCTGCGGGCGGCGCACCGGCGGGGCGCGCGCATCGTGTCGATCTGCACGGGCGCCTTCGCACTGGCCGCGGCGGGCCTGCTCGACGGTCGCCCGGCGTCGACGCACTGGGCCTACGCGGAGGTGTTCCGCAGGCTGTACCCGATGGTCAAGCTCGACCCCGACGTGCTCTTCATCGACGACGGCGAGGTCCTGACGTCGGCGGGGGTGGCCGCGGGCATCGACCTGTGTCTGCACATCATCCGCCGCGACCACGGCACCGGCGTGGCCAACCGGGCGGCCCGGCGGTGCGTGGTGCCGCCGTGGCGGGAGGGCGGGCAGGCGCAGTACACCGAGCATCCGGTCCCCGAGGTCGGCTCGACCGGCACCGCACCGACCCGCGAGTGGGCGCTGGCCCACCTCGCCGAGCCGCTCACGCTGCGGGCGCTGGCGGCGCACGCGCGGATGAGCGTGCGCACGTTCACCCGGCGGTTTCGGGAGGAGACCGGCGTGAGCCCCGCGCGGTGGCTGCTCCAGCAACGCCTCGACCGGGCGCGGTTGCTGCTGGAGACCACCGACCTCGGCGTCGACCAGGTGGCCCGCCAGTCCGGCTTCGGCACGTCGGCCGCGCTCCGCCAGCAGTTCCAAGCCTCGATCGGCGTGCCGCCCACCGCCTACCGCCGCACCTTCCGCGGCCACGCCCAGACGGTCGGGTCCAAGACACAGATCTGAGCTACCGCGATCTCCGCCGTGGGCAGGACCGCCGCTCCCGCGGCCTCACCCTCCGCGGCACACGACCCCACGGCCTCGGCGACGCTGCTGTGTCACCGTCGTGCCATGGCGCGGCGCGGCGACACCAGCAGGCCGAGTGCGACCATGCCGATGGCCAGGCCCAGGTGCAGCCAGTTGTCGGCGGTGTTGAAGGGCACGAAGTTGGCCGCGCTGTCGTGGTCGACCACCAGGCCGTACAGCCACAACACCGCGTATATGGCGCCGCCGCCGATCAGGTAGAGCCGGGCGCCGGACAGCGTGCGGGCCAGCGCGAGCCCGACGATGCCGTAGAGCAGATGGACGATGTTGTGCAGGACCGACACCTGGAACACGCCCAGCAGCTTGGCGCCCGACTCATGACCGGCGAACCGCATGTCGCCGTAGTTGGTCGTGATGCCCGGGATGAACCCCAGGATGCCGACCAGCAGAAACACGACCGCGACCGCGAGGCCGACGGTGCTGCCGAGCGGCCTGGCGCGGACCTGCCGCGCGGAGGCGGATCTGGATCTCGTTGCCACATTCTCACCTCCAAGAACCTGGCGGCCGCTTTCCCCGCCCGGCGACGGATAAACGCCGCCGGGCGGGGGCGCACGCTACACGTCCGCCGGAGCGACCTGGGCGGTACGGCGGGCGAGCAGCGTGGAGTCCTGGATGTCGACCGTCACGCCGTCGCGGGTCACCGTCCGCGGCCGCTGCTCGACCACGATGGCCTCGAAGCCGTCCGGCAGGCCGGGCAGCAGTTGCTCGGCGAGGAACATCGCCCGGTGCTGGCTCCCGGTCAGGTGGGTGAACGCCTCGGACGGCGCGTGACCGACGACGAGCAGGTGGCCGCCGGGCGCGACGGCCTCGGCAAGCCGGCGGGTCACCTCCACCATCCCGCCGTCCGGCGGGTGCAGGTAGTGGCTGGTGACCAGGTCGAAGGAGCGGCCGCCCGCCGCGAAGGCCCGCGCGTCGACCTGCCACCAGTCGACGCGGTCGGCGACCCCGGCCTGCTCGGCGTGCCGGGCGGCGCGCGCCAGGCCGTTGGCGGAGAAGTCGGCGCCGGTGACCGTCCAGCCCTGGCGAGCCAGCCATATCACGTCGCCGCCCTCACCGCAGCCGACGTCGAGCGCGGTGCCCGGCGTCAGCCCGGCCACCTCGGCGACCAGCTGCGGGTTCGGCTCTCCACTCCACACCTTCTCCTGGCCGGAGTACCGCTCGTCCCAGCTCGGCGGCTCGAACATGGCGGCCGCCCCGTCCTCGGTGAGCTGGTGTCCGTGTCCACGCATCAGAACGGTTTCCTTCCGGTGCTCCGCGGCGGTCGCCTCGGCGATCGGGGCGCGGGACTGTCGACGTCCACGCCGACCAGCGTCCGGGAAAACTCCCGCCGCTGACAAATAACCTTGCCATTTCAGCAAACGGGATCGGATACCCGCTCCCGCTCGGCTGGCAGGTCCTCGCCACCCTGCTGACCGTCGCCGTCACCGTCCTCCTCGTCAGGCAGGTCGCCACGCGAGTGGCGCAGGCCAACGAGGTCATCGCCCAGGCGATCATCGTCGGCCTCGTCGACTCGTCGATCGCCGCGGAGCCGGCCGACTCCCGGCGCGCGGAGCCCGAGACCGCCTGACCGGGGGGTCAGTCCAGCAGCTCGGTGCGCTCGATCTCGGCGAACGCCGCGGTGAGGTATCCCGCGAGTGGACGCGGCGCCGAGCCCAGCAGGTGGGCCACCAGCAGTGCCGCATTCCGGGCCAGTGCGTCAGGCGCCGGGCGGGGCGCCTGTTCTTCCTGATCGTGAACGCCCAACGCGCCGGCCAGCAGGACGACCAGCAGGTGCGGATCGACGGCCGGCTCCCACACCGCGGCGGCCCGCACACACCGCTCGACAACCTGGCGGACGTCGTCGCCGCTCAGCCCGTCCGGATGCGCCTCCTCCAGGAGGAGCCGCACCACCGCGCCCAGCACCAGTCCGGACCCCTCGGTGGCGGCGAGCGGCCCGACGGCGTCCGCGAGCCCTTCCCGGTCCCGCTCCTGGGCGGCGGCGACGGCGTCCGAAGCGGCGACCGCGATCGCCTCGGCGCGAGTGGGCAGGTGACGCCAGGTCGTACTCATCGAAACCTTTCGCCGGCATGGCAGTACGGAATGTCCATCATGGCAAACCACGGTCCGCCAGCGCCCCGTGGCGGAGCCGGCGCGCGGTTGACGCAACCGGCCGATTGCCATACATTGGGCGGCAACCAGATGGTTGCTACACCTCACCAGGATCGCCGAGGCGATCCGCCGATCCCGACCGCACGACCCACCACGAGAAAGAGGGAACGACCATGGCCGACATCCTGCACCGCATCGGGGCTACCGCCCCGCTGGAGAAGGTGTACGACGCGCTCGCGACCTGCGACGGGCTCGCCGGCTGGTGGACCACCGGGACCACCGGGGAGAGCGCGGTCGGCGGCACGATCCAGTTTCGCTTCGGCGACACCGGCGGGTTCGACATGAAGGTGCTCGACCAGCGCCCGAACGAGCGGGTCGAGTGGGAGGTGACCGACGGCGACCCGGCCTGGATCGGTACCCGCATCACCTTCGACCTCAGGCGCGAGGGTGACGACACCCTCGTGCTGTTCAAGCACGAGGGTTGGCGCGAGCCGGGCGAGTTCATGTCCCACTGCACCACGAAGTGGGCCACGTACATGCTGAGCCTGAAGCGGCTGGTCGAGACCGGCACCGGCACGCCGTATCCGCGGGACGTCCGGATCAGCGGCGACTGGCACTGACCCGCGACGCAACCACCTCCACAAGGGAGCCCCGACGAGTCCCTTGTGGAGGGACGGGGTCACCGCGCCGGCGGCGCCTGCGTGACCTTGCCGGCCGGCTCGTCCTTGCCGGATCGCGGCCCACGGCCGTCGCCGGCCGCGGTCGCGATCGTCGCTCCTCCCTGGATGATCTGGTCGAAGAAGCGCAACAGCTCCACCGGGAACGGCATCACGAGCGTGCTGTTCTTCTCGGCGGCGACCTCAACGACGGTCTGCAGCAGCCGCAACTGGAACGCGCCCGGCGTCTGGGACATCGTCTTGGACGCGTCGGCGAGCCGCCGCGACGCCTGGTACTCGGCGTCCGCCGCGATGACCCGCGCGCGGCGCTCCCGTTCCGCCTCGGCCTGCCGTGACATCGAGCGTTTCATCGCGTCCGGCAGGGCGACGTCCTTCACCTCCACCCGCTCGACGAGCAGTCCCCACGGCTGTTCGGTGGGCGCGTCGATGACGTTCTTCAGCTCGGTGTTCACCCGCTCGCGATCGCTGAGCAGCGTGTCGAGGTCGGTCCGGCCGATGACCGACCGCATGGACGTCTGCGCGACCTGGAGCACCGCGGCGTGGTAGTCGAGGACGTTCACGAGCACCTTCACCGGATCGACGACCCGGTAGTAGACGACCGCGTCCACGGTCAGCGTGACGTTGTCCCGCGTGATCGCCCCCTGTGGCGGTACGCCGACCACCGTCGTCTGCATGCTCACCTTCGCCATCCGGTCGGCGACCGGGACGATGAGCCGGAGCCCCGGCGCGCGCACCGCCTCGAGCACTCGCCCGAAGCGGAAGACGATTCCCCGCTCGTACTGCTGCACCATCCGTACGCTCAGCGCCAGCGCGATCAACACGATGACGGCGAGGACGACGACGATGGTGATCACGGCGGCTGTCATGGCCTCCCCGATCCGGCGCCGCCGTTCCTCCCGTGCCCCCCGTTACCCGTCCGCGCCACTTCCAACCCTGCTGGTGCGGGTCTGGCCGCGGTGACGGCCTCGACCCCGGCCACTCCGTCCCGCGCGCCGGCCGCCCGCCCAGGTCGGCGCCGCCTGAGCAGAGTCCGAAGGGGCCCGGCACGAAGCCGGGCCCCCAAGGTGACGCTAACCGTCAGAGTTCGCGCACTCGCACGTTGCGGAACTCCATCAGGTCGTTGTTGCCGTGGTTCTGCAGCCCGATGAACCCGCTGAGGAACTGGCGCAGGTCGGTCGGCGGGTCGCCCGCGCGGGACGACTGCTTGCCGGGCGTGTTGTCGAACTCGTTGATCACCACGCCGTTCCGGATGATCGTGTAGTGCTGCCCCTCGACCTTGATCTCGTAGTCGTTCCACTGGTTCTTCGGGGTGGCACCGGACTGGGCGAGGTTGTTCGAGTCGAAGTTGTAGACCGACCCGGTCTTCTGCGGCTCGCCCGTCTCACCGTCGTACAGCTGGATCTCGTGCCCGCAGAAGATCGCTACCCAGGCGGGTGACGTGCGGGCCGAGCCCATCGTGCCGCAGCTGCCCGGCGGCCGCTGCTCCAGCGGCGTCCGCGGGTCGGGGAACCGGACGAACACGCCGCTGTTGGCGCGCGTGCCCTCCGGCGACACGTCCCGGAACTGCAACTTGATCGAGTAGTCGGCGAACTGCTTGTCCGCGTACCAGAGCATGCCGAGCCCGCCGATGGTGCGCATCGTGCCGTCCGGGCGCACCTGGAACGACCCGCCGGGCGCCTGGCGCCAGCCGGAGAGCGAGTACGCCGTGCCGTCGAAGAGCTGCTGGTAGCCGTTGGTCGAGCCGATCGCCGACTGCTGACCGGTCCGCCGCAGCACGCCGGCCTCGCGGTTGTCGATGACGTGCGCCGCGGTGAGCTCGGCCAGCACCTCGTCGAGGTGGTTGACGAACGAGCCGTGGTTGGGCCAATTTGCCTCGTCGTCGATCAGGTCGTTGATCGTGCAGCCGCCGCCGGCGACGCGGTTGGCGACGCCGGTCTCCACCTCGAGGAGCTGGACGGTGGGCCGGGCGTCGGGCGCGACGCAGCCGGCGGTGACCGGCACCTTGGCGGTGGCGGTGGTGCCGTCGGCGTACGTCACCTTCAGGGTCGCCTCGAAGGTGCCGTACCGCTTGTAGGTGTGCGTCGGGTGGGGCGCCGTCGACTTCTTGGTGCCGTCGCCGAAGTCCCACTCCCAGGCCACGCCGCCCGCCTTGGCCGCGGAGAACGCGACCGTGCGCGGCTGGGCCTGGGCGATCGGGCGGGCCGTGGCCAGGCTCGGGTTCGGGGTCGCCGCGCCGCCCTGGTACACCACGCGGACCAGCTTCTGGTTGGCGTGGAGGCTGAAGAAGCCGCCCGCGTAGTCGAGCAGGTAGAGCGCGCCGTCCGGCCCGAACTTGGCGTCCATCCAGGACTGGAGCTGCGTGCCGCCGTTGCCGGGCTGGATGTACGGCTTCAGGTCCTCGGCGAACGCCGGCGCGCCGGCCTGCCGGACCGTCTCCGGGTTGACCGTGACGGCGACCCGGTTCTGGCTGTTGGACTGGTCACCGATGAACCACTTGTTGTCCCAGTACTCCGGCCACGCCACGCCGCTGTCGGTGTCGACGTTCTCGCGCTGGTAGGTCGGACCGTCCATGATGGCCTGACCGCCACCGCTGAGGTACGGCTGCGTGTACGTGGACTCCGACTGCACGTAAGTCGGGATGCCACTGCCGTCGGCGCGCTTCGGGAAGACCGGGCCACCGCCCTGCGGCGAGTACCAGATCATGTTGTCCCGCACCGGTGGGAGGTTGACCAGACCGGTGTTGCGCGGCGACTCGTTCTTCGGGTTGTCGCAGTCGTACCAGCCGGTGAGCACCGAGGCGTCGGTGTTGGACCGGTCGCGGTACGGCTGCCGGTTGCCCATGCAGAACGGCCAGCCGTGGTTGCCCGCCGAGGTGATGATCGTGGCGGTCTCGTACTTCGCCGGGCCCAGTTCGGGGCTCGGCGCGCCGGCGTCCGGACCGACCCACGCGGCGGTGAGCCAGTCGTTGACCGGGTCCCAGGCGATCCGGGCGATGTTGCGCACGCCCATCACGTAGATCTCCGGACGGGTCTTGCCGCCGCCCTCCTCCTGACCGGTGAAGAGGTTGCCCTCGGGGATGGTGTACGTGCCGTCCGGTTCCGGATGGATTCGGATGATCTTGCCGTTGAGGTCGTTGGTGTTGCCGGAGGTGCGGCGGGCGTCCTGGAACGAGATGCCGGCGTACTCCTGGGTCCAGTTGTTGCCGGAGTAGCCGCTCGATCCGCCGGAGGAGTTGCTGTCACCGCTGCCGATGTAGAGGTTGCCCGACTCGTCGAAGGTCATGCCGCCACCGGCGTGGCAGCAGCTGTGGATCTGCGTCTCCCACGAGAGCAGGTCCTTGCGGCTGCCCAGATCGATCGTCTGCGCGGTCGCGTTGTACGTGAACCGCGAGACGGTCCGCTCGCCGACCCGCTTCTCCCGGTCGATCGAGTCGTGCGGCATCCAGTAGGCGTACATCCAGCCGTTCTCGGCGAAGTTCGGGTCGAGCGTGATGCCGACCAGCCCTTCCTCGTTCTTGACCAGCTCGCTGCCGCTGCCCCGATTGCCCATGACGGGCAGCGTGGTCAGCAGCTTGACCTGCTTGGTCTGCGGGTCCCACTGGTGGATGGTGCCGCAGCCCAGGCCCACGTTCGGGTTGTTCCAGTCGGCGACGGGGCCGGTGGCGCAGGCCGCCTTGCCGATGTAGAAGACCCGCCCGTTCGGGGCGATGGTCAGGCCGTGCGGCTCACCGATCTGGTCGAGCTGCCCGGACTGGTTGGTGGTGGTCAGCCGCTCGGTGCGGTAGTTGGTCGAGATGGTCGCCTGGCAGTCGCCGCGCACCAGGCCGGTGGTCCATTGGAGCGCGCCGAGCAGGTGCCCCTGGAACTGCGTGTCGCTGGTGTAGCTGGCGTCGGTGCGCCCCATGCCCGTGTAGAAGGAGCGGCCGCCGTCGTAGTCGCGGCACCACGAGATGGGGTGGAACGCGCCGTTGCGGCTCAGCCCCGGGTTGTACGTGTGCTCCTGCACCTGGGCGATGGTGTGCACGCGCCCGACCGGGCTCGGGTTCCAGTTGATCCACTGGTCGGAGCGCTTGATGGTGAGCGGCAGCCCCTTGTTGGCGGGATGCTGGCGGTCGGTGATGCTGACCGTCGCCTCCTGCACGGTCGCCTCCGGCGGCGGGCCGGCGTCCGGCCCGATCAGCCACAGCTCGGCGAGCTGCGTGGCCGACTCACCGCCGTTCGCGGTGATGTTCAGCCGGTAGTACTGGTACGCCGTCGTGTTGGTGAACGAGTACTGCTTGGTCTCGAACCGGCCCGCGAAGGTCTCGCCGGTGCGAGTGTCCAATGTGGTCCAGCTCTGCCCGTCGGTGGAGCCCTGCAACTGCCAGTCCCGCGGGTCACGGCCGACGAAGTCGTTGGCCGAGGTGAGCGCGTACCGGGAGACGACGACCGGCGCACCGAGCTTGCCCATGAGCCAACCGGTGCGGGCGAAGGCGAGCCACTTGGTGCTGGTCAGGCCGTCGAAGACCTGCGCGACCGTCTCGTTCGGCGGGTTGTTGGCGCTCGCCGAGAACTCCACGACCTTCTCGGCGTTGGGCAGGTTCGCCGCCGGCCGGGTCCCGATCAGGCCGGTGAACCAATCCGAGCTGGGCTGCGCCCGAGCCGCGTCGTGGATGCCGACGAAGCCGCCGCCGCCCTTGATGTACGCCTGGAACGCCGCCTCCTGCGCGTCGTCGAGCGTGACGCCGTTGGCGGAGAGGAAGACCACGCTGCGGTACCGGGCGAGGTTCTGCGGGTTGAAGACCGCCGGGTCGCTGGAGTCGTGCACGTAGAAGCCGTTGTCCCGGCCCAGTCTGCGGATCGAGTTGACGGCGCGGGTCACCGGGTCGTCCTGCTGGGCTACCGGTCCGTGGAACACCAGCACGTTGACCGCGTTCTTGCCCCAGGTGGGCGGCAGCTCGACCGGGGCGGGCTCGGCGTACGCGGGCGCGGACGCCAGTCCCAGCGCCAGTGTGGCGACCGACGCCAGCGCTGCCGCGCGTCGGGAGAACCGTCTCATCTCTACTCCTCCGGGGTCAGCCGTGGTTTCCGTGGGCGCCTTGGACGGCCGGTGCCTGGCCGTCCTGGGCGGGTGCGGCCGGTGCCTGGCCGCCGTTGGCCGGAGCGGCCTGGACCGGGTTCGCCGGTGCGTGGCCGCCGCGCGCCGTCATCGCGCCGTTCTCGTCCAGGACGTGCAGCGTCGTGGACATGCCGAGGTCGGAGTGGAACTGCATGTGGCAGTGCACCATCCAGTGCCCGGGGCCGACCGAGTCGCCGGCGACCATCTGGGCGCCGATCGTGTCGCCCGGTCCCACGGTCTTGTTGTCGATGATCGGTACCGAGTCGACGAGCTGCTTGGTCCCGTCGATCACGCCCGTGCGGGTGTCCGCCCAGGAGTGGCCGTGCACGTGGAACGTGTGCATGTCGTCGCCGATGCCGATCACGAGGAACTCGATCCGCTCGCCCACCTTCGCGACCATGCAGGTCGGTCCGGGGACCGGGTTCTCGTGGTCGCAGGTGTCCGCCTGCGGGCTGCGCCGCAGGTTGATGGTCTGGCGGTCGCCGAAGGCGAGCACGTACGTGCGGGCCGGGCGCGGGTCGCCCTGCCGGCGCACGATCAGCCCGCCGAAGAGCCCGGACCGGATGCCCGGGGTGCCGTGCGGCCCGCCGACCACGTGGTCGTGGTACCACCAGTAGCCGGCCGTGCCCTGCGAGCCGGTGTTCACGTTGCGCGGCTTGGCGAACCAGAAGTAGGTGCGGGACTGGCCCGGCGCCACGTACGAGTTGCTGTGCACGGTGCCGTCTGACTGCTGCGTGTACTTGACGCCGTGCGCGTGCAGCGAGACGCCGATCGGGTGCTCGGGGTCGGTGCGCAGGGCTTCCAGCGTCGCCGCCGGCACCTGGTTGTGCAGGGTGATCGCCAGGCACTCCCCCTCGATCATCTCGATCAGCGGCCCCGGGTACGAGGCCGACTCCGGCGTGAGCCCGTAGCCGAGCCGGACCTGGTTGGTGACCGGGTCCCTCGGCAGCTCCACCGCGTAAAGCTGGATGCGGCGGTCGGCCGCGGTGCAGCCCTCCGGACGCTCGGCGTTGCGGGCGGCGGCCACGTTGACCGCGGCCACCCCGTCGTCACCGGCGGCGCCCGGTCCGGCGGCGTCGCGGTCGCCGGTCCACGCCAGCCCGCCCGCGGTGCCGAGCGTCACGAGCAGCACCGCGAGGACGAGTCCCCTTCTTCTGTTCACGGTCGTGTCCAATCTCGA
Organism: Phytohabitans kaempferiae; assembly: GCF_042433955.1. Taxonomy (NCBI): domain Bacteria; kingdom Bacillati; phylum Actinomycetota; class Actinomycetes; order Micromonosporales; family Micromonosporaceae; genus Phytohabitans; species Phytohabitans kaempferiae. The sequence continues at coordinate 220,375 of NZ_JBHLUH010000061.1, read as the reverse complement.
CGGCGGGATCACGGCGTCAGCGGGGCGATCCGGATGTTGCGGAAGCTCACGACGTCGCCGGACCCGTGGTTCTGCAGTCCGATGTAGCCGGTCGCGTGCTGCCGCCCGGCGCCACCGGGGTCGTCGGCGCGGGGCGGGTCGAAGACCGCGCCGGGGTCGTTGACGTACTCGTTGATGAGGACCCCGTTGCGGTACAGCGAGTAGTGCTGCCCGACGACCCGGATCTCGTAGTCGTTCCAGGTGCCCTTCGGCGTGACGCCCGCGCCGGCGAGGTCGACCCGGTCGAAGCCGTACACCGAGCCGCTCTTGTACTGGTCCCCGTCCGTCCGGTCGAGGATCTGCAGCTCGTGGCCGTACTTGATGGCGACCCACTCGGGGCGGGGCTCCTGCGGATGCTGGTGCACCTGCGGGAAGCGGACGAAGACGCCGCTGTTGGCGCGGCCGTCACCGGACGCGTCGTCCCGCCACTGGAGCTTGAGCGAGAAGTCGCCGTACTCCCGCACGGGGAACCAGAGCATGCCGAGCCCGTCGACCGGCCGGCTCGTGATGGAGCCGTCCGCGTTGCGGCCGAAGCCGCCCGCGCCGACCTGTTCCCACAGCCTGAACGAGGCGGCGGTGCGGTCCAGCAGCGGCTGGTACCCCTGCTGCGCCTCGGCCTTGCCGACGCCGGACTCGCGCGCGGTCCGGACTATCGTGTTGCGCTGTTGGTTGGTGATGACGCCGCGGTGGTGCAGGTGCTCGGTCACCTCCTGGACGTGCGCGATGAACTCGGCGTGGCTGGCCCACGACTTCTCGTCCTCGATCAGGTTGTTGATCCAGCAGCCGGCGGAGACCAGACGGTTGGGTACGCCGCTGTTCTTCGTGCCGATCCACACCGTCGAGCGCGTGTCGGCGACCCGGCAGGACGGCGGCGGCGGTCCACTCTCGACGACGTTGAACGTGGTCGACGCCGTGCCCGAGACGTTGCCGGCCCGGTCGGTGGCCCGGTAGCTGAACGTGTGCTGGCCCGGCGTGTTCACCGTGACCGGGCCGGTGTAGACGACGTAGCCGTGGCCGTCCAGCGCGTACTCCACGCGGAGCACGCCGGACCCGCCCGTGTCGGCGGCGGAGAGCGTGATGGTGGCGCTGCCCACGTACGACCAGCTGCCGTCGAGCTGCCCGGCGATCGCGGCGGTCACCGTCGGCGGCGTGTTGTCCGGGTTGGGGGGCGCGGCGACCGTGAACGAGGCCGACCGCGCGGTGGAGGTGTTGCCGGCCTTGTCGGTCGCGCGGTAGCTGACCGTGTGCTGGCCGGGCTGGTTGACCGTCACCGGTGCCGTGTACTCGGCGTACGGCTGGCCGTCCACCGAGTACTCCACCGTGTCCACACCGGACCCGTCGTCGGTCGCGGTCAGCGTGACGGTCGCGGCGCCGACGTACGCGCCGCTGGCATCCTGCTGGCCGGTGACCGCGGCGGTCACGGTCGGCGGCGTGGTGTCCTGCGGCGGCGCCACGACCTCGAACGACACCGACTGGACGGCCGAGGTGTTCCCCGCGTTGTCGGTGGCCCGGTAGCTGACCGTGTGCTCGCCGGCGGTGTTGACGGTGACCGGCGCGGTGTACGCGGCGTACGCCCCACCGTCCACCGAGTACTCCACGGTGTCCACACCGGACTCGCTGTCGGTCGCGGTGAGCGTGACCGTGGCGGCGCCGACGTACGCGCCGTCCTCGTCGCGGTCGCCGGTGACGGCGGCGGTCACCGTCGGCGCCGTGGTGTCCGGCTCGGAGTCGTCGGCGACGGTGAACGACACCGAACCGGGCGCCGACGTGTTGCCGGCGTTGTCGGTGGCGCGGAACGTGACCGTGTGCTGGCCCGGCTGGGCGACGCTGACCGGCGCGGTGTAGGCCGCGTACGGCTGGCCGTCCAGCGAGTACTCCACCGTGTCCACACCGGACTCGCTGTCGGAGGCGGCGATCGTCACGGTGGCGGCGCCGACGTACGCGCCGTTCTCGTCGCGCTCACCGGTCACCGCGGCGGTCACGGTCGGGGCGGTGGTGTCCGGGTCGGGCTGGTCGACCACGGTAAACGACACCGACTGCGGCGCGGAGGTGTTGCCGGCGACGTCGGTGGCCCGGTACGTCACGGTGTGCTGGCCGAGGGCGGTGACGCTGAGCGGTGCGGTGTATTCGGCGTACGCCGCACCGTCCAGCGAGTACTCCACGCTGTCCACACCGGACTCGCTGTCGGAGGCGGAGAGCGTCACGGTGGCCGTACCCACGTAGGCACCGTTCTCGTCGCGGTCGCCAGTCACGGCGGCGGTGACCGTCGGCGCGGTGGTGTCCGGGTCGGGCTGGTCCACGACGGCGAACGACACGGTCCGCGGCTCGGAAGTGTTGCCCGCCTTGTCGGTCGCGCGGTAGGTGACCGCGTGGTTGCCGGGCCCGTTGACGGTGACCGGGCCGGAGTACGTGCCGTACGCCCCGCCGTCCAACGCGTACTCGATCCGGTCGACGCCGGAGCCGGTGTCGGTGGCGGAGAGGTTGACGGTGGCGGCGCCGACGTACGCGCCGTTCTCGTCGCGCTCACCGGTCACCTCGGCGGTCACGGTCGGCGGGGTGGTGTCGTCGCCGCCGCCGGTGACCACCAGCAGGCCGGTCATCGTGCCGTGCCCGGGGATCGCGCAGAAGTAGCGGTAGGTGCCCGGTGTGAGCACCACGTCGACCGTGTGCCGGCCCTGGTTGGCGTCGAACGGGTCGGCCAGGATGTCCAGGGTCACATCGCTGTTGTAGGCGGGGTCGCCCGTCTCGAACGTGAGCGTGTGCTGCATCCCGGTGGTGTTGCCGGTCGCCTGGCTGTTCTCGAAGACGATGGTGGTCGGGCCGGCGACGGCGGTGGTGGGCGCCGAGGTGTACACCTGCGTGCTGTCACCGGCGGTCCACGTGAGGGTCTGGGCCAGCAGTTGCCGCGGCGCGGCGCTGCTCGGCCCGGCGTCGTCCGCGGGGCGGGCGCTCACCGGTCCCGAGGCCAGTACGGAACTCAGCAGCAGGACGGCTACCGCCGCGAGCACCGTGAACGGCCGGCTGGGCCGCCGCGGTGGTCTCCGGCGACCACCCCGCGGGGGGATGAGTGGCATGTCCGACACAACCTTTCGCGAGTCTTCGGCCGGCGACGTCGCACGATCGACGGATGGCGTGGAACGGGCAGCGTCGGCCGGCCCACGATGCCGAGCCGGGCGGTGTCCGCCGCCGGCCCGCATGCGGGCAGGGGTGTCTTGGGTCAGAGGTGTGGAGGTCGGCGGATGAGAGCCAGCCCGGTGACGGCGGAGAGCCGACCGCGCTCGATCGCGAGCGGGCTGACGTGGTGCGGCTAGGGCGCGCGCCGACGCGCCAGATCGACAGCAGGCGATGCCATCGTCTAGGAGGTGCCACTCCCCCGGGCGAGACACAACCATCGGACAGGTGAGGCGACCGCGCCGCCGGTTACCTCGACGTGACTGACGTTGTCAGACACTAACGGACTTGATATCGAGGTGTCTACATCTTCCGTTAGGACAGCTCACACTTTTGTTTCTTCCGGCGAAAGCAAGGCCCCGACCGGGCCGTAGCCGGTCGGGGCCGAGTGCCCGTTCAGGTCAGACGCGGTCGCGGATCAGCCCCACGAGCCGGACCGCCGTCGGGCGGTCGATCTCGGTGGTGACGCTGGTGACGACCTGGATGTCGCAGAACCGGTCGTCCACCGCGAACTCCACGACATTGCCCTGGGCGAAGCGGATGCCATCCGGGCCGGGCTCGGTCTCGCCGAAGTTGGACTCGGCCGGGAGCTGGCCGCCAGGGGCGGTGCCGGTGCGCCCGATCGTGACGGTGACGGAGTGGTAGGTCTCCGGGTTTTCCCACGTGCAGCCGCCGTCGCCGCCCCGGCCACCGTCGTTGGCGCCGATGATCTCGGTGACCTCCTCGGCGCGAAGGAGCTGGCACACGTCGAGCGGGGGGTCGTCGCCCGCGGGCTCACGGGCCGGCGCGCCCTCCGTCGCGGCGGGCCCGGCGGGCGGCGCGGCCTCCGGCTCGGACGACGATCCGCAGCCCGACAGCACTGCCAGCGCCGTCACAGCGGCCAGCCAGCGCCTCATCTCGTTCCTCCAATGTGATGGGTGGGCGGGGGGCCGAGCAGCTCGATGCCGTGCCGGGCGGCGGCGTGCCCGAGGGCGGCCGGGTCGACCGGCCCCGGGTCGGGCAGCCGGCGCTCGCGGGCCGGCACGCCGGCGTCGGCGGCGAACCGCTCGAAGCCGGACGGGTTGGTGATCTGGAGGGTCCGGAGCGGCTCGTCCGGCCCGACCAGGAACGTGTGCGGCAGTCCGACCGGGAGCAGGACGAAGTCGCCCGGACCGGCGGTGAACGAGTCGCCATCGCAGCGGAACTCGGCGGTGCCGGAGAGCAGGTAGAACATCTCGTCCTCGGTCTGGTGCCGGTGCAGCGGCGGGCCGAAGCCGGGCGGGTTGACGACCTCGACCACGGTCAGCGCGCCACGGGTCTGCTCGCCCGCGGCCAGGACCGTGACCAGGTTGCCGAGGAACCAGTGCGCCTCACCCTCGCCCTCGCGACGCAGGTAGGGACGGACCGACACGGGTGACTCCCTTTCAGTAGACGTGATCTTTTGGATAGATGCTGTCTGTTCAATAGACTGATAGTGTGCTCACATCATGGATGGCGTCAAGGGGGAAAAACAGCGGCGGCCATACCGCTCGGCCGTCCGCGAGGAGAGCGCGCGCCGCACCCGCCGCGCGGTGGTCGCCGCCGCGGCCGAGCTGTTCGTGGAGCGCGGATACGGCGGCACCTCACTGGCCGACGTCGCCGCCGCCGCGGGAGTGGCCCGCCCCACCGTGTTCGCCGCGTTCGGGTCCAAGGTCGCGCTCCTGCGCCAGGTGCTCGACGAGGCGCTGGCCGGCGACGACGAGCCGGTGCCGGTGGCGCAGCGGCCCTGGTTCCGGCCCGTGCTCGAGGCGCGGACGCAGGGCGGCGTGCTCGATGCGTACGCGGGGGTCTGCACGCTGCTGGGCAGCCGGGCCGCCCGGATCTTCGAGTCGGTGCGGCGGGCCGCCGGGGAGGCGGGCGAGGCGGCCGAGCTGTGGGAGACCGTCCTGGGCAACCGCCGGGCCGGCGCGCGCATGGTGGTCGAGCGCGTGCGCACACTCGGCCCACTGCGCCAGGGCGACGACCTGGAGCGCGCGACCGACGCCATGTGGATCTTCAACGACCCGGCACACTACGACGCGCTCGTGCTGCGCCGCGGCTGGGCCGAAGACGCCTTCCAGGAGTGGCTCGCCCGGCACATGCGGCTCGCGCTGCTCCCCTGAGCCGATCCCCGCCGCGCCGCGCCGGCTTCGACGAAGGTCCGGCCGCGCCGGTGACGATCGGCGGGGTCGCCGCTTCCGGGCCGGCCCCAAGGTCGGCGCGGCGCTGGCCGCCGGCACCGCCACGGTCAGCGCCACCTGACCGATCCGCCGGCCCCCGCCGGCCGTGTGGGCGGCTCAGATCGGGGCCAGGGCGCAGCGGGGGCGGTCTAGGGGCACGATGGCGGCGTCGACCACGATGTCACCGCCCACGTGCAGAAACGCGGTGAGCGCCAGCCGGCTGCCACCGTTCATCCGCTCGATGCGGACCACCAGGGCGTCCTCGGCGTGGTCGACCGTCACCACGCCCGTGGCCACATCGGACGGGCCGGTCCCGGCCGCGCACGTCGTGCCCTCCGGGGCGAACGTCACGTACGCCGGGATGCCCTGCTCCGCGAGCAGGCGCTCCAGCCCGTCCGCCTCACGCAGGTCGCGGATCCGCACCGTCGCCGAGCCGTCCGGACGCCCCTCGACCGTCCACGCCGACCAGCCGTCGCCCCACCGCAGCAGCGGCAGCGCGATCAGGGCGAGCAGCGCCGCGGCCGCCGGCACCGTCCATCCGATCCGGGCCCCCGTGTCGCTCCGCCGCTCGGTCACTGTCTCCGTCTCCATACCGCGTCCCCTCGAAGAGGCCGGTGTACAAACCGGCAGGCACTTTCGGGGGCGGGTAGGTTGAACAGCCGGCGCTGCCGCTGGTCGCTGGCGGATGTCGACCAGGTCAGCGCCGGTGCGGTCGCCGACGGAGTGCGCGCCTCGATCACCGGGCGGGGGCTGACCTCGGCCCACCCCGCGCAGGTGATCGGCCCCGCACGCCGGCTGCCTCGGCGGGTCCACGGGCGATCTCCGCCCGGCTCGCGGACGAGCCCACTGAGCTTAAGCCCAACGCCCAGTGCCAGCTACGGCCGCAATGTGCAAGTGTTGCGAGGGGTGAGGTTTACCGCACCTTACCGGGTGGCGCACCACATGGTTGGCGATCGCGGGGCATCATAGCTTCGTGAGCATGACCACGTTGACGCGCGCTCATTTCCTGGCCCAGGCCGACCCGCCGGAAGGTGGGTTGACCGGGATGGTCACCGACCTGATGGAAAAACTCGGTGGCCCGGGCGCGGGTCTGGCCGTGGCGCTTGAAAACCTCTTCCCGCCGATTCCGAGCGAGGTGATCCTGCCGCTGGCCGGCTTCACCGCCGCCCAGGGGAAGATGAACCTCGCCAGCGCCATCATCTGGACCACGATCGGTTCGGTGGTCGGCGCGCTCGCGCTGTACTACATCGGGGCCGCGTTCGGCCGCGACCGGATCCGCGCGATCGCCGCGAAGCTGCCGCTGATCAAGATCAGCGACATCGACCGCACGGAGGCGTGGTTCAACCGGCACGGCGGCAAGGCGGTCTTCTTCGGCCGCATGATCCCGATCTTCCGCAGCCTGATCTCCGTGCCGGCCGGCGTGGAGCGCATGCACGTGGCCCGGTTCCTGCTCTACACCGCCGCCGGCAGCCTGATCTGGAACACCACGTTCGTGATGGCCGGCTACGCGCTCGGCGACAACTGGCACCGCGTCGAGGAGTACGCGGGCGTGTTCCAGAAGATCGTCATCGTCGTCTGCGCGCTGGCCGTGGCCTGGTTCGTCGGTTCCCGCATCCTGCGCCGGCGCCGCACGGCGGCGGCGCTGCTGGTGGAGCCCGAGGCCGTGCCCGAGCCGGTGCCGGTGCCCGACGGGACGGGCGCGCCGCGCGGCACGCTCTACGGCACGCCGCGCTCCACACCGGACGACCGCGGGTAGTTCCCGCGATTGCCTGACTCGTCGCCGCGGCCCTCGGCCGCGGCGACGACTGTTTTGTGGGCCCGATCGGGGCCCTGCGCACCGGAGGCGTAGAGGTCGGCGGCGCTCAGGGCCCGGTCGCAGACGTGCACGTGGCCCAGAAAGCGCGATCAGAACCGAAGCGGATCGTTCATCGATGTATTGACAAGCCTGGACCCAAACAGTAAAGGTTCTTGCCAGAGAGCGCTCTCGCGCGTCTGGGAGGTATCCGAATGGTCCGCCAAGTCTCCGTGCTCGTCTCCGCCGCCGCCCTCGTCCTCGGCGCGGCCGCCCCGCCAGCGGCCGCCGCCGCGCCCGACCCCGCGGCGCCCGCGATCACCGCCCAACCGTCCGGCCTGCCGGCGGAGCAGGCCACCGCCCTGCGCCGCGACCTCGGGCTCAGTGACGCGCAACTGCACGACCGGCTCGTCGTCGAGGCGGCGGCGCCGTCCATCGAGCGCCGGCTCCGCGCCGAGCTGGGCGCCACCTACGGCGGGGCCTGGGTCGCGCCCGGCGGCGACACGCTCGTCGTCGGCGTCACCGACCCCGCGCAGGAGGCCCGGGTCCGCGCGGCCGGTGCCCGGCCGCAGCGGGTCGCCCGCGCCGCCGCCGACCTCGACCGAGCCAAGGCCGCGCTCGACCGCCGCGCCGGTACGGCGGCCAAGGCGGTCCACTCCTGGTACGTCGACCCCGCGACCAACAGCGTCGTCGTGGCGGCCTCCACCGTGGAGGACGCCGCGCGGTTCGCCCGTGCCGCCGGCGTGACCGGGCCGGAGGTCCGCGCCGTCGCGTCGGCCGAGCCGTACCGCCCGGTGTACGACGTGCGCGGCGGCGACGAGTACGTCATCAACAACCGGGTCCTCTGCTCGGTGGGCTTCGCGGTCGCCGGCGGCTTCGTGACCGCCGGCCACTGCGGCGGCGTCGGCGCCACCACGACCGGCAGCGGCGCCGCGCAGGGCACCTTCCGCGGCTCGTCCTTCCCGGGCAACGACTACGCCTGGGTCCAGGTCAACTCCAACTGGGTCTCCCGCCCGGTGGTGAACACCTGGAACGGCGGCACGACGAACGTGGCCGGCTCGCGGGAGGCCGCGGTCGGCAGCTCGGTCTGCCGCTCCGGCCGTACCACCGGCTGGCGCTGCGGCACGATCACCGCCAAGAACGTGACCGTCAACTACTCGGGCTCCTATGTGTACGGTCTGGTATCCAGCACCGCCTGCGCCCAGGGCGGCGACTCCGGCGGCGCGGTGCTCTCCGGCGACCAGGCGCAGGGCGTGACGTCCGGCGCCGGCGGCACCTGCGCCACCGGGGGCACCACGGTCTACCAGCCGGTCAACGAGATCCTCAGCGCGTACGGCCTGTCGCTGACCACGACCGGTGGCGGCGGCACCAGCCGGATCATCGGGTACGCCAACAAGTGCATCGACGTGCCCAACAGCAACGGGGTCGACGGCGCCGCGCTCCAGCTCTGGACCTGCAACGGCACCGGGGCGCAGAACTGGACCTTCCCCGGCGACGGCACGATCCGCGCGTTCGGCCTCTGCATGGACGTGGCCTGGGGCTCCACCGCCAACGGCGCGGTCATCCAGCTGGCGAACTGCAGCGGCAACCCGGCCCAGCAGTTCGTGCTCACCGCCGCGGGCGACCTGGTCAACCCCCAGGCCAACAAGTGCGTCGACGTCGGGGGCTGGAGCACCGCCGACGGCGCCCGCCTGATCACCTGGGAGTGCCACGGCGGCGCCAACCAGAAGTGGCGCCGCGGCTGAGGCGCTACCGGTCGGAACGCGGTGCCAGTACGCCCGCGAACGGGTCGGGCCATCCCCGCCACGCCTCCTCACCGGCGGCCAGCTCGGCGTCGGTGAGGAGGCAGGCGGTGAGGAAGCGGTGCAGGTCGGCCGCGTCCAGCCCGACGCCGATGGTGACCAGGTGCGTGTGCCGGTCGCCGTAGTACGGGTCCCACTCCATCGCGGCGGCGAGCTTGCGCAGGTCGCTCGCGTCGTTCCAGCGGTCGTCGGGGAGCGCGGCGAGCCACGGCCCGAGCGAGCCCATCGAGAGGCCGGCGCCGGCCGCCTCCCAGGCGACCACGGTGTCCGGCTGGGAGGCGAGCCAGAGGTGTCCCCGCGAACGCAGCGCCGGTGCGGTGACGGCGCCCAGCGCGCGGTGCAGCCGCTCGGGGTGGAACGGGCGGCGGGCCCGGAAGACGGTGGAGACGACGCCGCAGTCCGGCACCGGCTCGTGTACGCCGAGCGCGTACCCCTCGATGCCGCGCGCCAGCACGGCGGGGGTCTCCGGGCGGTGCCGGCCGGTGTGGCGCAGCCGGTCGGCGAGGCCGGTGCAGTCCACTGTGGATTCGACGACGGCGAAGTGCGCGGCCCACGGCGCCAGCCGGTCGAGCAGGACGGCGAGGCGGGCGGTCTCGAAGGTGTCCGCCGTGGAGTGTCCCCAGAGGACCACCGTGTCGGCGTACTCGATCTGCCGCGCCACCACGTCGGCGACCGCGCGGTGGTCGCTGTCGGCGGCGTGCAGCCCGCGCCGGGAGAGGTCGTCGGTGCTCGTCAGCCCCGCCATCAGGCCGGCCGCGTCGACCACCGTCACGTACGAGTCGAAACGCACCGCCTCGGTGACCGGCGCGCCGTCGACCAGGCAGTGCGCGCACGCGGTGGCCAGCGCCTCCGGCTCCAGCGCCTCGGGCAGCACGAGCACGATGTCCCGGCCCGGATGGGCGCCGGCCAGCCGGACGAGGGTCGGCAGCACGTCCTCGCGCAGCGTGCACGCCCCGCAGCCGTGCACCAGCGTGACCCGCTCGTCCTCCAGTACGCCGGAGCCGGTGCGGACGACGCGGCGCACGGCGCCGTCCCGCACCTCGCGGATGTCGTGGCGGACCAGCAGCAGTGACGGGTCCGCGGCGAGCAGCGCCCGGGCGGCCGCGAACGTCACCGCCGGCCAGAAGCCGGACAGCACGGTGACCGCCGGCCTGGTGTCCGCCCCGACGTCGACTCCCCTGGCCTGCGCGCGTGATGACATGTGCCCACTCCCCCTGTTATTGGAAATGGTTGTCATTATAGTGCGGTGGGTGGACGCGGCTGGTCGTGGCCGCGCCGGCGACCGACGGGCGACCTGAAGGAAACCGTAAGGAGGTCCGGGCAGGCTTGTCCTCGTCCGGCGGGCGGCACGGGGCCGCCCGCACGAAACCTCAGGAGCAGCACAGATGCGCAAGCTGATCGAGTCCACGTTCGTGTCGTTGGACGGCGTCATCGACGACACGCGCCCGTCGACGGCCTCCCGCGCCGAGCCGCACCGCTGGGGGCAGCCGTACTGGGACGCCGACCACAGCGGGTACGCCGAGAAGCTCCTGTCGCGGGCCGACTCGCTGCTGCTCGGCCGGGTCACCTACGAGGGGTTCGCGGAGGCGTGGTCGGGGCGGACCGGGCCGGACGCCGACTTCATGAACGGGCTCCCCAAGTACGTGGCCTCGCGCACGCTGACCGAGGCCACGTGGAACGCCACCATCATCAAGGGCGACGTCGCCGAGGAGGTGGCCCGGATCAAGGAACAGCCGGGCCGCGACATCGTGAAGTGGGGCACCGGTGAGCTGGACCGCACGCTGGTCGAGCACGGCCTGGTCGACGAGTTCCACTTCTGGTACTTCCCGGTGGTGGTCGGCGCGGGCCGGCACCTGTTCGAGGGGGCCGGCTTCGACACGACCCACCTCAAGCTGGCCGACATCGACCGCTTCGACTCCGGCATCGCCGTGCACGTCTACGTGCCCAAGTAGGCCAGCTCCCGCGCCTGGTCGAGGGTGAGCGCGGCACCGCTCGCGAAGAGGGCGTCGTAGTCGGGCGCCGCGGCCCGGGCGGCTGCCACCGTCCGGGCCAGCTCGTCGCGGTCGCCGGCCGAGTGCGGCTGCCCGGCCTCGCGCCAGGCGGCGTCGGCCGCGCCGAGCAGCCGCGCCGCCACACCGGCCCGGCCGTCCATCGCGAGCGCGGCCGCCATGCCGGCCACCGCCCAGGCCATGCCCTGCGCCGAGCCGCCCTCCCGGCAGGCGTCGAAGCTCGCGCCGTGCCAGGACAGCGCCGCGTCCGCGTCGCCGCGCTGCCCGGCCAGCCACCCCAGCTCGTTGAGGACCATCGTCAGGTACAGCGGGCTCGCCTCGCCGCTCTGCTGGGCCCGGGCGGAGGCGAGCAGCCACCGCAGGTGCTCCTCGGCCACGTCGAGTTCGCCGGCGCGGCGGGCGGCGAAGGCCAGGCTGATCGTGGCGAACACCTCCCCCGGCCGCTGCCCCTGCTCGGCGCAGAGCCGGCGGGCCTGCCGCCCGTACTCCAGGGCCCGCGTGTGGTCGCCCTCCTGCATGGCGATCCAGGCCAGCCAGCCGAGCCGGCCGGCGACGTCCGGCCACAGCTCCAGGTCTTCGGCGATCCGCAGGCTGGCGCGGCTCAGCCGGGCCGCCTCCGCCCGGTCGCCGGTCATGTCCGCCAGGCCGATCAACCAGTCGGTGGCCTGGAGTACGCCCCAGTCGTCGCCGAGCGCGCCGAACAGCTCCGCGCTCCGCCGGGCGTCATGCTCCAATGTGGGCGCGTCGGCGCGCGCGTGGGCCAGCATCGCGCGCGTGCTCAGCACCGCCGCCTCGCCCCACCGGTCGCCCGCCGACCGGAACGCCGCCAGCGCGCCCTCCAGCAGCGACCCGGTGAGCGCCTCGTCGCCGAAGTCGACCACCGACGCGGCCAGGAACCACTCCGCCCACGCCCGCTCGATCGGGTCGGCCACCTCCGCGTACCGCGCCAGCACCTCGGCGACCCGCTCCGGGCCGGCCTCCCCCTGACGGATCGCCAGTCCGGCGTACCACGTCTCCGCCCTGACCCGGAGGGCGACGGGGGCCGGGCCGCCGACGGCGAGCGCGGCGGCCAGTGCCCGGCGCGCCTCGGTGAGGCGGCCGCGCAGGATCCGCGCCCAGGCCAGCGCCCCGGCGAGCCGCAGGGCCTCCGCGGCGGCGCCCTCGCGCTGGAACGTGTCCAGCGCCGCCCGCATGTTCGCCCCCTCGGCGTCCAGCCGGCGCAGCCACTCCCGCTGGCCGGGGCCGCGCAGCTGGGCCTCCGCCTCCTCGGCGACCGCGAGGTGGTGGTCGGCGTGCCGGCGGCGCAGCGCCGGCTCCTCCCCCGCCTCGCGGAGCCGGTCCAGACAGTACGCGGCGACCGACTCCGGCAGCCGGAACCGGCCCGCGCCGGCACCGGCCCGCACCACCAGCGAGCGGTCGACCAGCCGGGCCACCAGGTCGAGCACGTCGCCGGTGGGCACGCCGTCGCCGGCGCACACCGCCTCGGCGGCGGCGAGCGTGCAGCCGCCGGAGTGGACGGCGAGCCGGCGCAGCACCGCCCGCTCGGGCGGGGAGAGCAGCCGCCAGCTCCAGTCGATGACCGCGGCGAGCGTGCGCTGCCGGGCCGGCGCGTCCCGCGGCGCGGTGCCGAGCAGCCCGAACCGGTCGCGGGGGACCCGCAGCCGCGCGGCCAGCTCGGCGACGCCCAGCGCGGGTACGCGGGTCGCGGCCAGCTCGAGCGCCAGCGGGATGCCGTCGAGCCGCCGGCACACCTCGGCCGCGGCGCCGACCGCCTCCGGGGCCGGGTCGAGCCCGGCCCGGGCCAGGAACAGGCGTACCGCGGCCGAGCGGAGCAGCCGCTCCGGGTCGTCGGTGTCCGGCACCTCCAGCGGCGGCAGCTCCCACCGCGCCTCCCCGCGCAGCCGCAGCGGCTCGCGGCTCGTGGCCAGCACATGGACCTCGGGCGCCGCCGGCAGCAGGGCGCCGACAAGGCCGGCCACCTGGTCGACCACGTGCTCGCAGTTGTCGAGTACGAGCAGCGTGCAGCGCTCGCGCAGGGCGGTCGCGAGGCGTTCCGCCGCCGGTTTCGGGGCGCCCGGCGGGTCGGCCACGGCGAGCACCGAGAGCACCGGCTCGGCCGGGTCGCCGCGCCCGTCCCAGGTCGTCAGGTCGACCAGCCAGGCGCCGTCCGGATAGGCGCCGGCCACGCCTCGGGCCACCGCCAGCGCCACGCTGGTCTTGCCGACCCCGCCCGCGCCGGTGAGGGTCACCAGGCGGCCCGCCCCCAGCAGCTCGCGGACCCGGCGCACCGCGTGCTCCCGCCCGATCAGCTCGGTCACCGGCGCCGGCAGGTTGGTGGTCGGCTTCACCGGCCGTTCGTGTGCCGCCGGCGGGTCTTCGGCCGGGTCGCCGGCCAGGATCGCGCGGTGCAGCGCGTCCAGCTCCGGGCCCGGGTCGAGCCCCAGCTCGCCGGCGAGCCGGTGGCGCAGGTCGTGGATGCCGTCCAGCGCCTCGGCCGTACGCCCGGAGCGGTGCAGGGCGCGCAGGTGGGCCGCGCGCAGCCGCTCCCGGAAGGGGTGCCGGGTCACCTCGTCGACCAGCTCGGCGGCCAGGTCGCGGTGCTCGCCCAGCGCGAGCCGCGCCTCGGCGTACGCCTCCACGGCGGCCAGCCGCTGCTCCTCCCACCGGGCCACCGCCGGGCGGGCGAACGGCTCGTCGGCGAAGTCGGCCAGCGCCGGCCCGCGCCACAGCTCCATCGCCTCGGCCAGCAGGCGGGCCCGCGTGCGCGGGTCACCGGCCGACCGCGCCTGCGCGGCGAGAGTGGCGAACCGGTCGGCGTCGACGGTGCCGGGCTCGGCGCGCAGCGCGTATCCGGGCGCCTGCGAGACCACCAGCTCCCGCGCGCCCGCCTCGGCGCCGGCCAGCGCGCGGCGCAGCTGCGAGACCCGTACGTGCACGGCGGCACCGGGATCGGCCGGCGCCGCCCCGCCCCAGAGGTCTTCGACCAGCCGGTCCACCGCCACCGGGCGTCCCTCGTGCGCCAGCAGGTCGGCGAGCAGGGCGCGCACCTTGCGCCCCGGGACGGTCACCGGCTCGCCGGCGTCCGTCCACACGGCCAGCGGCCCCAGCACCCCGAATCGCACCAGGCCACCCTACGAGCCGGGCGCGGGTCCCGCCGTCCGGCGATGGGCCGGGAGCCTCAGTAGCCGCCGCCCCCGCCCCCGCCACCGCCGCTCGCCGCGATCGCGATGATGACGATCACGATCACGATCACCGCGATGACAATCCCCAAGATCACTTTGCCTCGATTGGTCACCCGAGACGCGATACCCCCGGTTGGCGGCCGATCACACACCGTGCCGGGACGGTGCCGCCCCGGCGCGGAGGGCACGCGCGAGGCGGCGGACCGCCTCGTCCATGAGGTCGGGCGGGGCTGCGGCGTAGGTCAGGCGCAGGTGCGGCGCCGAGGGCTCGGCCGCGTACCAGGGGCGGCCGGGGAGGACGACGACGCCTTCGGCGGCGGCCGCGACGGCCAGCGCGGCGTCGTCGGTGCCGTCGGGCAGGCGGACCCACAGGTGCAGGCCACCGCGGGGCACCGCCGGCGGGACGACCTCGGGCAAGTGGCGGCCGAGCGCGGCCAGCAGCGCCTCGCGCCGGGTCCGCAGCGCGGCACGCAGTGCCCGGAGGTGCCGCGCCCAGGCCGGCGCGGTGACGAGCTCCAGCGCGGCCTGCTGGAGCGGGCCGGCGACGAAGAAGTCGTCGAGCAGCCGAGCCGCGCGCAGCCGGGCGCCGGCGGGGCCGCGGGCGCCGATCGCGGCGACCCGCAGGCCGGGGGCGGCCGACTTGGTCAGCGAGCGCAGGTGGACCACGTGCCCGTCGGGGTCGTCGGCGGCCAGCGGCCGCGGGGGCTCGGCGTCGATGGAGAGGTCGCGGGCGTAGTCGTCTTCGATCAGGAACGCCCCGGCGCCGCGGACGGCCTCGGCCACCCCGGCGCGGCGGTGGGCGACCAGGGTCGCGCCGCTCGGGTTGGCGTGCAGCGGCTGGCAGTAGAACAGTCGCGCGCCGGTGCGGGCGAACGCGGCGGCGAGCTGGTCGGGGAGCACGCCGTCGGCGTCGGCGGGCACCGGGGTCACCCGCAGCCCCGCCGCCCGGGCCGCGGCCAGCGCCCCCAGGTAGGTCGGGGACTCCACGAGCAGCGTGTCGCCGGGCGCGGCGAGGGCACGCAGCGCGGACGACAGCGCGGCCTGCCCGCCCGGGCAGATCACCATGTCGTCGGCGCGCAGCCCGCCGCCGGCCTCGCGGGCGAACCAGGCGCGCAGGTCTTCGCGCCCCTCGGCCGGCCCGCGCTGCCAGGCGGCGGGCTGGCGGGCGGCGCGGGCGAGCGCGGCGCCGAGGGCGGCGACCGGCTGCAGCTCCGCCTCCAGGTAGCCGCCGGTGAGCGGGATGGCGCCCGGTCGCGGTAACGCCAGTAGCGCCTGCATCTCCTCCTCCCCCGGCCGGCCGGGCCCGAGCGCCACCGTCTGCCAGGCCAGGTCGGGGGCCGGCCGCGCCGCCGGACGCGCGGCCACGAACGTGCCCCGGCCCGGTCGCGTCTCGATCAGCCCCGCCGCCACGAGCTGCCGGATCGCCTCCGCGACGGTGACCGGCGAGGCATGGTGCCGGGCGGTCAGCTCGCGCACCGAGGGCAGCCGTGCGCCCGGGCCGGCGGCGGCCGCGAGACCGCGCAGGACTTGGATAACGCGATCGACTGCGTTACCGTCTTTCATGAAGGTAGAGAGTAGCGCTACTGTCGCGCCCACGGTAACAGCGGATCGGGCCGTCGGCCTCACACTCGGCGCGCTGGGCGTGCTCGCCTTCAGCATGTCGCTGCCCGCCACGCGCGTCGCCGTGCAGCAGCTCGACCCGTGGTTCGTGGCCTTCGGCCGGGCCGTCGGCGCCGCGCTGCTGGCCTGGGCGTACCTGCGCCTCACCGGCGCGCCGAGGCCGACCCGGGGCCAGTGGCGGCGGCTGTCGGTCGTCGCGCTCGGCGTGGTCGTCGGCTTCCCGCTGTTCACCTCGCTGGCGCTGACCACGCAGACCTCCGCCCACGGTGCGGTCGTCATCGCCGTGCTGCCCGCGCTGACCGCCGTGTTCGCGGTGCTGCGGGCCGGCGAGCGGCCACCGCCGCTGTTCTGGGCCGCCAGCGCCGGCGGGCTGCTGGCGGTGCTCGCCTTCCTGGCCACCACCGGGGCGGTACGCGGCACGTTCGCCCTCGCCGACCTCTTCCTGCTCGCGGCGGTGGTCCTGTGCGGCCTCGGGTACGCCGAGGGCGGTGCGCTCGCCCGGGAGCTGGGCGGCGCCCGGACGATCTGCTGGGCGCTGCTGCTCGCGCTGCCCGTCACCCTGCCCGTCACGCTCGCCGCCGCCGCGGCCCATCCGCCGCACGCCGGGGCGGGCACCTGGACGGCGTTCGGCTACCTCACCGTGGTCTCCATGTTCCTGGGCTTCTTCGCCTGGTACGCCGGCTTGGCCCGCGGTGGCATCGCCCGGGTCGGCCAGATCCAGCTCGCCCAGCCGGTACTCACGATGCTCTGGTCCGCGCTGCTGCTCGGCGAGACCGTCACGCCCGCCTCGATCGGCGCCGCGCTGGTGGTGCTCGGCTGCGTCGTGCTGATCCAGCGCACGCGCGGCACGGGGCGGCCCGATCCGGCACGCGCACTATGATCTAACGATGTCTGACGCGGACCTCGCCGTTGCCGCGGCGCAGGCGGGCGCCGCCGTGGTGCGGGCCCGCTTCGGGCAGCCCTTGGAGCGGTTCGCCAAGTCCGGCAACGACTTCGCGACCGCGGCAGACATCGAGGCCGAGCGGGCGGTCCTCGACGTGCTGCGGCCGGCCCGGCCGCACGACGCGGTGCTCGGCGAGGAGTCCGGTCACGACGGTGACGCCGCCGCCGGCCGCCTCTGGCTGGTCGACCCGCTCTGCGGCACGCTCAACTTCGCCGCGCACACGCCGCTGGTCGCGGTCAACGTCGCCCTGCGGGACGGCGCGGGCGTGGCGGTCGCGGCGGCCGCCGACCCGTTCACGGGGGAGGTGTTCTGGACCGACGGGCGCGGGGCCCGGGTCCGCCGCGACGGCACCGACGTCCCCCTCGCGCCGCCGCCGGCCGTCGTACCCCTGGTCGATGTCAACCTCGAGCCCCCCTTCGACAACGGGCCGGGCTTCCGGGCCGTGCGGCTGCTCAACGACGTGGCGTTCACGCGGCGGTTCGGCGGGCGGGTCACGTCGACGACGCTGGCGCTGACCTGGGTCGCGGCGGGGCGGCGGGCGGCCTACGTGACCGACGGCGACATCCGCGACAACGTGCACTTCGCGGCCGGGCTGGCGGTGTGCCGGGCCGCGGGGTGCGTGGTCACCGGCCTGCGCGGGCAGCCGGTCGGCGAGGGCGCCGACGGCATGATCGCCTCCGCCGACCGGGAGACGCACGACGCCCTGCTCACGTTGGTGGGCAAGCAGTTCCGCGCCTGAGGGAGCCACGCCTGTGAGAGCACTTGTCGTACGCGGCGGCTGGGAGGGGCACCGGCCGGTCGAGGCGACGGAGATGTTCATCCCGTTCCTGCGCGGCAGCGGCTACGCCGTGCGAGTCGAGGAGTCGCCGGAGGTCTACGCCGACGCCGCCGAGATGGCCGCCACCGACCTGGTCGTGCAGTGCGTGACGATGTCGCGGATCAGCGCCGAGCAGGTGGCCGGGCTGCGCGCGGCGGTCGAGGCGGGCACCGGCCTCACCGGCTGGCACGGCGGGATCGTCGACTCGTACCGCGCCTCCTCCGACTACCTCCAGCTTGTCGGTGGGCAGTTCGCCACGCACCCCGGCAAGGAGCCGTGCGAGCGGGTCGGCGACCAGGAGGACAACTACCTGCCGCACACGGTGCACCTCACCGACCTCGGCCGCCAGCACGAGATCACCGCGGGCATCGACGACTTCGACCTGGTCACCGAGCAGTACTGGGTGCTGCACGACGACCTGATCGACGTGCTCGCCACCACCACGCACCCCACTCGGGAGTGGCATCCGTGGCACCGGCCGATCACCTCGCCGGCGATCTGGACCCGCCGGTGGGGCAAGGGGCGCGTCGTCGTGACCACGCCCGGCCACAGCCTCGACGTGCTGGAGCACGCCAGCGTCCGCACGGTCGTCGAGAGGGGCATGCGGTGGGCGACCCGCACCGGATCGGCGTCGTAGGTCTCGGCGTCATCTCCCGCGCGTACCTGGAGACGCTCGCGGACCATCCGGCGGTGACCGTCGCCGCGGTGGCCGACCTCGACGCCGACCGGGCCGCCGCGGTGGCCGCCGGGCTGCCGGGGGCCGAGGCGGTCGGCGTCGAGCGCCTCTTCGCGCGCCCCGACATCCAGACCGTCCTCAACCTCACCATCCCCGCGGCGCACGCGGAGATCGCGCTCGGCGCGATAGCCGGCGGCAAGGGGGTCTACCTGGAGAAGCCGCTCGCCGCCACGTTCGAGGCCGCACGGTCCATCATGGACCACGCCGCGGTCGCCGGCGTCCGCGTGGGTTGCGCGCCGGACACCGTCCTGGGTACGGGCACGCAGACCGCCCGCGCCGCCCTCGACAGTGGACTGATCGGCCGCCCCCTCTCCGCGACGGCCGTGATGGTGACGCCGGGGCACGAGCGGTGGCACCCCCACCCCGACTTCTACTACAGGGCCGGCGGCGGGCCGCTGCTGGACATGGGGCCGTACTACGTCACCGCGCTGGTCCACCTGCTCGGCCCGGTACGCGCGGTGGTCGGCGCGGCGAGCCGGCTGCGCGACGGGCGGGTGATCGGCTCCGGCCCTCGCGCGGGCGAGCGGATCCCGGTCGAGGTGGCCAGCCACGTCACCGGCGTGCTCGAACACGCCAACGGCGCCCTCGCCACCATCACCACGAGCTTCGACGGCGTGGCGACCACCGCCGCCCCCATCGAGGTGCAAGGTGAGACCGGCACGCTCGCCGTCCCCGACCCAAACGCGTTCGCGGGCGAGGTGCGGCACTTCGCGCTCGGCGGTAACGCGTGGCACGCGCTGGTGCCCGCGGCCGGATACGCCGCCGGGGCCCGCGGTGTCGGCCTCCTCGACCTCGTCACGGCCGACGGCCAGCGGCCGCCGCGGGCCAGCGGCGAGCTGGCGCTGCACGTCCTCGAGGTCATGACCGCCCTGCTCCGGTCGGCCGGCGAGGGGCGGCGGATCGAGCTGGCGACGGCGGCGGAGCGCCCGGTGCCGGTACCGCTCACGCCGGCCGCGGAGTGGAAGGCGTAACGGCCGGAAAGTGTCGTACCCCGCCCTAGGGTGAGGGTCATGGACTGGAAGATCGAGCTCATTCCCGTCCCGGTCACCGATGTCGACCGGGCCAAGGATTTCTACGTGCGGCTGGGCTTCAACGCCGACCACGACCACCAGGTGCACGAGGGCCTGCGCTTCGTCCAGCTCACCCCGCCCGGCTCGGCGTGCTCCATCGTGCTCGGCGACGGCATCACCGAGAAGACGCCGGGCACGCAGGAAATCCAGGTCGTGGTGGCCGACGCCGAGGCGGCACGCAGGCAGTTGCTCGACGCCGGTGTGGAGGCGAGCGAGGTCGATCCGCAGCCCTGGGGCAGGTTCGTCTACTTCCGCGACCCCGACGGCAACAGCTGGGCACTCCAGGCGATCGACTCCCGCCCCAATGGCTGAGCCTCAGATCGGGAAATAGTCGCCGGGCGATCTCCATCGGCCACTTGTCGATCTTTCCCCGGCAAGTAAGCCCTCTCCCGCCGTAACGGGAGAGGGCTTACGCGGTCCTGAGTGTTTGCGGGATGCCTCAGGATTTCCCAGCCTAGCGGACGCTCACGTCCGTTTGCTGCAACTGTCCCGAGTCTTGGTGCGAAAACCGCGTTTTGAAATTGAATCGTGAGGGGCGCCGGCCCCATTTCATCTCGCCGTCCGGCTTTCGGAGCCGCGTGCTGCGCCCCGCACGCCCGGCGGCGGGTCACACCGGCACGCCGGTCCCCGCTGGTGGACCGGTGTTCGGACGGGAGGTTTGGGCGGCGCCGGTCCGGAAATGTGGCAAAGCATGTCTGACGCCCAGAAGTCCGAGCCGCACCAGAAACCGCCGGGCACACTGACCGCGATGCGCCTCAAGCCGGACCACGGTGAGGAGTCCTACCGCGGCTCCGGCCGCCTGGAAGGTCGCAAGACGCTGATCACCGGCGCCGACAGCGGCATCGGCCGGGCGGTCGCGATCGCGTTCGCGCGGGAGGGCGCGGACGTGCTGATCTCGTACCTGAGCGAGCACAACGACGCCAAGCAGACCGCCGAGCTGGTCGAGCGGGCCGGCCGCCAGGCCGTACTGATGCCGGGCGACGTGGCCGACCCGGCGTACTGCCGGGCGGTCGTGGAACTCGCGGTGGCCGAGTTCGGCCGGATCGACGTGCTGGTCAACAACGCCGCCTACCAGATGACCCACGAGACCGTCGAAGAGGTCAGCGACGAGGAGTGGCAGTACACGTTCGACGTGAACATCACCGCCATGTTCCGGATCGTGAAGGCGGCCCTGCCGCACATGGCGGCCGGCTCCTCGATCATCAACACCAGCTCGGTCAACTACGACATGCCCCGGCCGACGCTGCTGCCGTACGCCACGACGAAGGGCGCCATCGCCAACTTCACCGCCGGCCTGGCCCAGATGCTCGGCGACCGCGGCATCCGGGTGAACGCGGTCGCGCCCGGCCCGATCTGGACGCCGCTGATCCCCTCCACGATGCCGCCCGAACGCGTCGGGCAGTTCGGCTACGACACGCCGCTCGGCCGGCCCGGCCAGCCCCGGGAGGTCGCACCGCCGTACGTGATGCTCGCCTCGGACGAGGGCAGTTACATCTCCGGCGCGGTCATCCCGGTCACCGGCGGGAAGCCGATCCTCTGACGCCGCCCGGCTCGGCTACCGCGTACCCCGCAGGGTGTGGCGGCGGGCGGCGGTGAACGCGAGCGCGGAGCCCAGCGCGACCGGCGCGAGCAGCAGCGCGGTGGCCGGCCCGGCGCGGTCGCTGAGCTGGCCGGCGGTGGCCGCGCCGAGCGCGAGGCCGGCCTGGCCGGCGGTCTGGAGCCAGCCGTACGCCTCGGCGGTGCGCGGCCCCGGCACGGCCCGCGCCATCAGCTCGTCGGTGACCGCCAGCCACGGCGCCAGCGGCAGCCCGAAGACCGCGACCGCCACCGCCGGCGACCGCCGAGTGGCCCGTGGCCACGACCGTCCGATGTGGAACGACGGCCGCCTGCACCGCGAGCCCGGCGCTCCCGATCGCCACGAACGCCACCAGCGCGCCCGCCGGCCCGGACAGCGCGAGGCTCGCCGTGACCGCGAGCGGGCCGCCGATGAAGAGCACCTCCTGCGCGATCGCGTTGATCGCGTACGCCCGGCCCACGCCGGGTTTTCGGGCTGGCCCGGCTCGGGCTCAGGTGAGGGCGTCGACGAGCGCGTCGGGGTCGGCGACGGTGACCGTGAGGCCGGGATGGCGCAGCCACCGCCCCGGCAGGAGGGCTGGCACCGGCGTCACGAACCGGACGCAGACCCCGGCCGCCGTACTCGTGCCGAAGCTGACGCCGCGGTCGGCGAGGGACAGGTGCGGGCCGATGACCCGCCACCACCGGTACGGGCCGGTGCGCCGCGCGTCCCGCACGTTGCCCCGGCTGGTCCGCAGCCGCCATGGGCCGAACCGGACCACCAGCTCGTCGTCGGAGAGCGCCAGCCACGCGGTGGCCGGGCGGATGCCGAGCGGCGCCAGCAGCCACCACACCGGCTTCGGGGCCGTGAACGGGAACCGTCGCACGCGCGCACCATCCATGCCCGAGGCGTACCCCCTCCCCCGGTCGCCAATCTCCGGGGGTTCAACCGGCTTCCCCCGGGTACCGCTGAGACAGCGACCGGAAGGCGGTGGGTGATGGCACGCTCGATCTGGACCGGCGTGATCAGTTTCGGACTGGTGTCGGTGCCGGTCCGCCTGTACTCGGCCACGCGCGAACACGATGTGTCCTTCCACCAGTTCCAGAAGGGCACCGGCGACCGCATCCGGTACCGGCGCGTGAACGAGCGCACCGGCAAGGAGGTGGAGTACGGGGACATCGCGAAGGGCACCGACGTGGGCGGCGGCGAGTACGTGATCCTCGACCCCGACGAGCTGGAGTCGATCGCGCCGGGCCGCTCCCGCTCCCTCGAGATCCACGCCTTCGTCGACCTGGACGAGATCGACCCGGTCTACTACCAGCGGACCTACTACCTGGCGCCGGGGACCGAGGAGACCGCCCAGACATACGCGCTGCTCCGCGACGCGATGGGGGACGCCAACCGCGCGGCGATCGGCACGTTGGTGATGCGCGGCAAGGAGTACCTGGCGGCGATCCGGCCGAGCGACGGGCTGCTGGTGCTGGAGACGATGCACTTCGCCGACGAGGTACGCGACCCACACAAGGAGATCGAGCTGCCCGGCAAGGCGAAGCCGCGCCCGCAGGAGCTGCGCATGGCCACGCAGCTGATCGACTCGATGAGCGGCCCGTGGAAGCCGGCCGACTACCGCGACACGTACACCGACCGGGTCAACGAGCTGATCGAGGCCAAGAAGGAGGGCGCCGAGGTCACCGTGGCCGAGGCGGCGCCGGAGGCCACGAACGTCACCGACCTGATGGAGGTGCTGCGCCGCAGCGTCGACGCGGCGAAGGCGTCCCGAGGCGCTTCGGGGAAGGTGGGCACGCGCGCGGCGGGCGGGGCGGCGTCGACCCGGCCCAGGAAGGCTGGCCCCGCGAAGAAAGCCGGCCCCGCGAAGAAGGCCGCCGCCGGCAAGAAGGCCACAGCGGAGAAGAAGGCCGGCTCGGCCAAGGGCGGACCGGCGAAGAAGGCGGCGGCGAAGAAGAACGGCACGGCCAAGAAGAAAGCCGCGTGAACGTCCCGACCACCGCGGACCGGCCCGCCCCGGCGGCGGGCGGGCGGCTCAGTCTCGCTTGGGATGGGCCGACAGCTCGCCGTAGAAGTCGTAGATCTTGGCGATGGCCGCTTCGAGGTCGGCGAGGTCGATGGGCTTGGTGACGTAGGCGTTGGCGCGCCCGGCGTAGCTCGCGGCGATGTCCGCCGGCTGCTCCGACGTGGTCAGCATGACCACCGGGATCGTGGCGAGGGCGTGGTCGGACTTCACGGCGTCGAGCACCTGCCGGCCGTTCATCCGGGGCATGTTGAGATCCAGGAGGACGAGGTCGGGCCGGGGTGCCGCGGCGTGCTCCGCCTCGCGGCGCAGGAAGGCCATCGCCTCGACCCCGTCGTGCGTGACGTGCAGCCGCACCGGTGCGTGGTGCTCGGCGAACGACTGGCTGATCAGGGCGACGTCCGCCTCGTCGTCGTCGACGAGCAGCACGTGGTACGGGCGGTTGGGTTCGTTGCTCAAGAGTCGGCTCCTGCCGCTGGGTCCGCCGAGTCTACCCGCGGTCGCGGGAGCGGCGCCCGGCGCACCGCGCCCGCAGCCGCCGCTCGGCGGCGGCGGCGGTCCGCCATCCGCCGAGGTCGCCGAGGCCGTCGAGGGCACCGCCCAGGGGCGGACGTTCGTCCCCTGACACGGCTCACTGGTACGCGTCCGGGATGCCGTCGTGGTCCTCGTCGGCCTCCTGGGCTTCCTGGAGGCGGCGGTGTGCCCGGTCGCGCAGGCGCAGCAGGACCGTGGCCGCCAGCGCCGCGCCGACCGAGCCGGCCAGCACGCCGACCGTGGCCTGCTCGGCACGGGCCGAGCCGGCGCCGAACGCCAGGTCGCCGATCAGCAGCGACACGGTGAAGCCGATGCCGCCGAGCGTGCCCAGTGCGACCGTGTCCGCCCAGCCGAGCCCTTCCTCCAGCGAGGTTCTGGTGAAGCGGGCGACGAGCCAGGTCGCCACGGTGATGCCGATCGCCTTGCCGGCGACCAGCCCGACGACGATCCCGAGCGCGACCGGCTCGGCGAGTGACCCGGTGAGCCCGCTGAGCCCGCCGACCGTGACCCCCGCGCTCAGGAACGCGAAGACCGGCACCGCCACCCCCGCCGAGATCGGCCGGAAGCGGTGCTCGAAGTGCTCCGCCAACCCCGAAACCGCAGCGGCGTGGGCACCGGTGACGCGGCCGGCCGCGCCGGCGCCGCGGCCGCGGGGGCGTACCGGCACCATGAAGGCCAGCAGCACACCGGCGACGGTCGCGTGCACGCCTGACTCGTGGATCAGGAACCAGGTCGCCGCCGCCAGCGGGAGCAGCAGCCACCAGGACCGGTTGCCCCGCTGGACCAGCAGCGCGAACACCGCCAGCGGCACCGCCGCGCCGAGCAGCGGCAGCACGGCCAGCTCGCTCGTGTAGAACACCGCGATGATCATGATGGCGATCAGGTCGTCGACCACCGCGAGCGTCAGCATGAACGTGCGCAGCGCCGCCGGCAGGTGCCGGCCGACCACCGCCAGCACCGCCAGCGCGAACGCGATGTCCGTCGCGGTCGGCACCGCCCAGCCGCGGGCCGCGCCGTCGCCCGATCCCCCGGCGACCAGGAGGTACAGGATCGCGGGTACGGCCACGCCGCCGAGCGCCGCGGCGACCGGCACCACGGCGCGGCGCGGGTCGCGCAGGTCGCCGGCGACGAACTCGCGCTTCAGCTCCAGCCCGGCCACGAAGAAGAAGATCGCCAGCAGCCCGTCGGCCGCCCAGGTCGCCAGGCTGAGGTCCAGATGCAGCGCGGACGGGCCGACGCGGAAGTCGCGCAACGCCTGGTATCCCGCCGACCACGGAGTGTTGGCCCAGATCATGCCGAGCAGCGCGGCGGCGAGCAGCAGCGTGCCGCCGATCGTCTCCTGCCGCAGGATGGCCGCGATCCGCCGGGCCTCGACCCAGGACCCCAGCCGGAAGATGCGGGGGACGGAACGCACGGGAGCCATCAAATCGCCCTTTCCGGGGTCACGCCGACACGAGTGCCGACCAGACTTCCCGGCGCGCCATCGCACACCCTACCTGGTACGACCGCCGCTCACGCCCGGTCGGGAGGGGCGGGACGGTCGGGCACGATCAGGGGCACGCCGGTGCGCGGATGCGGGATCACCTCGACCCGGTGCTGGTACACGCCGCTGAGCGTGCCGGCGGTGAGCACCCGCTCCGGCGGCCCGTCGGCGACCACGCGACCGCCGGCCAGGAGGGCGACCCGGTCGGCGTACGCGGCGGCCAGTCCCAGGTCGTGCAGCACCGCCACCACCGCGTCGCCGGCCCGGGCGCGGTCGCGGGCGATGCCGAGGACCAGCTCCTGGTGGTGCAGGTCGAGGGCGGCGGTCGGCTCGTCGAGCAGCAGGATCGGCGTGCGCTGGGCGAGCGCGCGGGCCAGCGCGGTGCGGGCCTGCTCGCCGCCGGAAAGGGAGGGGAAGGGGCGGGCGGCGAAGCGTTCGACGTCGGCCTGGCGCATGGCGTCGGCGACCGCCTCGGTGTCCTCGGCCTGGCGTGGCGTGCCGGCCCAGGGCGCGCGCCCCATCGCGACCACGTCCGCGACCGTGAACGGGAACGCGAGCGTCGTGTGCTGCGGCAGCATCGCGCGGCGGCGGGCCAGCTCGACCGTTTTCGCCCCGGACAGTGCCGCGCCGCCGAGCGTGATGGTGCCGGCGTGCGCGGGCAGGTCGCCACAGGCGGCGGCGAGGAGGGTGGTCTTGCCGGCGCCGTTGGGGCCGACGAGGGCGAGCAGCTCGCCCGCGCGCACGTCGAGGTCCACATCGGACAGTACGGTGGCGGTGCCGCGCCGTACCGCAAGGCCGCGCGCCTGGATGGCGAGCGCGCCACGCTCCGGCCGCCAGTCGCCCGCGACGCCCCGGCCCGGCCCGCGCGCCAGCGAGAGGCCGCGAAGGCGGGCGGCCCTCATCCCCAGCCTCCCGCCCGGCTGCGCGTGCGGCGCAGCAGCCAGAAGAAGCAGGGCCCGCCCACGACCGCGGTGAGCACGCCGAGCGGCAGCTCCTGGTACTCGATGAGCGTCCGCGCCGCCAGGTCTCCGCCCACCACCACGGCCGCGCCGGCGAGCGCGCTCGCCGGCAGCAGCAGCCGGTGGCCGGGGCCGGCGACCATGCGGATCAGGTGCGGCACCACCAGCCCGACGAAGCTGATCACCCCGGTGAAGGCGACGGCGGAGGCGGCCAGCAGCGCGGTCACGCCGATCAGCGCGATCCGCAGCCGCTCGACGTTGACGCCGAGGTGCCGGGCCTGCTGGTCGCCGAGGGCGAGCAGGTCCAGCCGGCGGGCGGCGAACAGGGCGGCGGCGATGCCGGCGACCGCGCACGGCAGCGTGGTGCCGACACTCCCCCAGGTCGCCTGGGCCAGGCTGCCGAGCTGCCAGAACGCGATCGCGCGCACCGCGTCCGCGTCGCCGAAGAACATCACCAGCCCGATCAGCGCGCCGGCGACCGCGTTGACCGCGATGCCGGTCAGCACCAGGGTCACCACCTCGGTACGCCCGCCCGCGCGGGACATGCTGTAGACGAGCAGCGCGGCGGCGAGCCCGCCGGCGAACGCGGCGGCCGCCACCGTCCAGCCGCCGAGGGTGGAGACCCCGGCCACGATCGCGGTGGCCGCACCGACCGCGGCCCCCGAGGAGACGCCGATGACGCCCGGCTCGGCGAGGGGGTTGCCGAAGAGCCCCTGCATCAGCGCGCCGGCACAGCCGAGCGAGGCGCCGACGATGACGGCGAGCACCACGCGCGGGAAGCGGACGACCCACAGCGCGTTCTCGCCCTGCGGGGCGCTCGGCATCGGCCCGATGTCCAGCCCGAGGCGGTGCGTCAGCGAGCCGAGCACCTCGGCCGGCGGTACGCGCACCTGGCCCGTACCGGCGGCGACGAGGCAGAGCACGACGAGCCCGGCCCCGAGCCCGAGCAGGAGGGCGGCGCGCCTCACCGGCAGGACTCGTACACGGCCTTGGCCAGCGCCTGGATCGCGCGGCCGGTACGGGCGCCGAAGTTGAGCAGCATCCCGTCGTCCATGTCCACGACGCGGCGCTGCCGCCCGGCCGGCGTCTGGGCGACTCCGGGCAGCTTGAGCAGCCCGTCGACGCCGCCGACCGAGGCGAGCCCTTCCGACATCACCAGGAGCACGTCGGGCGCCGCGTTGATCAGCCCTTCGCTGGTCATCGGCCGGAACTTCTCCAGCCCGATCTCCGTACCGGTGTCGACCCCGCCGATCGCCGCGATCATCTCGTCGGAGCCGGCGCCCTTGCCGCCCATCAGGTAGACGCCGGCGGTGCCGCGCACGTAGAGGAACGCGATCCGTGGTGGCGGGCCGCCCTCGGGCGCCGCGCGGCGGGCCTCGGCGATCTCCCCGTCGACCCGGGCGACCAGCGCCTCACCGGCGGCGGGCACGCCGAGGGCGGCGGCGATCGCGCGGATGTGGCGGGGCACCGCGGCCAGCGTCTGCTCGTCGTCGATCAGCACGACCGCGATCCCGGAACGGCGCAGCTGGTTGAAGACCTCGGGCGGACCGATGCTGTCGTCGGCGAGTACCACGGTCGGGTTGAGCTTGAGGACGGCCTCGCCGGAGAGGTCGTGCCCGGCGGGGGTGACCAGCGGCAGGTCGGCCGCCGCGGCGAAGGTGGTGGAGGTGTCCCGCCCCACCACCCGGTCGCCCAGCCCGAGGCTGAATACGATTTCGGCGATCGAGCCGTAGAGGTTGACCGGCAGGATCCGGCTCGCGTCGCGGACCGTCACCGCGCGCCCGTCGGCCGAGGTCACGGTCGCCGGCAGGGCGCTGCCCGGGTCGGCGCCGACCGGCACCACGTCGGTCGACTCCACCACCGCCGTGGCCGGGCCGCAGCCGCCGGCGGTCGGGGTCGCCGGCGCGGGCGCGCCGCATCCGGCGAGGACCAGCGCCGCCGCGAGCAGGGCCCGCCTCACGCTCGCCGCCCGCGGCGCCACAGCATCAGCAGGAGTACGAGCACCAGGGCGCCCAGCACGGCGACGGTCCCCGTCCACCACCGTCCGGCGGAGGTGCTGTCGCTGACCCGGGTCACGGCCAGCGGGGCGTCGGTGGCCGGTGCCGCAGCCGTGCCCTGCGGCGCGCCGGTG
Source organism: Phytohabitans kaempferiae (assembly GCF_042433955.1). Taxonomy (NCBI): domain Bacteria; kingdom Bacillati; phylum Actinomycetota; class Actinomycetes; order Micromonosporales; family Micromonosporaceae; genus Phytohabitans; species Phytohabitans kaempferiae. The sequence continues at coordinate 192,326 of NZ_JBHLUH010000061.1, read as the reverse complement.
ACCACCGGTGCCGCACCGGCCGGCGCCGAGGTCGCCGGTGCGGAGGTGTTGGTGCGGGGCGGGGCCGCCGTGGTCCGCTCGGGCGCCGGCGGCTTGGCGGCCGGCGCGGTGGTGCGCGTGCCGCCGCCCGCCGCTCCCGCGAACGTCACCGGAATGCGGACGTCCTGCGTCCGGTCACTGGTCCGGGTGTGGTCCGTGCGGGTCACGACCGAACAGCGGCGGGCCGTGCAGTCGACGTCTCCGATCTTCGTGGTCACCTTCACCCGCACGCGGAACGAGCCGCCCGCTCCATAGGGGACGGCCAGCCCCTCCCCGTACGAGGGCGGGTTGGAGGAGATCCAGTGCGAGGCGCCGAGGCTCCCGCTCATGTCGGCACCGCCGCCGCAGGGCGTGGGCACGGCGCCGGCGCCGTTGTCGACGCAGTACGCGACGTAGATGCCCTTGTCGACGTCGTACCCGGCGCCGGAGACGGTGACCGTCTCGCCCGCGCGGTCGAGCCCGCTGGTCTTGCTGACGGTCAGCCTCTGGCCGCCCGGACCGCGGGCGGTGGTGTCGGCGTACGCCGGGCCGGCGGCGAACAGGACCACGCCGGCCAGGAGCGTCGCCACGGCTGCCAAGCTGCGCATTCCGCCTCCCGATTTGGTTAGGCTAACCTAATTGGATCATGAGGCTCGCGCAAGCGGGTGTTCAGAGGATTTGCAGGAAAGTTAGGCGAGCCTAGCCTAATCACGCTTGTTCGCGTCGAGAAGGAAAGGCACACACGCATGGGCAGACATACCGCCGGCCGTATCGGCCGGTCGCTTCGCTGGGCCGCAGCCGCCGCGGTCGGAGCGGCCGCCTCGATCGCCGCCGTCGCACCCGCGTCGGCGGCTCCCGCCGACATCACGGGCGGGACGCTCGACTGGGGCTTCAAGGCGTCGTTCCGCGCGTACGTATCCACCGGCAACGGCAACCCGCCGATCGGCGTGAGCGACGGGGCGACCCGTAACGCCGACGGCACGTTCCGGTTCACCGCCACCGGCGGTACGTACGACGCCGCGACCGGAGCCACCACCGTCCACTACGGCGGCACGGTGGTGTTCTCGTACCCGGCGCACTTCTTCGAGATCACACTGTCGAACCCGACAGTGGTGCTCAACGGCACATCGGGCTCGCTGCTCGGCGACGTCGACCTGGAGGTCAGCGGCGGCGGCTTCGAGCCGGTGCACGTCGAGCAGGCGGAGATCGCCACGATCGCCCTCGCCGAGCCGGCCGTGGCCGGTGACACCGTCACGTGGTCCAACCTGGCCACCACGATGACGGAGACCGGCGCGTCGGCGTTCGCCGGCTTCTACACCGCCGGCACCGCGCTCGACCCGCTCTCGTTCGCGGTCACCGCCCCCGGCGGTGGCGGCGAGCCGACGGGTCCGGCGGTGAGCGTCACACCGGTGTCCAACCTGGACCCGGCCGGCGCCACGGTCACCGTGAACGGCTCCGGCTTCAACGCGGCCGGCGCCGGCGTCTACGTGGTCTTCGGCCCCAAGCGCGCGGACTACTGGACGAACGCGGCGTACTACAAGTCCGCGAAGTGGGTCCGGGCGGGCGGGGCCGACGTGCTCAACCCGGACGGCACCTTCAGCACCACGCTCGAGGTCAGCGCCACGTACACCGACGGCACCGGTACGGCGGTGGACTGCAACGCTACCCCGTGCTACGTGCTGACGTTCGCGGCGCACGGCTCCGCCGACCGGTCCCAGGACACCGAGACGGCGATCACCTTCGCCGGTTCGGGCGAGCCGGGCGGCACGGCGGCGGAGCAGGAGATCACCGCGCAGGTGCTCGCCACCGGTCCGCTCACGCTGACCTCGGCCGGCGGGAGCGTCGCCCTGTCGGCGGTGCAGCCGGGCGCGGTGGCCACCGGTGGCCTCAACGCCGTGACCGTCAAGGACCTGCGCGGCACCAACGCCGGGTGGAGCCTCGTCGGTCAGGTCGAGGCGTTCAGCAGCCCGCTGGGCGGCACGATCGCCGCCGACAACCTCGGCTGGACGCCGAGCGCGTCGGTGGTGGAGGACGGGCTGGCCGGCGGCGCCGGCACGGTCACGCCGGGCGGCGTGGCCGAACCGGGCTCCGGCCTCGGCACCGCGCGCACGCTGTGCTCGTCGGCGGCCGGGGTGAGCGCGGGGCAGTTCCAGTGCGGTGCGGACCTGGGCCTCGGCGTGCCCGCGTCCACCGTGCCGGGCGACTACACCGCGACCCTCACCCTCACCCTCTCCTGAGAACCACCCTCTCCTGAGAACCACCCTCTCCTGAGATAAGCGTGGAAGGGCACCTGCCATGAGACGTACGACCGGAAGGTGCCCTTCCGCGCACCTCTTCGCCGCGCTGGCCGGCCTGCTCGCGGTGCTCGTGGCCGCACCGCCGGCCGCTGCGGCCCCCACTCCGGCGCCGGCCGCGGACGCCGGCTTCACCTGGGCCGTGCAACCGTCCGGAAAGGACGGTCCGACCGGCCGCAGCTACTTCGTCTACGACGCCGCGCCCGGCCAGCGGATCGACGACCGGGTCGCGGTCACCAACCTCGGCACGCAGCCGATGACCTTCGCGGTGTACGGCTCGGACGCGTACACCACCGCCGACGGGAGCTTCGCCCTCCAGCCGGCCAGCCACCGGGCGGCCGACGTGGGCGCGTGGACGTCGTTCGGCGCGCGCGCGTACCAGGTGGCCGCCGGCAAGCGGGTCGTCATCCCGTTCCAGCTGACCGTGCCGGCCAACGCCAGCCCTGGCGACCACGCCGGCGGCATCGTCGCCTCGGTCGTGCAGGCGCAGGCCGGCGGTGGTGGCCGGGTCAACCTGGACCGCCGCGTCGCCGCGCGGATCTACCTTCGGGTCGCCGGTGCCGTACGCCCGGCCGTGCAGGTCGAGGCGATGAAGATCGGCTACGAGAACCCGCTGAACCCGGTCGGCACCGCGCCCGTCGTCGTGATGTACCGGGTCCGCAACACCGGCAACGTACGGGTCGCCGGCTCCGGCCACGTCCAGATCCAGGCACCGTTCGGCTGGAAGCTCGCCGGCACCGAGCCGGCCCGCCTGCCCGAGCTGCTGCCCGGCTCGGCCATCACGATCACCGAGCAGGTCAACGGGATCGTCCCCGCCGGGCGGCTCGGCATCCGGGTCACCGTCGAGGCGTCCACAGCGGACAGCAAGCTGCCGGCGGTCACCCGCTCCGCCGGGCAGTGGGCCGTGCCGTGGCTCTGGGTCGCGCTGCTGGCCGTCGTCGCGGTGGTGCTGGTCGCCCGGCGGGTCCGTACGCTCCGCCGCCGGCGCGCCGGATGAGCGAGCGCGGCGAGCGAATCATCGAACTCGGCGCGGGCGAAGCCTCATGCCCGCCCGCGGCCAGGCGGGGACGGGCATGAGCACTCCACTGTGGATCCTCGCGGCGGCGCTCGCGCTGGCCCCCGCCCCGGCCGCGCCGGCCGCCCCGGCGGTGACCGCCGACCGCGCCCAGGCGGCCCCCGGTGACCGCGTGCTCGTCCGCCTCGCCGCCTGGCCACCGGGCACGGTCACGGTCGAACTCTGCGGCGGCGCGCCGGACGGCGGCTCGGCGGGCTGCGCGATGGACAGCGCCGTGCAGACGTACGTATCCCCCACCGGCACGGCCGGCACCGCACTCACCGTCGCCGCGCCGCCCGGCGGCTGCCCGTGCGCGATCCGGGCCACCAGCCTCGACCGCGCCACGGTCGCCACGACACCGTTCGCGGTCACCGGCGCGGCGGCGCCCTCGGCGAGCGGAGGCCGGAGCCAGGCCGCCCCGGTGCTCGTGGCCGCGAGCCTGGACGGTGGCGGCTCCTGGCCGGACCGGCTCGGCTGGGCGTCGACCCGCACGCTCGTACTCCGGCTGCGCAACGACTCGCCCGCGCCCGCGCCGGTCGCGCTCTCGGTGACCGCCGGCCGGGGCAGCGCGCCCACCGGTTTCGTCGCGGCCCCCGCCGTGCCCGACCTGGCGCCCGGCGAGGAGCGGACGATCGCGGTGCCGGTCGAGCTGCCGCCGCTGTCGACCGGCACGTACACGGTCACCGGCGAGGTCACCAGCGCCGGCAGTACCGTCCAGGTGGTGGCGACGACCGCCCGCTACCCGTGGGGCGTACCCGTGGTGCTCGCCCTCGCCGTGACGGCGCTGGCCGTGACCGCGTGGCGGCGGCGCCGGAGGTGACACCGGCGGGCGCCGCTTGCCAGACCTAATTCTGGATATGTACTGTCCAGTTATGCGGATGAGCGAAGGGGTGGAGTGGGCCCTGCACAGCTGCCTCAACCTCAGCTGGCTCCCCATCGGCCAGGCGGTCCCGGCGGCGAAGCTGGCCGAGTTCTACAGCCTGCCGGCCGCATACCTCAACAAGCAGTTGCAGGCGCTGGCGCGCGCCGGCATCGTCTCGTCCACCTCCGGCCCGCGCGGCGGCTTCCAGCTCGCCCGCAGCCCCGAGCGCATCACGCTGCTCGACGTGGTGGTCGCGATCGAGGGCGCCGAGGAGGCGTTCCGGTGCGACCAACTGCTCAAGCGGGGTCCGGGCGCCGACCCCGCAGCCGACTACCGTGAGTCCTGCCTCGTGTCCCAGGCGATGCGGCGGGCCGACCTGGCCTGGCGGGGCGAGCTGGCCGGGCAGACCCTGGCCGACCTGAAGGCGCGGGTCGAGCGCCACTACCCCGCGACGCCGGGCAACACGGTCAACAGGTTCGCCGCGCTGCGCGCCTGACCGGACCCGCCGGCGGACCACCTCACCGCTCCTCCGCCCCCGCTCCGCACGGGCTCGCGCGGACCATATTCAGGATGTCAAATATCCAGGAATTCAGAGGGAAGGATCCACCATGAACGCCCCGCACTCCCTGGCCTCCGCCGTTCGCGGCCAGGTCTGGCTGCCCGGCGACGCCGACTTCGACGCCGCCCGCCGCCCCTGGAACGTGGCGGTCGAGCAGCCGGTCGCGGCCGTGGTCGAGGCGGCCGACGCCGACGACGTGGCCGCGCTGGTGCGGTACGCCCGGTCGGCCGGGCTCGGCGTCGCGACGCAGCCCAACGGGCACGGCGCCACCGGCCGCACCGGCGGCACGATCCTGCTGCGCACCGGCCGCCTCGACGCGCTGGAGCTCGACCCGGCCGCGCGCCGAGCGCGGGTCGGCGCGGGCGTGCCGTCCGGCCGCCTCCAGGCCGCCGCGGCGGCACACGGCCTCACCGGCCTGCCCGGCAGCTCACCGATCGTCAGCGTCACCGGCGTCGCGCTCGGCGGCGGGGTGAGCTGGTTCGGCCGCCGGTACGGCTGGGTCGCCGACAGCGTCACCGCCTTCGAGATCGTCGACGCCGAGGGGCAGCGGCGGCGCGTGGACGCCGGCACCGACCCGGACCTGTTCTGGGCGATGCGCGGCGCCGGCGGCGACTTCGCCATCGTCACCGCGCTGGAGCTGGAGCTGCGGGCGGCACCGGCGCTCTTCGGCGGCCGTACACTGTGGACCGGCGCGCACGCCCCCGCGGTCCTCGACGCCTTCCGGCGGATCACGGCGACCGCCCCCGACGAGCTGACCCTCTGGCTCGACCTGCTGCACATCCCCGGCGCCGAGCCGATGGTCGCGGTCGACGTCACCCACCTCGGCCCGGAGGGCGAGGCGCGGGAGCTGCTGGCCCCGCTCGACCGGCTGCCGGCGCCGCTCACCGACAGCCGGCAGCCGATGTCCGTCGCCGAGCTGGGCGCGATCACCGACGAGCCCACCGATCCGAGTCCCGGCCTGTCCCGCGGTGACCTGCTGACCCACCTCGACGACAGCGCTGCCGCCGCCCTGCTCGCCGACCCGATCGCTCCCCTGCTGGCCGTGCAGGTGCGCCACCTCGGCGGCGCGCTGGCCCAGCCGTCGGGCGGTCCGCACGGCCCGCTCGCCGAGCCGTACATCCTCTACACGCTGGGCATCCCCACCGACCCGGACGTGGCCGCGGCGATCTCCGCCCGGCAGCGGAGCCTCGCCGCCGCGATGCCCACCAGCGGCCGCAAGCCCTTCACGTTCCTGCACGCGAGCGAGACCGTGGCGGACGCCTTCACGCCCGACGTGGTCGCCCGGCTGCGGGCGGTCAAGCACCGGTACGACCCCGACAACGTGTTCCGCCCCAACTTCCCGGTCTCCGGCTGAGCGCCCCGGTCGACGAGGTCTTCAGCCTGGGCCGCTCGCCGTGGGACCGCGCCGAGCTGGGGCGCTCAGCCGAGGCGGCGGACCAGCACGAGCCGTGGGCGGGTCAGGACTGCGGCGAACAGCACGGCGGCCACGGGCGCCAGGACCACCGTGATGGCGAGCGGCAGCCACGGTATCCGCCAGGCGAGGTTGTCCCGGAAGGCGACCATCCCGGCGGCGGGCGCGATGCCGCCGACCACGCCGAGCGCGGCGCCGATGCCCACGATGAGCCCCGCCTGGGCGGCCGCGATCCGGCGGCGCAGCCGGGGCCCCGCGCCGACCGCGGCCAATGTGGACAGATCGCCGCGCATCTCGGCGGTGGCCAGCCCCACGGCCACCGCGCTCGCGGCCAGCGTGACGGCCGCGCTGACCGCCGCCAGCACGAGGAACATCGCGCCGTAGTCGCGCCCGCCGGCCTCCCGCTTCGTGCCGAGCAGGGCCGGTGCGGGATCGGTGACCGTCGGGCTCGCCTCCACCTGCGCGGCCAGGACCACCGAGTTGGCGGCGGCGTACTCGGCCGGCGTGGCCGGGCGCGTGGTGTCGACGAGCAGCCCCGCCGGGCTGGTGGTGAGGCCGAGCCGGGCCGCGGTCTCCTCGGCGACCACGGCGGCCGGCAGCTCGGTGTACCAGTCCGGCGCCGGTACGAGGACGGCCGGCACGGCGTGCCCGCCGGCGGTCCGCAGCTGCCCGTCGACGATCAGATGCGGATAGAACGCCACCGCGCCACCGTCACGCAGCGCGGCGAGCGCCGCCGGCGGTGCCTCGGCTCCGGTCACGGCGCGGATCAGGTCGGCTCCCCCGACCGCGACCCGCTCCGGGACCCAGGCCGGCACGCCGCTGTTGCCGTACACCGGCGGCTCGGATCCGGGCCGCACCATCTGGTCCGCCAAGACGAGCGGGATGCCGGCCCGCGTGGGCAGCGCCGCCTCCAGCGCCTGCCGCCGCGGTGGTGTCAGGTGGTCGGCCGCGGCGGCGGGCACCAGCACCTGGCCGGGTCGGGCGTCGGGTTGCAGCATCAGGTGGTCGACGTCCTCGGCCGCGTTGTAGAGCATCAGCGCCATGCTGCCCGCGACGGCCGTGCAGACGGCGGCGGCCGACGCGGCGGTACGCAGCCGGTGCCGGGCGGCGTGGCGTACCGCGAGCCGCACCGCCAGCGGCAGCCGGCGGGCGAGCCGGCCCGCGCCGGCGACCAGCACCGGCGTCGCCGCCGCCACGCCGAGCAGGATGGCCATGGCGCCCGCGGTGACCGTGACGATGCTGCCGGTCGGGCCGGCGGCGACGACCGCGGCCACCGCTCCCCCGGCCGCGATCAGCAGCCCGGCGACGAGCCAGCGCAGGTTGCTCGCGGCGGTCACCGGCTCGCGCCCGGACAGCGCGGTGCGCAGCCCCTGCCGGGCCGCGCCGCGCGCCGGACCGGCGGCCGCGAGCAGGCCGACCACCACGGCGAAGAGCGCGATGGCGGCCAGCCACCCCACCGGCGCCGCGCCGTGGTCGAGCGGATGGTTGGCGAGACGTTCGACGGTGTCCTTGTTGAGCTGGTACGTGAGCGCGCCCAGCGCCACCCCGCAGCCGCCCGCGAGCACGCCGAGCACGAGGCCGTTGGCGAGCACCATGCGTGCCACCTGGGCGCGGCTCGCCCCCACGGCGGCGATCATGGCCAGCTCGCGCCGCTGGCGGCGGGCCCCGACCGCGAAGGCCGCGCCGGCCAGCAGCGCCACCTGGAGGCCGGCGAAGCCGACCACCAGCACGAAGGCCGCCGTCCGCGTGGCCAGCTCCGCCGCGCTCGGGCGCAGGTCGCCGCGGTACGTGGTACTGAGCGACCCGACGCACACCTCCCTGCCGTCCGGCCGCACCTCGCAGGTCCGCGCGGCACTCATGTCCGGTGACCAGCCCTCGCCCGGCGGCAGCTTCACCAGCGTGTGCGCGGCGCTGCCGGAGAGGGGCTGGTCGGCGGCGGTGACGACGAGCGGGATGCTCAGCTCGCGCGCCGGATCGACGATGCCCACGACGGTGCGCTCGCGCGGCGGTACGCCGACCGCCAGCCGGCCGCCGACCGTGACACCGGTGGCCTCGGCGAGCGCGGCGGAGACGGCGGCCTCGTCCGGGCCGCGCGGTGCCCGGCCGGCGCGCACCGCGAAGATGCCCGAGGTCAGCTCGTCGTCGACGTCGACGGCCGCGTAGTCGCGCTGGCTGTAGGCCCCCTCGGCACGCACGACCGTGCGACCGTAGGTGACCCGCGCGGTGCGGCTGCCCGGCGGCAGCGTCTCCAGGACAGCGGGCGCACTCTCGCCGGAGATCTCCCAGTCGGCCTGTCCAAGCCGCCAGCTCGCCTCGGTGTCGGCGGAGGTGTACGTGCTCGCGTACGAGAGCGCCAGCACCGTGCCGGCGTACACGGGCAGCGCCAGCATCAGCACGATCAGCAGCGTGCGGGCCTTGCTCCGGGCCGCGGAGCGGCGGGCGACCCGGATCGCCACGCGCCACGACCCGGCCGTCTCGGCGAGCTTCATGAGGTCAGCAGCTCCTCGGCCAGGTCGCGCCCGCCGGTGCTGTCGACCATGCGCCCGTCGCGCAGGAACACGATCCGGTCGGCCCAGCTCGCGAAGCGCGCCTCGTGAGTCACCAGCACGGCGGCCGCGCCGCGGTCGACCCGGGCCCGGATCAGGTCGAGCACCGCCTGGCCGGTGGCCGAGTCGAGCGCCCCGGTCGGCTCGTCGGCGAGCAGCAGCCGGCGCCGCCCGATCAATGCCCGGGCCACCGCGACCCGCTGCTGCTGGCCGCCGGAGAGCTGGTCGGGAAAGCGGTCCGCCTCCGCGGCGAGCCCCACTTCCTCCAGCGCGGCGCACGCCTCGGACCGGGCCCGGCGGGCCGATGCGCCGGCCAGCTCGCGGGGCAGCGCGACGTTCTCCGCGGCGGTGAGGCCGGAGACCAGGTTGAAGTCCTGGAACACGTATCCGATCCGGTCGCGGCGCAGCCGGGCCAGCGCGGTCGCGGAGAGCCCGTCCAGCGGCACGCCCTCGACCCGTACCTGGCCGGCGGTGGGGACGTCGAGGCCGCCGCCGATCGCCAGCAGCGTGGACTTGCCGGAGCCGGACGGCCCCATCACCGCGACCAGCTCGCCGGCCGCCACCTCGATGCTCAGGTCGCGCAGCGCCCGTACGGTGACGCCGCCGGACCGGTACTCCCGGCTCACGCCGGCCAGGCTCAGCACGATGTCGGCGCTCATCGGGCGCTCCGGGCGGTGCCGCGCGAGGCGCGGCGCGGCTTCACGGGCGCGGGCAGCCGGCCGCCCCGGCGCAGCACCGTCGACTCGACGTGGTCCAGCCAGCGCACCTCCCCCTCCAGGGCGAAGACGAGGCTGTCCAGCAGCAGCACCCCGGCCACGTCGTCCGCCTCGTCGGCGGTGCGGCGCAGCGTGTTGTAGTCGCGCATCAGCCGCAGCGACTCGGTGCGCTGCCGCTGCACCACCGAGGTAACGTCGACGTCCGGCGTGGTGGCCGCCATCAGCAGCTTGATCGCCAGCTCGTTGCGGGGCCGGTCGGTGTCGGCCACCGGCGTGCTGAACCACCGGTCCAGCGCCGCCCGCCCGGCGTCGGTGATCGCGTACACCGTGCGCCCCTCGTCGTTCGCTCCCTCGGCGGCGACAAGGCCGTCCCGGTCCAGCCGCTCCAGTGTCGTGTAGATCTGGCCCACGTTGACCGGCCAGGTGCCGCCGGTCCGCGCCTCGAACTCGGTGCGCAGCTGGTACCCGTACTTGGGGCCGTCGGCGAAGAGCGCCAGCAGCCCGAACTTCACACTCATCGCGCCACACCTTACCGAGTAAGTAGTTACCGGGTAAGCAGTATGCGCGCGCGGGCACCACACGTCAACCCTCGGCCACCGCACCGCCCCAGCCGCGTCCCGACTCGGCGTCGGGGCGAGGGCGGTTGCAGATCGTGACTCCTCGCGTCGTGGGTCGCGGGACATCGAGCACGTCGGCTCGGCGCACGATGACGCGGAACTAGAGAGATTCGGTGTCGGGGTGGTCGCGTTGGTGGGCTGCGTTCGGACCCGGTGTGGACCTCGGCGGGTGCGTGGGCGTTGTCGGGGACATAGCCCTTTCAAACCGGCCGCGAGGGGCTGTGTCCCCGACAAAGCCCCTCGCGAAGCGACACCAACCCCGACCGCGAAAGCTCTCTGGACGCGCTGAAGGCCGCGGCGCGGCAACGCTCTGATTTGAGCCCGGTCGGGTCAGAAGGTGGCGATCGGGTTGACCGGGCTGCCGGACGTACCGGCGAAGCGAACCGGCGCGACCGCGAGGTGGAAGTCCCACTGGCCGAGCTCGGCAGCCGTCGCCGCGCACGCCTCCAGGTCGCAGTTGTCGAGCAGCCACAGACCCATCGCGACGAGGCTCACGGCGTGAACCGGCATCAACACGCCTTCGTACCCCGACGGCTGAACGTCCTGAGGTGTGTCGGCGCCGATCAGCGCGACCTCCCGTTCACGCAGCCACGGCAGGCAGGACGCGTGCCAGCCCGCCTGCGTGAAACCGCTGGCCGCACCGGCCTCGTGCCGGACGCGGCCGTGGCCGGTCCGCAGGAGCACCGCATCGCCGGATCGCACCCGCACACCCTGGCGACGCTCGGCCTCCTCGAGGTCGTCGGGAAACACACCCTGCCCCGGTTCCAACCACGGCACATCGCGGACCCTCGCGACGTCCAGCAAGACACCACGCGTGATGATCCCGTTCGCCGCCGCCGTGACGGCCGCCCACGCCGATCCCGTCGCGGCGTCGACCAACGAGTGCGACCGCCCGTTGTACATCGTGCCGTCCCAGAAGATGTGGCACGGCGAGTCGATGTGGGTGACGACGTTGCCGTGGAAACTGATGCCCAGCCGTTCGGACGAAAAGCCCCAGCGCCGGTCGGCGCGGAATCCGGGCGCCGGCATGTGCTCGGCACCCGGCATGTCGGCGGCGCACGGGCACGCCGTCGTCGACCGCTCCATGTCGTCCGGTACGGCGACCTCCCACGCGCACGACACGCTCCTGCCGTGGCGCACGGCACGCGCCGCCGCCAGCCGGACGTCGTCGGTAATGTGGTTCAGCGTGCCGAGCTCGTCGTCGTCGCCCCACCGTCCCCAGTTCGACAGCGTGTCGAAGTAGCCGAGCACGTCGTCCTGCGTGGGCATCGGTCGCCCTGCCGTCATCCCAGCACCGACTCCTCCGGTCATGCGGTTCGAGGCACCGCAGGTACGGTATCCCGCCCTCTCCTTGGCATGCCAAGGCCCGCTGACCTGGCATGACACTGGCTCCGGCGACCACACCTTCACCGCCGCCGACCCACTACCCGACGACCTCCGCACCGCCGTCGCCGCGATCACCCAAGGTGCGCACCGGCCACCTCGCCGCCCCAGCCGCGTCGCCGATCAGCGGGGTTCACGCGCGGTAGGCCTCTTCGGGGCCCAGTGCAGCGGGCAGCGGGCAGCGGGCAGCGGGCAGCGGGCAGCGGGCAGCGGGCAGCGGGCAGCGGGCAGCGGGCAGCGGGCAGCGGGCAGCGAAATCTGACGTCAACGGCCGGCGAGCGACCCGCCACATCTCACACGGACATCACCATCAATACAAAATGCCGTTGACCAGCCTTAGGGCGCACAATCGCCACCACACCGCACGGCAACATAAGGCGCGACGGCAAGGTGCTGTCTGCAAATGCAGGAACGAAATCACAAAACGACTAGACGAGGCTGCTGGCGCCGCCACAGCCATTCCCAGTGAGGATAGGCGCGGACCAGCGAAACCGATATCCCGCCCCGCAGCACCACGCCTACGGCGACGACCAGCATAGCCACGGTGCCGATCCGAACCCGGACCACGGGAACTCCTCGCATCCATATTGGCGGGACGACGACACAGGCCGCCCATCCGCGCCAACTCAAGTCGACCTGGCAACTGCACGTAGATCGCGAGTAACGCAGCGTGACCCCATCCGTTTGGGGACGTTGATCCAAGCGATCCACGAAACAGCAAAATACTCGGTTGGTGCAGGGAGGGCAACACGTCCACCAGGAAAGAGCGCCGCCCGCCCGCCACCGAAGATCGACACTCTCGGTAACGCCTTCGGCACCAACAGATCACCGCTCACGGGAAGGTCTCGAGATGCCGCGAAGACACGCCCGCCTGGAAGACAGCTCGCATTGCCCATCCGCGAGGCCGCCGCGATCCCGCTACACACAAGAGGATGCCGCGCAATTTGGCGAGTTTTTTGGACAGGCGTCCGCCCGAAGGCGGGCCGAATCCCAAGTTTCGAAGCCGCAGTTTACGGAGCGCTGAATCCAAATGATTGCCGCCCGGCCCGAAATATTCTCCGTGCCCACACTTCACCGTGGCGGTATACGTCGCGAATTCGACCGGCCCCAGCTAAAGGCCGAGCAATCCGCAGACCAAGACCAAGAGTGCGGAGTTGGGCCCGGTGGAGCCATTTGCCACAGCGACGATCGTTACCTCCGCCCATTTCTACCGACCGACGGAGAGAATCATGGGGCCGCCACGCGGATCACGCCTTCGAAAGACGTCCGAGTGAACTCTTTCACCACGACCGCGGACCTTGGTGGCACTCGACACGACCACGCTTTTCCGCCTCGACCGACGGCCAACCTTCGACGAAATGGCAATCGCCCGATGCGACTGGCCAAAGATTAAGGCGGATCAATGGTAGTGTGAACGCCGCACACCTTCCTCTCGTACCGTAGTCATGGCAACACACCACGTAAGGATGCAAGTGGTGACCACGGCCGAGGATGTACCGCGCCCGATGGAACGGGACGAGCCCACGCCAGCCGCGGATCGCAACCCGCGGGCACACAGCAGTGACCGGGGTCGTCAAACGGCGGGAGACCGATACGTCTACGGCGGTACGCCGCCGCCCACGGTCGCCGTCCCCTGCGACACGCTCCCGCGCAATACCGCCGCGTTCGTCGGCCGTGGTCGCGAACTTCGCGCGCTCATACATCTGGTGCTCCAGCGTCCCGAGTCCGAAACGAACGTTCCCGTGTACGCGATCGACGGCATGCCCGGAGTGGGCAAGACGACGCTGGCGATCCACGCCGGCCACATGCTGCGGAGCCGCTTCCCGGACGGCCAGTTCTTCATCGACCTGCACGGACACACCGTGGGACGCCGCCCGGTGCACCCGAACGACGCGCTGTTCGCGCTGCTGGCCGCGGACGGCGTCCAGCCGTCGCACATACCGCCCCGCCAGGACGACCGGGCCGCGCTCTGGCGAAAGCGCCTGGCGGGCGGCAGGTCCCTGCTCATCCTCGACAACGCGGAGAGCACCTCGCAGGTCCAGCCCTTGCTCCCCGGGGCGGGCGGCTGTCTCGTCATCATCACGAGTCGGCGCCGGCTCACCGGGCTCGCGGCTCAGCAGGTCCCGGTGACCCTCCCCCTCGGCACGCTTCCGCCGCAGGACGCGACCGACCTGTTCGCCGCGGTCGCCAACCGGCACCTGGGCCCCGAGGAAGCGGATGCCGTCGCCGAGCTGATCCGCCTGAGCGGCTACCTGCCACTCGCGATATGTCTGCTGGCGACCCGGCTGCGACCGGATCCCCGGTGGCGGATCGCCGACCTCGCGCGGGAGCTCGCCGACACCAGGCACCGCCTCGCGCACATGCGCGCCGAGGACACGGCGGTCGCCGCCGCCTTCGGGCTCTCCTACGAACGCCTGCCTCCCGGCCGCCAGCGCTTCTTCCGGCGGCTCGGGCTTCACCCCGGCCCCGACCTCGACCAGTACGCGGCCGCCGCACTCGCCGGCATCACGCCGGCCAAGGCGCACGCGCACCTGGAGGCGCTCTACGAGGACCACCTGCTCGAGCAGCACACGCGGGGCCGGTACCGGATGCACGATCTCATCCGCGAGTACTCGGCGACTCTGGCCGAGGACGATCCCGCCGCCTACCGGCGCCTGGCCGTCGACCGGTTGCGCGCCTACTACCGGGCCGCGGCTGCGGAGGCGGGCCGCCACCTGTCGCGCCGAGCCGGCCCGGCTCCCGCGTCGGAGCACCTGGACCGCGGGGACAGCGTGCCCGTGATCCGGACCCGCGAACGGGCCATGGCATGGCTGGACGCCGAACGCGCCAACCTGTTCGCCTGCGCCAGCGGCATGCGTACGCCCGACGAGGCTTCGTGCCTGGGCGCGCTGGCCGCCGCGATGGCGCCGTACCTGCGCATCGCGGGTCCGTGGGACCACGCCATGTCGATCCACCGGAGCGTCGCCGCGCTCACCGGCGAGACCGGCGACCAGGCATCGCGCGCGGACGCGCTGATCGAGCTCGGCGTTCTCGAGCGGTTGACCGGAAACTACCCGTCCGCCGCACGGACGCTGACCCGAGCCCGCGAGCTGTGCGAACGGGTCGGCCACGAGCCCGGCCTCGCCGAGGTCCTCGTCCAGCTCAGCGCGGTACTGCGGCGCACGGGCCACGTCGAGGAGGCCGCGAAGGGACTGCGCCGGGCGCTGGAGATCAACGACCGCCGGGGCGACCCGCGCGGCCAGGCCGACGCGCTCAACGAGCTGGGCGCCGTGCTCTACTTCAGCGGCGACCACGCGGCGGCACTCGACAGCCTCGAACGCGCGCTCGCCATCCACGAGGAGATCGGCGACCTTCATGGCATGGCCAACGCCCTCAGCCAGATCGGCATGGCCCAGCAGCTCACCGGCGAGTACCCCCGCGCCATCGAGGTGCAGGAGCGCGCGCTCACCATCTACCGGCGGCTCGGCGACCGCCACGGCCTGGCCCGTGCGCTCAACTACCTCGGCTTCGCGCTGTACCAGGTCGGTGACCACGCGGGGAGCGAAGCCGCGCTGAGCGAGGCCCTGACGGTGCACCGCGCCCTCGGCTACCGTCCCGGTCAGGCCAACGCCCTGAACTACCTCGGGGTCGTGCGGAGGCGTACCGGCGACCTGCTCGACGCCGAACGCTGCCTGACCGAGGCCCTCGGGCTGTACCGGGACCTGCTCGACCGGCACGGCGAAGCGGACATCGTCAACCAGCTCGGTGTCGTGCGCCGGCTGTCGGGAGACCATCGAGCCGCGGCCGACGCGCACGAGCGGGCGCTGGCCGTCTTCGAGCAGCTCTCCGACCGCCTCGGCCAGGTCGAGGCGCTCAACAACCTCGGTGATCTGGTGCTCGCCGTACGCGACCGGCCGGACGAGGCGTCGGCCCTCTTCCAGCGCGCCCTGGATACCGCCCGGCAGGTGCGCTATCCGGCCGCTGAGGCACACGCCCTCCAGGGCCTGGGTCGCTGCACGCTGCGGCGGGGAGATCCAGGCGGCGCGGTCCGGACCCTGCGCGAGGCGGAGGTGATCTTCCAGCGGATCGGGATGGCGTGGGCGGCGACCGAGACGGCTCGCCTCATCGCCGCCTGCCCACGCTGACGTCCCTTCCCGCCTCGCCCCACGAATCCCGGACGCGCGGTCAGGGCTCGATGAGGCCGGCGCGGATGGCGTACCGGGTCAGCTCCAAGCGGTCCTTGAGGCCGAGCTTCTGGAGCATGTTGGCGCGGTGGCGCTCGACCGTCTTGACGCTGATCACGAGGATGTCGGCGATCTGCTTGGAGGAGTGCCCCTCGGCGACCAGCTTGAGCACCTCCTCCTCCCGATCGGTGATCGCCTTGGCCGGCACCGGCTCGCCGTGGCGGGCGCGGTCGAGATAGTTGCGGATCAGGGCGTTGACCGCGCCCGGGTAGAGGAACGGCTCGTCGCGCATCGCGGCGTGGCAGGCCTGTACGAGGTCGCGGTCGGCGACGGACTTGAGCACGTACCCGCTGGCGCCGGCCCGCAGCGCCTCGAAGAAGAACTGCTCGTTGTCGTACATGGTCAGGATCAGGATGCGCAGCTGCGGCTGGAGGCGGGACAGCTCGCGGGCCGCCTGGAGGCCGGTCAGCCGGGGCATCGCGATGTCGAGGATGGCGAGGTGGGGCTGGTGGGTCCGGGCCATCTCGATGGCCTCGGCACCGTCACCGGCCTCGGCCACGACCGCGAGGTCCGGCTCGCCGTCGAGGATGAGCCGGACACCGCGGCGCACCAGCGCGTGGTCGTCCGCGAGCAGGATCCGCGTGGTCGTTGACATCAGTTGCTCCCGTTCGCGATCGGCAGGCGTAGCCGTACCTCGGTGCCCCCGCCCGGGCTCGCGCCGACGGTGAGGTTGGCGCCGACGAGCAGCGCGCGCTCCCGCATACCCCGGATGCCGGCGCCCTCGGCGGCCTGGCCCAGTCCGCGGCCGTCGTCGCGGACGCGCAGCTCGACACCGCCCGGGGCGCGGCGCAGCGCGATGTCGAGCCGGCGGGCGTCGGCGTGGCGGGCGGTGTTGGTCAGTGCCTCCTGGGCGACCCGGTAGACGACCAGCTCGGCCTCTTCGTCGAGCCCGGTCAGGTCGCTGTCGAAGTGCTGGCGCACGACGACGCCGCTGTGCTGCGAGATCTCCGTCGTCAGCGCGCGCAGGGCGCTCACCAGGCCCAGTTCCTCGAGTACGCCGGGGCGCAGCCGCCGGGCGATGCGGCGGATCTCGTCGAGGCTGTCGCGCGTGGTCTCCTGCACCTGGTGCAGCTCGCCCCGGAGTGGCTCGGGAGTCCGGTCGGCGACCCGCTTGAGTTCGAGGATGACCGCGGTCAGCGTCTGGCCAACCTCGTCGTGCAGCTCCTGAGCGATCCGGCGGCGCTCGCCCTCCTGCGCGGAGAGGGCGCGGGCGGTGCTGGTGGCGCGCTCGGCCTCCAGCCGGTCGAGCATCGCGTTGAACGTGCGGATCAGGTCGGCGATCCCGGCGTGCCCGGTGACCGCGGGGCGCGGGCCCGGTTGGAGCAGGTCGATGGTCGCCATCGCGCGGGTCAGGCGCTGCAGCGGGGCCAGCCCGATCCGCAGCAGCACCGCGTTGGCCAGCAGCATCGCGGCCAGGCCCGCGGTGAGGATGACCGCCTCGGTGAACAGCACCGGCGTGGAGACGGTGACCGGGCCGAAGAGCAGGAGGTTTACGGCGACGGTCAGGACGGCGGCGTTGAGCAGGAAGATCCGCCAGAACAGGGACACGCGCTCCTCTCCTTCCTCGACGGTTCCCTCCCTACTATCGCCCTCGGTGCCGGCTCAGCCCCACATTTCCCCTCGTGCCGGCGGACACTCGCCAAACTCCAGCGTGACGCGCGCCCGCGTGAGGTGTCCATCCGTAGCGGCACCCACGACAACGCCGGGAAAGACCGTATCCGCACGCGGTTTTGCCGGTCACCACGGATGGTCGGCGGCGGGCTGGGCGCCGACGCTGGGAGGAGAGACCCGAGCCCCGAGGAGCCGATGAACCATCTCGACGACCGCATCCGCCGCGGCACGCACGCCGACCGCCGCCGGCGGATCGGGGGGTGGCTGCTGATGGTCGTCGCCTTCGGGGTACTCGCCGTCGCGGTCGCCTCCGGGCGCGGGTTGGCACTCGCCGCCGGGCTCATCCTGGCCGCCGCGGCCGCACACCTGCTCGGCGCTGCCGGCGACCGCCCTCGGGGCTGACCGACGGCCCCAAAGGCTGACGGACGGCCCGAAAATGGGTGCTGGCACCTATTGTCACGCGGCGGACATCGGCGGACGGTCGGGCTGTCGGTATCCGTACCATCATCAGGAGCCGTCAATGAACACACCGGATGACGAACTGGTCGGTCGTGCGCTGCACGCCCGGGACAGCCAGCTGGTCGGCCGGATCACGGCCGTCTACCAGTACCCCGCCGACATCCACGCGCCGGCCGGCGTGGCGGCGATCTCGGGCGGTCTGCTGCGCCGCTCCCACCTCGTCGACCTGGAGGAGGCCGCTGTCGTCGACGGCGCGTTGACCGTGCCGCACGACAAACACACCATCAACAGCGCACCGCACTTCACCCCGCTGGTGGGAGACATGCTCTCCGACCGCGACGGTGTCACGGTGCGCGAGCACTACTGGGGCGCCGCGCAGCCGGCGTAGCCCGCCCACGAGCACATTGGTGGGCCGCGCGGTCGGACGATCCGACGCCGCCCGACGAGGGAATCCTGCTGGATTCGACGTAGGGACCGGTACCGCGCGGCCTCCCGTACAGCAGACCGCATCCCGCGGGATGGTCACCATTGGTGCCGACACCCATTTCGCGGGCGACCTACATTGCATGCCACGCATGCGCCGATATGGGTGTCGGCACCGATAGTCGCCCGTTCGAGGTGCGGGCGACCATGGCGCATGCACGCGTCAGGTCACGGGCACGCGCCCGGATGCAACGACCGCCTTGTATATGGAAACGCGACCGAGCACGGTCCGCCCGGGGGCCGCCGGTGAACGGCCTCGGCGCCATTGTCGCGGTCATCATCTTCTCGGTGGCGTTCTTTCTCATCGCCACCGAACGAGTCCACCGCGTCGCGGTCGTCCTCGGTGCCGCCGGGCTCATGGTCGCGCTGCGACTGGTGCCCGGCGACGACGTGTTCTACAGCGAGCACGCCGGCATCGACTGGGGTGTCATCTTCCTTCTCCTCGGCATGATGATCATCGTTGGGGTGATCAAACAGACCGGGGTCTTCGAGTTCTTAGGCATCTGGGCCGGCAAGAAGTCGCGCGGACAGCCGTACCGCCTGCTGGTCCTGCTGATGGTCATCACGGCGGTCGCGTCGCCGTTCCTGGACAACGTCACCACGGTCATGCTGGTGGCGCCGGTGACCATCGCGGTCTGTCAGAAGCTGGACCTGCCCGCCGCGCCGTACCTGATCGCGGAAGCGCTGGCGTCGAACATCGGCGGCGCCGCCACGCTCATCGGCGATCCCCCGAACATCATCATCGGCGCCCGCGCGGGGCTCACGTACAACGACTTCATCGTCCACATGACACCGATCACCATCGTGTTGTTCGTCATGTTCGTGCTCATGGCCCGGTTGATGTTCCGCAAGGCTTTCGTGCACAAGCCGGAGCGGGTCGAGGCGGTCATGCGGCTCAACGGGCGGGACGCCATCAAGGACAAAGGGCTGCTGATCCGCTGCCTGATCGTCCTGACCCTCGTGATGGTCGGTTTCGCGCTGCACCACGTCCTGCACCTGGAGCCGTCCGTCATCGCGCTGCTCGGCGCCGGCCTCATGGTGCTCGTCTCCGGCGTGAAGGCGTCCGACTACCTCGCCGAGGTCGAGTGGACGACCCTGGTGTTCTTCATGGGCCTGTTCGTGATGGTCGGCGGCCTGGTGGAGACCGGCGTGATCGACCGGCTCGGCGGCTGGGCCGTGGACGCCGTGGGCGACAACTACTTCCTCGCCGCGACCGCCCTGATCTTCGGCTCGGCCGTACTCGGGGCGTTCTTCGACAACATCCCGTACGTGGCGACGATGGCGCCGGTCGTCGAGGAGCTGGTGGCACAGGCACCGGACCCGGACACCGGGCAGTCGCTGTGGTGGGCGTTCGCGCTCGGCGCCGACCTGGGCGGCAACGGCACGGCGGTGGCGGCCAGCGCCAACGTCGTCGTCCTCGGCATCGCCGCACAGCACGGGCAGCCGATCACGTTCTGGCAGTTCACCAAGTACGGCATCATCACGACCCTGGTGACCGTGACGGTCGCCTGGGGCTATGTGTGGTTGCGCTACTTCTGACCCGGGGACGACCAGCCGTCACCCTGTCAACGTACTGTTGACAGGGTGACGGCTGAACTGACCGACCTGGCCGAGGTGGCCGCGGCCCGCGCGCGGCTCGACGAGCACGAGCGCGAGCTCATCGAGCGGGCCCGGCACCACGGCGCGACGTGGCACCAGATCGCGGCCGTGCTCGGCCTGGCCAGCCGGCAGGCGGCGCAGCAGCGGCACCAGCGCCTGGTCGAGTCGGCCCGGGCCCGGCGCCGCGCGCTCGACCTGGCGTACGCGCCGGGGCTGGCCGCCGTCCGCGCGGCGGTCGTCGCGCTCGACCGGTGGATCGAGGCCGACCAGGGCTGGGACGCCCACTTCACCCGGGCCGACCTGGTCCGCCAGACCGTGCGGGCCGCCCTCGACGCCGGCCCCGGCTCGCTCTACGCGCTGGCCGTGCACATCGCGGCCGACCTCTCCGGCGCCGGCGAGCAACGGCTCCCGCTGCCGGTGCGGCAGGCCCTCGCGGAGC
Organism: Phytohabitans kaempferiae; assembly: GCF_042433955.1. Taxonomy (NCBI): domain Bacteria; kingdom Bacillati; phylum Actinomycetota; class Actinomycetes; order Micromonosporales; family Micromonosporaceae; genus Phytohabitans; species Phytohabitans kaempferiae. Next base: position 172,052 of record NZ_JBHLUH010000061.1, on the reverse strand, counting down.
TGCGGCAGGCTCTGTCAACAGAAGATTGACATCGTCCGCACACATTGACTCAATTCCGCTCAAGCTTTCTGATCGGAGAGGTGTCCACGCAGTCCGCCGGCCGCTTGCCGTGGACCCTGGTGGCGGCGGTGACCGCCGTGCAGGCGCGTACCCCGCACGCGCTGCTCGGCCGCGTCGCCGCGACCGCCAGCACGGCGATGTTCGGGCCGATCGTGCTCGCCATCCCGCTCGGCTCGGCGCTGGTCGGCCTGGGCAGCCGCCCGTCGCTGCTCGCCGCGGCCCTGGCCTGCCTCGCGACCGCAGCCGTGGCCACTGGCCGCACGGCTGCGGCCGGCCCGCCGGACCGACCGACCGCGCCGCCGCCGGGAAGCCGCGCCGCGCGGTGATCTGGCTCACCGCGCGGTTGTCCACCGTGATCCACAACGGCTAGCCTGCCTCCTAGTTGCCAACTCTTTGCAACTGCACCACGCTCACAAAAAGTTTGCCGGTTCGTCGCACGTTGTTCGTTCTCGACAAGCATCTGGAGGCGGTCATGCGGGAACGGCGACGATGGCAGGCGGCGCTGGCCTGTGCCGTGCTGGTCCTGTCGCTCGCGGCGTGCGGCGGCGGTGCCCCCGCCGGCGGCCCGGACACCGGGGCCGTACCGGCCGGCGGCACGCTGCGCGTGGCGATCGGCCAGCCGGAGGCCGACCTCAACGGCCTCGAGTACAAGACGCACGCGTTCAACGTGCTCGACCAGATCTACGAGCCGCTGGTGCGGTACGGGCCGAGAGGCGAGGTGCTGCCCGGCCTGGCCGAGCGGTGGGAGGTGAGCCCGGACGGGCTGACGCTCACCTTCCACCTGCGCGGCGGCGTGACCTTCTCCGACGGCGAGGCGTTCACCGCACCGGTCGCCAGGACCGACATGGAACGGTGGATCGGCGACACCCCGTTCCTCGGCATCTCCCGCCAGACGAGCGCGATCGAGGCGCCGGACGAGCGGACGCTGGTGCTGCGGCTCAAAGGGCCGTACTACCCGGCGTTGCAGGAGCTGACGCTCATGCGGCCGGTGCGCTTCCGCAGCCCCGCCTCCTTCGACGCGGCCGGCAACTACCTCAAACCGGTGGGCACCGGGCCGTACCAGGTGGAGTCCGTGTCCCAGACCGAGATCACGCTGGTCCGCAACGACACGTACTGGGGCGGGCGGCCCAACCTCGACCGGGTCGTCTTCGCCGTGATGCCCAACTCGCAGGCCCGCCTCGCCGCGCTCAAGGCGGGCGAGGTCGACGTGATCGGCGGCGACTACCTGGCCCCGCTGGCTCCGGAGGAGACGCTCGACCTGCGCGCCCACGCCGGCGTCTCGCTGCTCTCCGAGCCCTCCTCGACCAACCTGCTGCTCGCGTTCAACACCACGACCGGCAACCGGGCGCTGGCCGACCCGCGCGTACGGGAGGCGGTCAACCGGGCACTCGACCGGGACGCGTACGCCAAGGCGCTCTTCCACGACCTCGCCAAGCCGGCGACGCAGGTGTTTCCGCCCGCGATCCCGTACGCGCCGCGGCAGCCCCGCGACCTCACGCTCGACCAGGGGCGGGCCCGAGACCTGCTGGGCCAGGCCGGACAGTCCGCGGTGTCGCTGCGGCTGATCCTCGACACGGGGATGCTGCCCCAGGCGCGCACGCTCAGCGAGGCGATCCAGGCCGACCTGGCCAAGGTCGGCATCCAGGTGGAGATCGAGCAGCTCGACTCGGCCGCGTACACCGACACCGCCGCCAAGCGCGACTACGACCTGCTCTTCTACCTCACCTACGGGCCGCCCTACGACCCGTTCGCGATGCTCAACGCCAACTTCCGCAGTACGGTGCCGGCGTTCCTCTACACGGCGCCCGACCTCGACGGGCTCGTCGACGCCGCCCTGGCCAGCACGAGCGAGCAGGCGCGGGCCGCCGCGTACGAGAAGGTGTGGTCCCGGCTCAACGACGACTGGGCGGTGGCGCCGGTCGTGGAGCTGCCGAGGGTCTGGGCGGTCGGCCCGGCGGTCAAGGGCTTCGAGCTGGGCGTGACCGAGTACGACCTGCCGCTGACCAAGGTCGGCGTGGCCCGGTAACGCGATGCGGAAGCGGTAACGCGATGCGGAAGCGGTGGCGCGGGCCGGCGGCGGTGGCCGGCCGGGTCGTCGAGATGGCGGCGCTGGCACTCGTCGTCTCGCTGGTCAGCTTCGGCCTGCTCGCCCTGACCCGGGGCGACGCCGCCGCCTCCGTCGTACGGGAGCAGGGCGGCGCGGTCACCGAGGAGCGGATCGCCGCCGAGCGGCACCGCCTCGGCCTCGACCTGCCGGTGCACGAGCGGTACGTGCTCATGCTCGGCCGCGCGGTCACCGGCGACCTCGGCTCCTCGATCCGGACCGGGCGGCCGGTCGCCACCGAGGTCGCCGAGCGGATCGGGCCGACGCTGACCCTCGCGCTCGCCGGCAGCCTGGTCGCGCTACTGGTCGGCCTCCTGATCGGACTGGCCGAGAACGCCGCGACCGGGCGCGTCGTGCCCGCGCTCTCCCGCGGGCTGTCGCTGCTGCTGGTGTCGGTGCCCGCGTTCGCGCTGGCGTTCGCGCTGGTCGCCCAGTTCTCGGTGCGCCTGGGCTGGTTTCCGACGCAGGGCATGAGCGGCGGCGTACGCGCGCTGCTGCTCCCCGCGCTCGTGCTCGGATTGCCCGCCGGCGCCGCGCTCGGCCGCGTGCTGTCCAGCCGGCTGCGCGAGGTGATGGCCGAGCCGTACCTGGTGATGGCCCGCGCGCAGGGCTACTCCCGCACCTCGTGCCTGCTCCGCGCCGCCCTGCCCAACGCCGCAGTCACCAGCTTGGTCGTGGCCGGCAACATCCTCGCCGTACTGGGCACCAGCACGCTGGTCGTCGAGGAGGTGTTCGGCTGGCCCGGCCTCGGCTCGTACCTGATCTCCGCGCTGCGCTACCGCGACTGGCAGCCGCTTCAGGCCAGCGTCCTGCTGCTCTCCGTCGTGGTGATCGTGTCCCGGGGCGCGACGCTGGCGCTCGCCGCGCTGCTCGACCCGCGCGCCCGGAGCGCGCCGTGAGGGCGCGGCACCTGCTCGCGGCCGGTACGGTCGCCGCCTTCGTGGTGGCCGGCGTGGCCGGTCCGCTGCTGACCGCCGGCCGGGAACGGGAGACCGACCTGGGCCGGGCGCTGCTCTCCCCCGGCTGGCACGCCTGGCTCGGCACCGACCACCTCGGCCGGGACGAGCTGGCCCGCGTGGTCGCCGGCGCGCGCGGCTCGGTGATCGCGGTCGGCGTCGTACTGCTGATGTGCCTGCTGCTCGGCGGCGGCATCGGCGTGGTCGCGGGCTGGCGCGGCGGGCTGCTGGACCGCGCGGTGCTACGGCTGGTCGACCTGGTCACCAGCGTGCCGACGGTGCTGCTCGGGCTGGTGCTGGCCGGGCTGCTCGGCGGCGGCCCGTGGCAGGTCGCGCTCGCGCTGGGGCTGACGCTCTGGCCGCCGTACGCCCGCGTGGTGCGCACCGAGACGCGGCTGCGCCGGGACGAGCCGAGCAACCAGGCGCTGCGGCTGCTCGGCGCCGGCCCGGCGAGGATCCTGCTGCGCCACGTCCTGCCCTCGCTCGGCGGCCCGGTCGTGGTGCTGCTGGGCATCACGGCGGCCGAGGTGATCGTCGCGGTGGCCACGCTCAGCTTCCTGGGGCTCGGCGCCCAGCCGCCGGTCCCGGAGTGGGGCACGATGATGGTCGAGTCGCGCCCGTACCTGTCCACCGCGCCGTGGCTCTTCCTCGCCCCGGTGGCCGCGGTCGCCGCCGTCGCCGTGGCGTGCAACCTGCTCGCCGACCGGGTCGGTGGCTGGTTCACGCACGGCACCACCGAGCCGGCCCGGGTACGCGGGCGGACCGCTCCCGCGCCGATGCCGTCCACTGTGGAGCCCAGCGACGGGGTGCGCCTCACCGGCCTGCGCGTCGAGGTGAACGGCGCCCCCGTCGTCGACGGCGCCACGCTCGCCGTACCGGCCGGCGGCACGCTGGCCGTGGTCGGGCCGAGCGGCAGCGGCAAGACGATGACCGTGCTCGGCGCGCTCGGCCTCTTCCCGCCGCATTTGGCCGCCCGGGTCGCCGGCTCGGCCCAACTGGCCGGGCGCGAGCTGGTCGGGCTCGACGAGGCGGGGCTGCGAGCGGTCCGCGGCCGGCTCGTCGCGTACGTGCCGCAGGACGTCGGCAGCACACTCAACCCCCTGCGCCGGGTCGGCGCCCAGCTCGCCGCCGCCGTCACGCTCCACCAGGGCCTGCGCGGCAAGGCCGCCGCCGCGCGCGCCCGCGAGCTGCTCACGCTGGTCGGGATCGGCGAGCCGGGCCGGGTCGCGCGGCAGCGCCCCGGCGAGCTCTCCGGCGGCATGCGGCAGCGGGTCCTGATCGCGCTCGCCCTCGCCGGCGAGCCGCGCGTACTCATCGCCGACGAGCCGACCAGCGCGCTGGACGCGACCGCCGCGGTCGGCGTGGTCGAGCTGCTCGGCCGGATCCAGCGCCAGCTCGGCACCACGCTCGTCGTCATCACGCACGAGCTGGGGATGGCCGCGCGGCTGGCGGACACGATCGCGGTCTTCGACGCCGGCCAGGTGGTCGAGTCCGGACCGGCGGCGGACGTGTTGGCCCGGCCCGAGCATCCGGTGACCCGCCGCCTTGTCGCCGCCGCCGACCTGCCCGATCCGCCCGCCGCGCCGGCGCCGTCCGGGCCGGTGCTGCTGGCCGCGCGCGACCTGCGCGTGACGTACCCGGGCCGGGGCCGCCGCCCGCCGGTCACCGCGCTCGCCGGCGTCGACCTGACCGTGCGGCGCGGCGAGGTGGTCGCCGTGGTCGGCAACTCCGGCTGCGGCAAGTCCACATTGGCCCGCGCGCTCGCCGGGCTGGAGCCGCGGCTCTCCGGCACGGTCACATTGGACGGTGGGCCGGTCCGCGCCCAGCGCGTGCACCTGGTCTTCCAGGACCCCGCGACAGCGCTCGACCGGCGCCAGGCCGTCGGCGACGCGCTCGACGAGGCGCTCCACCTTCATCGGGTACCGGCGGCGGAGATACCCGGTCGCCGGAGAGCGCTGCTGGAGCGGGTGGGCCTGCACGGGGCGCACGCCCGGCGGCGGCCGTGGCAGCTCTCCGGCGGCGAGCGCCAGCGGGCCGTGCTCGCCCGCGCGCTGGCCGGCGCCCCGGAGCTGCTGATCCTGGACGAGCCGGTGAGCGCGCTCGACTCCACGCACCGCGCCGAGTTCGTCCGGCTGCTGCGCGACCTGCGCGGCACCGGCCCGAGCATGCTGCTCATCTCGCACGACCTGGGCGTGGTCGAGCAGGTCGCCGACCGGGTCCTGGTCATGCACGCCGGCCAGATCGTCGACGAGCTGCCGGCCGGCGCAGACCCCCATCCGGTCACTCGCGACCTGCTGGCCGCCCGCGACTACTTCCGCCACTCGCCCGCTGTAGAAGGAGTTGGACAATGACCACTGTGGACACCGAACCGCGCTGGACCGATCTGCTGTCCACATGGGACGCCCAGCAGACCGGATACCTGCCGCGCCGGGAGGAGCGCTTCGCGGCGATCGTGCGCACGCTCGGCGCCGTGCTCGGCGAGCGGTTCACCGTCCTCGACCTCGGCTGCGGGCCCGGCTCGCTGGCCAAGCGGATCCTCGACGCGTACCCCGGGGCGACCGCCATCGCCGTCGACGCCGACCCGCTGCTGCTGCGCCTCGGCCAGGGCGCGCTGGCCGGCTACGGCGACCGGCTGCGCTGGGTCGACGCCGACCTGCGCGACCCGTCCTGGGCCGACCGGCTCGGCGTGGAGCGGGTCGACGCGGCCGTCTCCACCACCGCGCTGCACTGGCTCGAACCGGGCGCCCTGTTCGCGCTGTACCAGCGGGTCGGTGAGTTGGTCCGGCCAGGCGGCGTGCTGCTCAACGGCGACAACCTGCCGTACGACCCCGGCCAGGCCACGCACGAGCGGCTCGCCGCGGCGGCCACCGAGCGGGCGACGCACGAGGCGTTCACGGTCGGCGGCGTGCCCGACTGGGAGCGCTGGTGGGCCGAGGCGAGCGACGCCCTCGCCGAGGCGGCCCGGGAGCGGCAGGAGCGGCGCCGGCTGGCCGACGAGCGGTACGGGCCCCGCGACGGCGACCGCCTCACCTCCCTGTCCACGCACGTGACCGCGCTGACCGAGGCCGGCTTCCGGGAGATCGCCACGATCTGGCAGGACCTGGACGACCGGGTCCTGCTCGCGGTCCGATGAGCGCGAACGCGCGGCTGCTGCGCTGGGCGCTGCGGGCCCGCTGGCGGATGGCCGAACTGGTCGGCCTCTCGGTGGCGATCACCGCCTCGTACGCCGGCCAGGGCCTGCTGCTCGCGGTCGTGGTCGACGACGTCATCGCCGGCGCCGGGCTGGGCGGCTCGCTGCCGGCGCTGGCCGGACTGGTCGCGGTGCAGGCGGTCCGGGCCGGGGCGCAGTGGCGCCGCGAGGTCGCCTCCGCCGGCGCCGCCACGGCGGTGAAGGAGGCGGTCCGCGCCGACCTGTACGCCCAACTGCTCCGGCTCGGCCCGGCCGACGTGCGCCGCCGCCGGACCGGCGCCGTACAGTCCACATTGGTCGACGGAGTCGAGGCGCTGGACGCGTACGTGGGGCGGTTCATCCCGCAGGCCATAGCGTCTGTGGTCGGCGCGGCCGCCATCGCCGGCTTCCTGCTCGCCCTCGACCCGGTCGTCGGCGGGGTCGTGCTCGCCTGCGCGCTGGTCGTCCCGCTCGTGCCGCAGCTGTCGCAGAAGGTGCTCGCCGGCCGGATGGACCCGTGGATGGCCGCCTACCACGCGCTGTACGCGGAAAACCTGGACGCGATCCAGGGCATGGCCACGCTCAAGGTCTTCGGCGCGGCCGAGCGCCGCGGCCGGGAGCTGACCGAGCGGGCCAAGGACTTCTGCCGCGTCTCCATCCGGCTCTGCGCGGTCACCGTGCTCTACGTCGGCGTCGTCGGGCTGGCGGTCGGCTTCGGCACCGCGTTCGCCGCCGGGCTGGGCGCGGTACGGCACGCCGAGGGCGCGCTGCCGGCGCTGTCGCTGCTGATGATCCTGCTGCTCGCCCGGGAGTGCTTCCGCCCGCTGCGCGACCTGCAGAACGCGTTCCACGCCGGCTACCCGGCCCTCTCCGCGGCCACCGGCATCTTCGAGATCCTCGACGCCGAGCCGCCGGTGCGGGAGCCGGCCAGCCCGCGCACCCCGTCCGGGCAGTCGCTGGCGCTGGACTTCACGGGAGTCACGTTCACGTACCCGGGCCGGGACGAGCCGGCCGTCCGCGACCTCACGCTGCGGATCGGCGCCGGCGAGCACGTCGCGGTCGTCGGGCGCTCCGGCGCCGGCAAGACGACGCTGATCGGGCTGCTGCTGCGCTGGTTCGACCCGCAGGAGGGCGCGGTACACCTCGGCGGCGTACCGGTGACCGAGTGGCCACTGGACGCGCTGCGCCGGCAGGTGGCGGTGGTCTCCCAGGACACGTACCTGTTCCACCGCTCGGTGCGGGACAACCTCACGCTGGCCCGCCCGGACGCCGGCGACGAGGAGGTGCGGCGGGCGCTCGATGCGGCCAACGCGGCCGCGTTCGTCGCCGCGCTGCCGGACGGGCTGGACACGGTCGTCGGCGAGCGCGGCATGAAGCTCTCCGGTGGCGAGCGCCAGCGCCTCTCCATCGCCCGCGCGCTGCTGACCGACGCGCCGGTGCTGATCCTGGACGAGGCGACCTCCAGTGTGGACAGTGCCAACGAGCGGTCGATCGCGCGGGCGCTGCACCGGGCCGCGCGGGGGCGTACCACGCTGACCATCGCGCACCGGCTCTCCACCGTGCGCGGCGCCGACCGGATCGTGGTGCTCGACCGGGGCGGCATCGTGGAGAGCGGCGGCCACGACGAGCTGCTGGCGCGGTCCGGGGCGTTCGCCCGGCTGGTCGCCGCCGGCACGACCCCCGAGGAGGCGCCCGCATGAGGTCCCTGCTGCCCCTGCTCCGGCTGCTGCGCGGGCACCGGCGCGTCATCGCGGTCGCGATCCTCGCCGGCGTCGCCAACCACGTCTTCACGATCGCCAGCGCGGTGCTCGGCGCGGTCCTAGTCGGGCGGGCGCTGACCGGCACCGCACCGGCCGACCTGCGCGGCGGCTTCCTGCTGCTGCTCGCACTCGTCGTGCCGCTGGTCGTGGCGCCCTGGGCGGAGACCCAGCTCGCCCACGTCGTCGCGTTCCGCGTGCTGGTCGACGTGCGCGGCCGCGTTTACGACTCGTTCGCCCGGATGTCCCCCGGCGACCTGCTGTCCCGCCGCTCCGGCGAGCTGGGCTCCACCGCGATCAGCGACGTGGAGCTGCTGGAGACGTTCTTCGCGCACACGCTCAGCCCGCTGGTCTCCGCCGCCGTGGTGCCGGCCGGGGCGCTCGTCGCGCTCGCGTTCGTCGACCCGACCCTCGCGCTGGCGCTGCTGCCGGTGCTGGTCGCGCTCGCCAGCGTGCCGATCTGGCTGCGCCGCCGCGCCGAGGCCGACGGCACCGCGGTCCGGTCCGCCGCCGGCGCGCTGAACGCCGAGGCCGTCGACGCCCTCCAAGGGCTGCGCGAGGTGCTCACCTTCGGCGCCGGCCGGGCCCAGGCACGCCGCCTGCGGGAGCGGACCCGCGCCCTCGACGCCGCCCGGGCCACGCACAGCCGCCGGGCCGGGATCGAGCTGGCCGCCACCGACGCGATCGTGACGCTCGGCGTGCTCGCCGCCCTGGTCGCCGGCGGCACGCTCGTCGCCGCCGGCAGCCTCAGCGCCGAGCTGCTGCCCGCGGCCGTGGTGCTGGCCGCCTTCTCGCTCGCCCCGGTCACCGCGGTCGTCGACGTGGCCCGCGAGGTCGGCATCGTCTCCGCCGCCGCGGTACGCGTGCTGGACGTGCTCGCCGTGCCGCGCGCCGTACCCGACCCGGAGCGCCCGGCCGACGTGCGCGACACGCCGGCCCTGGTCCGGTACGACCGGGCCACCTTCCGGTACGGGCCGGACCTGCCGCCCGCGGTCCGCGACCTCTCCTTCACGGTCGAGCCGGGCGAGACGGTGGCGCTGGTCGGCCACTCCGGCGCCGGCAAGTCCACCTCCGCGCACCTGCTGCTGCGGCTCTGGGACGTCGACGAGGGGAGCATCACGATCGGCGGGCACGACCTGCGGACGATCGCCGATTCCGACCTGCGCCGCCTCGTCGCGTACGTGCCGCAGGACGTGCACCTGTTCAACATCTCGATCGCCGACAACCTGCGGCTGGGCCGGCCCGAGGCCACGCGGGAGCAGGTCGAGGCGGCGGCGCGTACGGCACAGGCGCACGAGTTCGTCGCCGCGCTGCCCGACGGCTACGACACGATCGCCGGCGAGCTGGGCAACCTGCTCTCCGGCGGCCAGCGCCAGCGGCTCGCGATCGCCCGCGCGCTGCTGGCCGAGACGCCGATCCTGGTACTCGACGAGGCGGTGTCCAACCTGGACGCCGAGAGCGAGCGGCACCTGGCCGCGGCGATCGCCGCCACTCGCGCCGGGCGTACCACGCTCGTCATCGCGCACCGGCTCACCACGATCCGCACCGCCGACCGCGTGGTCATGCTGGAGCACGGCCAGATTGTCGAGCAGGGCCGCCCGGACGAGCTGCTGGCCCGCGAGGGGCGTTTCGCCAAACTGGTACGTACCCAGCTCACCGCCGCGTAGTGCCCGGCTCACCGCCGCGTAGTGCCCGGTGAGCCGGGCATCGGCGCGCAGGCGCCTGAGCGGCGGCTCGGGCCGGAAGCGCGTGCGGATGCCGCGCGGACTTGTGAGGATGATCGAGGGAGGGGCGCGGCCGGCGACCTGGAGGCGAAGGAGGAAACGGCATGCTGGGCGAGATGCTGGTCGTCGAGGATGTGCTGCTGCTCATGCTCGACGACAAGACCGGGGCCGTGACGGGAGCCGGCACCTATCACTACACGCTCGGCGGCGCGGTGCTCGTCGAGCTCGCACTCCGGGGCCGGGTCGAGATCGACCAGGGCGGCTCGTGGCTCAGCTCCCCCAAGGTCCGCGCCGCTGGGGATGGCCCGCTCCCCGACCCCCTGCTCCAGTCCGCCTACGACAAGGTCGCGCAAGGGGGTCCCCGGCACGTCCAGACGGTCCTCATGGACCTCGGCGCCGACCTCTGGCAGCCAGTGGTCGACCGACTTGTCGAGCGGGGCCTCATCCGCCGGGAGAGCAGGCGCGTGCTGGGCCTGTTCCGCACGACACGGCTGCCGGTCGACGACGCGCGGCACGAGGAGGAGCTTCGGCGGAAAGTGCGCGCCGTACTGGAGGAGGGTGAGGATCCCGACGCGCGCACCGCGGCCGTGATCGCGCTGATCTCCGCGAGCGGCGTCCTGCCGAGTCTCCACCCCGCGATCAGGTGGTCCGGCAAGGTCTACAAGCGGGCGAAGGAGTTCGAGCAGGGCAACTGGGGGGCCGTGGCGGTGAACACCGCGGTCTCCGGCACCACCGCCGCCATCGCCGCCTCGAATGCCGCGGTCAGCGCCGCCATCACCACCGTGATCACCTCGGGGCGCGCGCACTGACCCGGGTCGTTTCCGGCCGCGGCCGAAACTCGGCTGCGAGTGCCTCCGGCTCCCCCTAGGCTGCCGTTCGAGGGCTGGCGAGTGCCGACGGGGGTTAGCCAGCGGATCGGAGACAGGCAGGCGATGGCTTCTCAACTGTTCGCGCTCTGCTTCGGCGCCCACCAGCCGCTGCCGCTCGCGCGGTTCTGGTCCGAGGTCCTGGGCCGGGAGTTGACCGACGACCCGCGGGACGGCATCACGCTTCCGCCCGCTGACGACATCGGGTTCCGGCTCCGTTTCGTGCCGTCCCAGGATCGGAAGGTCGGCCAGAACCGGATGCACTTCGACCTGACGAGCACATCCCCGGAGGACCAGCGGCAGACCGTAGCCACGGCGCTGCGACTCGGCGCACAGCACATCGACGTCGGTCAGCGCCCCGAGGAGGGCCACGTGGTGCTCGCCGACCCCGAGGGCAACGAGTTCTGCGTCATCCCGCCGGGCAACGACTTCCTCGCCGGCTGCGGCTTCGTCGGAGCCCTGGCCTGTGACGGAACGCAGGAGGTCGGCTACTTCTGGAGCGAGGCGCTGGAGTGGCCGCTGGTCTGGGACCAGGACCAGGAGACCGCGATCCAGTCACCACGGGGCGGCACGAAAATCACGTGGGGCGGCCCACCGCTGATGCCGAAGACCGGCCGCGACCGGCTGCATTTCGACCTCGCTCCCCCCGCCGACGGCGACCAGCAGGCAGAGGTCGACCGCCTCCTCTCGCTCGGCGCGACCCGGATCGACGCCGGCCAGGCCGACGCCGGCTGGGTCGCGATGGCCGACCCCGACGGCAACGAGTTCTGCGTGCTGGCACGCCGGTAGCAGGATCGGATCCAGCGCGCCGGTCGCCGAGCCGGTCCTCGCCGTCGCCGGTCATCCCCCTCCAGGTCGGTCCGAGCGGGCGCGACCTCCAACTCCTGGGCGGCCACGTACACGCCCCGTCGGCGAAACGCTGCCGGAGCGTGGACAGTCGCGTCTGCTTTCGCCGCCCTGGTGTTGAACGGGAACCAGAACTGCCGCAGTGACCTCGATTCACCCCCCGAGCCGCGCCAAGGTCAACGGCTGGTATACAAGGCCACCGTGGCGCTCCTCCACGCCACGGACAGTAGTACACGGACAAGGTGCTTCCGCCGTGTCGACGACCAGACACTCGGACATCCCGCCGGCTGAACCCGGCGATCCGCTTGCGCACCGACACCGGTCCTTCGTAGCGGATCTGGCCGCCGTGCCGGCCGGGACCGGTGTGGACGGCGCGTCAGTAGACGCCGTACGGGAGGTCGTCGGTCGGCAGGCCGCCGAAGTGGCGGAGCATCAGGTCGGCGAACTCGCCGGCCCGCTGCACCGGCATCAGGTGGTCGGCGTGGCCCAGCGCGACGAAGCGGCCGTCGGGGCACGCGTCGGCCAGCGCGCGGCACATCGCCGGCGTGGTGAGCGAGTCGTGCTCGCCGGTGACGACCAGTAGCGGGCAGCTCGGCGGCGGGCCGACGTCGGCGGTGGTGCAGGCGAGGACGCGTTCGGTGTTGGTGGCGTACTTGTCCGCCTCGTCCGGGGTGAGCGTGCGCAACTGGTGTTCGAGCAGGCGGGTGACGGCCAGCCGGCGGTGGACGGTGGCGGCGGGGTCGCCGTTGAGGAAGAGCGCGACCGTCTCGCGCACGAACGCCTCCCGGTCGCCGGCGCGGAGCAGGTCGATGGTGGCCTGGGCACGGGTCCGGGTCGGCTCGGGGACGCGCAGCGCGGTGCCGCAGAGCAGCAGCCGGCGCACGGCGGCGGGATGGCGCTGGGCCAGGCGGTACGCGACGGTGCCGCCGTACGAGCCGCCCATGATGTTCAGCGCCGGCAGGCCGAGTTCGGTGATCATGTCGTGCACGGCGTCGGCGAGGAACTCGATGCCGTATCTGGCCGGCAGCGGGTCGGCGCAGCCGGTACCGGGCAGGTCGACGGTGACGACCGTGGCGTGCGGGGCGAGGCGGGCCTGGTGCCGGGCCCAGGAGTGCCGGTCCTGGAAGGCGCCGCCGATCAGCAGCACCGGTGCCATGACCGGCTCTGGCTGTTCGGCGACGCGGCACTGGTACTTGAAGCCGCCGAAGCTGAGGGTGAGGTCCCGTTCCACGAGCACGCTGTGAGCAACGCCCGACGAGCGTCCAAGATACGGTGATTTGCCCGACTGATCCGGAAACACGGCGCAGACGACACGACATCTGGTACGTGCATCATGGCGACCCACTAGATATGGTGTGCCACGCAGCTGGTTCGAGCGGGCATCCGGTCCGGTCGAGGCAAGAGGGAACCCGGTGTGAGTCCGGGACTGCCCCGCAGCGGTAAGTGGGAACGACCGCCGTCATCCGCACTGGGCCCGCGCGGCCTGGGAAGCGACGGCCAGTAGGCGACCCCGTCCTCCGTGACCGGGGCTCAGGCCCGCGAGTCCGAAGACCTGCCAGCGTGCCACGCACATCCCGTGCGTGGCGGTCCGAGGTCGCGCGGGACGGCCGGCGCCATCGACTCCACGGTGTGGATCGTCAGCGTCTCCGCGTGCCCGGACCAGTGTGGACCGAGCTCGCGAGGAGAGAGTAGTGACGGTCACCGAGTCCACGCCGGAGGTCGCCGAAAGCGCGGCACCGGCGCCACGGCGGCACCAGATGCGGATCCGCAAACGCAACGGCGACACCGAGCCGGTCGACGTCAACAAGATCGTCCGGGCGGTCGAGCGGTGCGCGGACGACCTGGCGGACATCGACCCGCTGCGCGTGGCGACCAAGACGATCAGCGGCCTGTACGACGGCGCGACCACCGCCGAGCTGGACCGCCTGTCGATCCAGACCGCCGCCGACATGATCGGCGAGGAGCCGCAGTACTCCCGCCTGGCGGCACGCCTGCTGGCCGGGTACATCGACAAGGAGGTGCGGGGGCAGCAGGTCGCCTCGTTCAGCCAGGCGATGCGGCGCAACCACGGGCTGGGACTGATCGGCGACGAGACGGCCGCGTTCGTGGCGGCGAACGCCCGCAAGCTCGACGACGCCATCGACGCCACCGCCGACCTGCGCTTCGAGTACTTCGGTCTGCGCACCGTCTACGACCGGTACCTGCTGCGGCATCCGGAGACCCGGCTGGTGGTGGAGACGCCGCAGTACTGGCTGCTGCGCGTCGCGTGCGGGCTGTCCCGTACGCCGGCCGAGGCGGTCGGCTTCTACCGGCTGATGTCTTCGCTGGCGTACCTGCCCAGCTCGCCGACGCTCTTCAACTCCGGCACCGCGCACACGCAGATGTCCTCGTGCTTCCTGGTCGACTCGCCGAAGGACGAGCTGGACTCGATCTACGAGCGGTACGCGCAGGTGGCCAAGCTCTCCAAGTTCGCCGGCGGGATCGGCATCGCCTGGTCGCGCGTGCGCGGGCGGGGCGCGCTGATCCGGGGTACCAACGGGCTCTCGAACGGGATCGTGCCGTTCCTGCGCACGCTGGACGCGAGCGTGGCGGCGGTCAACCAGGGCGGGCGGCGCAAGGGCGCGGCCTGCGTGTACCTGGAGCCGTGGCACCCCGACATCGAGGAGTTCCTGGAGCTGCGGGACAACACCGGCGAGGACGCCCGGCGCACGCACAACCTCAACCTGGCCAACTGGATCCCGGACGAGTTCATGCGACGGGTCGAGGCGGACGGCGAGTGGTCGCTGGTCGACCCGTCCGACGCTCCGGAGCTGCCGGACCTGTTCGGCGCGGAGTTCGACGACGCCTACCGGGTCGCGGAGAAGAAGGCCGTCAAGACGGTCAAGGCGCGCGACCTGTACGGGCGGATGATGCGCACGCTCGCGCAGACCGGCAACGGTTGGATGACGTTCAAGGACGCGGCCAACCGGCTCTGCAACCAGACCGGCGCGCCCGGCAACGTGGTCCACCTGTCCAACCTCTGCACCGAGATCGTCGAGGTCAGCTCGGACGGTGAGACCGCGGTCTGCAACCTCGGCTCGGTCAACCTGGCCCAGCACGTGCTCGCCGACGGCATCGACTGGGAGCGGCTGCGCGCGACCGTGCGTACGGCGGTGGTGTTCCTCGACCGCGTGATCGACATCAACTTCTACCCCAGCGCCCAGGCGGCCGCGTCGAACCCCCGGTGGCGGCCGGTCGGACTCGGCGTGATGGGCCTCCAGGACGTCTTCTTCGCGCTGCGGCTGCCGTTCGACTCCCCCGCCGCGCGCGAGCTGTCGACCCGGATCGCCGAGGAGATCTACCTGACCGCGCTGGAGACCTCGGCGGAGCTGGCCGAGCGGTCCGGACCGCATCCGGCGTACCCGGAGACCCGGGCCGCGAAGGGTGACCTCCAGCCGGACCTGTGGGGCGTCGAGCCCGCGCGGGCGGAGCGGTGGACCGCCCTGCGCGCCCGGGTCGCCGCGCACGGCCTGCGCAACTCGCTGCTCGTGGCGATCGCGCCGACCGCCACGATCGCGTCGATCGCCGGCTGCTACGAATGCATAGAACCGCAAGTGTCGAACGTGTTCAAACGCGAGACCCTCTCCGGAGAGTTCCTTCAGATCAACAACGCTCTGGTACGCGAGCTGAAGGACCGTGGCTTGTGGACGGAGGCGATCCGGGCCGAGATCAAGCGGGCGGACGGCTCGGTGCAGGGCGTCGCCGCGCTCCCGGCCGAGGTGCGCGAGCTGTTCCGCACCGCGTGGGAGCTGCCGCAGCGGGCACTGATCGACCTCGCCGCCGCGCGATCGCCCTATGTGGACCAGTCGCAGTCGCTCAACCTCTTCATGGCCGCGCCGACTATCGGCAAGCTCTCCTCGATGTACCTGTACGCGTGGAAGGCCGGCCTCAAGACCACGTACTACCTGCGCTCCCGCCCGGCGACCCGGATCCAGCAGGCCACCGTGGCGATCACCGCCCCATGCGCGGAGGCGGTCGCCTGCTCCCTGGAGAACCCCGAGACCTGTGAGGCTTGCCAGTGATGCTGCTCGATCCCGGCATGGACCTGACCCTGCGGCCCATGCGCTACCCGCACTTCTTCGACCGCTTCCGCGACGCCATCCGGAACACGTGGACGGTGGAGGAGATCGACCTCCACAGTGACCTGTCCGACCTGGCGCGCCTCTCCCCCGCCGAGCGGCACCTGGTGGGCCGGCTGGTCGCGTTCTTCGCCACCGGCGACACGATCGTCGCCAACAACCTGGTGCTCAACCTCTACCAGCACGTCAACTCCCCGGAGGGCCGGCTGTACCTGTCGCGCCAGCTCTTCGAGGAGGCGGTGCACGTGCAGTTCTACCTCAACCTGCTGGACACGTACGTGCCGGACGAGAAGGAGCGGTACGAGGCGTTCGCCGCCATCGAGAACATCCCGTCGATCCGACGCAAGGCCGAGTTCTGCTTCCGGTGGATCGACTCGGTCTTCGAGCTGCGCCGACTGTCCACACGGGACGAACGGCGGGCGTTCCTGCTCAACCTCATCTGCTTCGCCGCGTGCATCGAGGGACTCTTCTTCTACGGCGCCTTCGCGTACGTGTACTTCCTGCGCTCACGCGGGCTGCTGCACGGGCTCGCGTCCGGTACCAACTGGGTCTTCCGCGACGAGTCGATGCACATGGCGTTCGCGTTCGACGTGGTGGAGACCGTCCGCCGGGAGGAGCCGGACCTCTTCGACGACGCGATGGCGGCGCAGGTGGGCGACATGCTCGCCGAGGCGGTGGAGTGCGAGGCGCAGTTCGCCGAGGACCTGCTCGGGCAGGGCGTGCCGGGCCTGTCGCTGGCCGACATGCGCGCGTATCTGGAGCACGTCGCCGACCGGCGGCTCGCCCAGCTCGGCCTCCCGCCCCGGTACGGCGCGGCGAACCCGTTCGCGTTCATGGAGTTGCAGGACGTGCAGGAGCTCTCCAACTTCTTCGAGCGCCGGGTCTCCGCGTACCAGGTGGGGGTCTCCGGGACGGTGGGGTTCGACGAGGACTTCTGAGGACGGCGGCCCGGCCCGAGGTGCGCCGGGCGCTTCCCCACGCGGAAGCGCCCGGCGCCGCCGGCTCAGCCCCCGGAAGGCGCGGGTGAGGTGGGCACCGCGCGCCGGGCCCGCCAGCGGTGGACCCCGCCGAGCGCGAGGTCGAAGAGGAGGAACGCGGCGAGCGTCACGCCGAGCAGCGGCAGCGCCCAGCCGACCGCGACCGCCACGACGAGCACGGCTATGGCGGTCACCGGATGGATCTGCCGCCACGCGCCCCGGGGCGGCGGGGCACCGAGCGGCGCGGCGCGGTCGGCGCGGGTCGGTCGGCGCTGCCACCACATCCGGTAGCCCCACACGATCACGCAGAGCAGCCCGACGGCGAGGGCGGCGAGCAGGATCTGGTTGACGACGCCGAACAGGAATCCCATGTGGAACGCGACGCCCAGCTTGGAGAGTTGGGCCAGCAGCGGCCAGTCGGCGAAGTCGCTGCGCGCCACCACCTCGCCGGTGTCCGGGTCGACGGCGACGCGGTCCCAGCCGGTCGGCCAGCTCGGGTCGTCCTGCGCCACGACCCACGCCGTGCCCGGCTCGCCGGCGGGCGTGACCTCGATGACGCCGTCCAGGCCGGCCGCGCGGGCGGCGAGCGCGACGCGTTCCACATCGGACGGATCGACGCCGCCACCGCCGCTCGCGGTGCCGCCGTGGTGGCCGCCGCCCTCGGCCCCGCCGGATGGCTCGGCGCCGCCGGGCAACGCCGTCTCCAGCACCGGATTGTGCGCGTTGAAGCCGTCCTGAACGACGTCGAAGCTGGCACCGGCGTAGCGCGACCAGGTCAGTCCGGTAGCGGAGAGGGCGAGCAGGCCGACGGCGAGCCAGACGCCGGTGGCCGCGTGCCAGCCACGGGTGCGGCGCACCCCCACCTTCGCCGACAGGTCGGGCAGCACGGTGCGGCGCAGCTTGCGCCGACCGGTCCACTGTCGACGCAGCCACAGGAACAGTCCACCGAGGACGACGACCCACAGCCAGCTCGCCGCCAGCTCCGAGTAGTGCCGCCCGACCACGCCCAGGTGCAGGTTGCGGTGCAGGTCGTCCAGCCAGGTCATCAGCGGCGTCTCGCCGAACCAGGTGACCAGCGTGCCGCGCACCTCGTTCGTGTACGGGTCCACGTACACGGTGTGCTGCTTCTCCCCCAGCTCTGGCACCGAGAAGACCACGCGCGTGGTGTCGGTCGCCTCCACCGCCGGGAAGACCGAGGCGAGGTCGCCGGTGGGGTGGGCGGCGCGGGCGGCGGCGACCTGCTCGGCGAGCGGGCGGGCGGGCGCGTCGCCCGGTTCGACGCTCAGCTCGTGGGCGTAGACGATGCGGTCGAGCTGCGGGGTGAAGACGAAGGCGAGCCCGGTCAGCGCGGCGACGACCAGGAAGGGCGCGACCAGTACGCCGGCGTAGAAGTGCAGCCGCAGCACCAGTGGCCCGATCGAGCGCCGCCGTCCGGCGGGCGCGGCCCGAGGTGGCGCCGCGACCGCGGCGGGCTCGGGGAGCGGGTCGGTGATCGTCGACAAGGACGGCCTCCAGTCGGGTTCAGGTGGCCCAGGCGGTGCCGTGGGCCTCGTACTCCAGGACCTGCTCGGCCCGCGTCGCGAGGTCGGCACGCGCCAGGGAGGTAGTCGGGCAGCGGCGCCCATTGGTTCCGGCCGATTTCTCAAAATGCCCGGGAACCAGGCGGGCGTGCCGGCCGACTACCTGTCGAGGCGTTCCGGGGGAGGCGACGTGCACGACGAGACGCGGACGACCGAGTTGGCGCTCGCCGCCGGCCAGGGCGACCAGGCCGCGGCGGCCGAGTTCGTGCGCGCCACGCAGCAGCAGGTGTGGCGGTTCGTCGCGCACCTGGCCGGGCCGGGCGAGGCCGACGACCTGACCCAGGAGACGTACGTGCGGGCGCTGCGCAGCCTGCCCGGTTTCGCCGCCCGCTCCACGGCCATCACGTGGCTGTTCGTGATCGCCCGGCGGGTCGTGGTCGACCACCGCCGCACGGTCGCCGCCCGGCCGCGGCACGCCGCGCTGGACGACTGGCAGGCGGTCGCCGAGGCGCGCGCGGCCGGTGGTTTCGCGGTCGAGGATGGCGTGGTGCTGCGGCACCTGCTCGACGCGCTGGCGCCCGAGCGGCGGGAGGCGTTCGTGGCGACCCAGGTGCTGGGGCTCTCGTACATCGAGGCCGCCGCGGTCTGTGACTGCCCGGTCGGCACGATCCGGTCCCGGGTCGCCCGCGCCCGGGAAGACCTGATCGCCGCGATGGCCGACACCGGCCCGGGCCGGCAGCGCCGGTCCGGCTGAGCGCCACCGCGTCCCCGCGGGGGCGCGTGCCCTGAGACGGCCGGCTCAGGGCGGCGGCGAAGTCAGGAGGCGCCGGTCTCGGGCGGGTCGGCGGACTCGGCACGGGTGAGCCGATCGAGGAAGTCGACGATCGTCGCCTTCTGCTCCTCGTCGTAGTCGCGCACCAGCGCGGCGATGCGGCGCGCCCGGTCCGAGGTGGCCCGCCGCAGCCGCTCCTCGTCCAGCTCGACGACGACCTTGCGCCGGTCGGTGACCGAGCGGACCCGGCGCACGTAGCCCGCCCGCTCCAGCGCGTCGATGGAGCCGGTCATCGTGCCGGACGACGTGATGCCGCTGAGCTTGGAGAGCTGGCTCGGTGAGAGCGGTCCGTGCAGGAGCAGCAGGTCGAGCACCTGCCCGTAGCAGGTGCTGAGGGTGAGCCCGGCCCGCGCGGCGGCGGCGTGGTCGGTCCGGGTCGTGGCCGCGACGGTCCGCCGGAGGGCGCGTTCGAGCTCGCCGGGCACGCGTGGGGACGCCCCCTCGGTTGCCATCGTGGATCCCCCTCCCTAAACTGTCGTCGCACCGACTATGTCGCTAGACCGACATAACCGGTGCGACGACAAGTTGCATGTCAGCTCTTGTCGTTCCACCGAGATTCTACGGCCACGAGAGGTGAGCGTATGACCGCCAAGGCGACCGGCACGTCTCCCAACCCGCCGGTCCGCGCCGACGGGCCAGCACCGCCACCGCCCTATCCGCGGCGGTGGCTCGCGGTCGCCGTCCTCCTGGCGGCCTTCATGGTCGACCTGGTCAGCGTGACCATCGTGAACGTCGCGCTGCCCACCATGGGTCGCGCCCTCGACGCCGGCCCGGCCGAGCTGGAGTGGATCTCGGCCGGCTACCTGCTCGCGTTCGCGGTCAGCCTGATCACCGCGGCCCGGCTCGGCGATCAGATCGGCCGCAAGCGGGTCTTTCTCGCCTCGGTCGCGCTCTTCGCCCTGGCCAGCCTGGCCTGCGCGGTCGCCCCCGGCACCGGCACGCTGATCGGCGCCCGGATCGTGCAGGGCATCGCCGCGGCCGGGATCGCGCCGCAGGTGTTGAGCACGGTGTACACCATCTTCGACGCCCGCGAACGTGCCGCCGTCTTCGGCGTGCTGGGCATCGTCTCCGGCCTCTCCCAAGCGCTCGGGCTGCTGCTCGGCGGCGTACTCGTCAGCGCCGACCTGGCGGGTCTGGGCTGGCGCTCGATCTTCGTGGTCCTGGTCCCGGTCGCGGTGGCGATCGCCGCGCTCGGCGCCGCGTGGGTACCCGAGACGCGGGCACCGGGCGCGGCACGCCCCAAGCCGCTGGCCGCGCTGGTCCTCACCGTCGGGCTGGTCGCGATCATCGCGCCACTGCTGGAGGGGACCCGGCTCGGCTGGCCGTGGTGGACCTGGCCCTGCATGGCCGGCGGCGTGGCGGCGGTCGTGCTGCTCGCACTCGCCGAGCACGGGCGCGGCCGGCCCGAGCGGACCGGGGAGTCAGCGGCACCGTCGTCGTCGGCTCTGCTCCCGCTCGACCTGCTCCGCGTCCGCACGGTCGGCGCCGCGCTGGTGATCCAGCTGGTCGCGTTCGGCGCGTTCAGTGGGCTGCTGCTCGTACTTGCCCTGTGGATGCAGGACGGCCTGGGCTTCTCGCCGCTGCTGGCCGGCCTCGTGACGGTCGCGATACCGATCGGGTCGCTGCCGATCGCCCCCTTCATGGGCCGCCTCACGCTGCGCCTCGGCCGGCTCACCGTCGGCCTCGGCTGCCTGGTCATCGCGGCCGGCGTCGCCGCGTTGATCCCGGCCGCCCTCGGCACGCCCGACGTCAGCGCCTGGGCGATCCTGCCCGGACTGGCGCTGATCGGCGCCGGCGTCAACCTCACCATGCCGGCCCTGACCACGCTCTACATGGCCGAGGTGCCCGCCCACCACGCCGCCTCGGCGTCCGGGATCATCACCACCGGCCAGCAGTTCGCCGGCGGGCTCGGCGTCGCCCTGCTGGCCGCGACGTTCTTCGGCCAGCTCGGCGGCGGCGACTACCGCTCGGCGATCACCGCGTCCGCGACCGTCGCGGCGGTGGTGGTGGCACTCTGCGCACCCCTCTGCCTGGCGATGTCCAAGCCCAAGCTGGGCGCGCCCGCCGGGTCGGCGGCCTGAGACCTGACCTTTCGGGGTCGCTCAGGGTCTGGGCGGCGGGTCGTTGCGCGCGGTGTTCACCCGCAGAAACGTGGTGACGGCCTCGCGAAACTGGTCGGCCGCCTCCACCCACGGCACGTGCCCGGCGTTTGCCAGCGTGACGCGCTCGCCGCGCGGCAGCGCGTGGTGCAGCGAGTCGACCGCCCAGGCGGGGCGGATGTCGTGGTCGCCGTGCACGATGAGCGTGGGGATGTCCAGCGTTCGGCACTGCCGGCCAGCTCGGCACCGGCCACGTAGCGTTTTGCCTCCGCGTTCAGCGCGGCGTTGCAGTCGTGGTTGATGCCCAGCCACGGCGTGGCCTGCTGTTCGGCGAGCGGAAGCGCCCGGTCGTGGTCAGCGAAGTCGGCCGACCATTGCAGCACGGCGATCTCCCGATCCTCGGCAGGCGTACGGTCGCGGCTCCTGAGCGCTTCCCACCGGGGCAGGTGCTCGCCGAGGCGGACCCGCGCAGGTTTTGCCTGTAGGCGAGGTGCCAGGTCGGCGGCCGGCACTCCAGACCATGAGGTCGGGTCCGTCCGTGGCGAAAAGTTGCCCCTGTGGAGCCTGTTGCAAAATTGCTCGATCACAGTGAGTGTCGAGAAGAACACGGCTGTATCGGTCGCTGGCCGTCGAACGGCGGCCAGCGAGGGTTAGCGCGACCCTCAGTTCGCGCGAATCTGACGATTTTGCAACAGGCTCTTTGGGGTCAAGAAATCGCCACGGACGCACAGCGGCCCGAGCCGGGAGCGCGTCGAGGTTGGGATTGACCTGCTTCCGGATGGAAACGGCCCCGCGTCCGGACAGCGGACGCCTAAAGCAGTGCGGACCACGACGAGTATCGCGGCAGCCCAAATCTATTCCGTTGGAATAGATCGTCTAGGGCTTGCGGCCGAGGGCCGAGACCCGCCACGGGGCGACGTCGCGGTCGGCGTCGGCCTCGTGCGGGTCGGGCCGCCACTGTGGACACGGCACCACGCCGGGATCGAGCAGCTCCAAGCCGTCGAAGAACCGTGCCACCAGGTCGGGCGCACGCAGCGTCTGGGGCGCGGAGCCGGTCGCGTTCCACAGGCGCACGGCCTCGTCCAGCGGCGCGCTGACCCCGCTGATCGGATGGGCGATCGCCAGGTAGCTGCCGGACGGCACCGCGTCGACAAGCCGCTTGACGATCGTCTGAGCCGCCTCGTCGTCCATGACGAACTGCATGACGCCCAACATCATGATCGCGATCGGCTGGCTGAAGTCGAGCGTCCGGGCGGCGGCCCGGAGGATCGCGTCAGGGTCGTGCACGTCGGCGTCGATGTAGTCGGTCGCGCCGAGCGTGCTGCCCACCAGCAGGGCACGGGCGTGCGCCAGCACGATGGGGTCGTTGTCGACGTAGACGATGCGGCAGTCGGGCGCCACCGACTGGGCCACCTCGTGCGTGTTGTTGGCGGTGGGCAGGCCGGTGCCGATGTCGAGGAACTGGCGGATCCCGGCCTCGGCGACGAGATAGCGGACCGCGCGGATCAGGAAGGCACGGTCGACGCGGGCGGCCTCCACCACGTCCGACAGGACGAGCCGGATCTGGTCACCGGCCTCCCGATCGGCGGCGTAGTTGTCCTTGCCGCCGAGCCAGTAGTCCCAGACCCGGGCCGAGTGCGCGACACTCGAATCGATCTTGGGCCTCTCGCCGGCCACCCCTGAGGAGTTGTCAGTCACGCCGCATCCTTCCACCCTTTGCTCGGCGTCGATCGCGCACGCAGCCTAGCCGCTTCGGCCGGCCCCCGAACGCCCGCGGGGTATCGAATGTAGACCGCCTGGATGGACATCCGCGCCTTCCCGCTCTTTCCGCAGGTCACGCCGGCGAGCTTCGGCCCTTGTGGACGGTGGGCCGAGCCGCCGCCCCGAGGCGCGGGAAAATGCGCGGCGTTCCTGTTTGGTCGCTCAGCGTCCCGACGCGGCCCGCCTCGACCCTCGCGCGCGGGCCCAGCGGGTGCGCGGCCGGGGACCACGCGAGCCTGAGAGCGCTCTCAGATCCGACTCCACCAATCCAGTATCCGAATGGCTCAGTTAACCACATTGCCTTTTACAGACCCGATTTCTGCGTATTGATAGTCATCTTCACAACCAGCTAGAAGCGTGAGAACGCTCTCACAATGCCGGCCCGAGGTCGCGTCCCGCAATCCCCATCTGGAGCTGTCCCCGTGACCCCAAACCGAACCGGCGCGTACCGGCGCGCCACCGCCCGCACGTCGTCCAACCGCACATCCTCACCACCGCCGCGGACGCCCTCGCCACCGCGCACGTGCACGCCCGCGACGCCCTCGGTGCCACGCTCGCTGGGGCTCGACCGTCGTAGCCGGACGCTGACGCCCGCCGCGTCAGTGGCTCGGTGGCCGGTGTGTGTCACCGCCGGCCGCGTTCGGCCAGCCTGTCTCGGCGACGATCGCGTCGGCGACCTCCGCGACGGTACGCCGGTCGGTGTCGACGCGTACGCCGCCGACCGCCGCACGTTCCAGGATCTCGGCCTCGGCCGCGGCCTGGTCCGCGGCGGCCGACAGGCGCTCGGCGGGCCGCCCTCTGAGCGGATCGCCCGGCTGTGCCCAGGCGCCGCCCCGGCCACGGAGCATGACGCGGCGGGTCAGCTCGTCACGTCCGGCGTGCAGCCGGCACACCGTGAGGGTCGCGGCCGGCAGCGCCCGGGCGTACACCGTGATCGCCGCGGCGTCCTCGGCGG
Organism: Phytohabitans kaempferiae; assembly: GCF_042433955.1. NCBI lineage: Bacteria > Bacillati > Actinomycetota > Actinomycetes > Micromonosporales > Micromonosporaceae > Phytohabitans > Phytohabitans kaempferiae. The sequence goes on along the minus strand of NZ_JBHLUH010000061.1, from coordinate 148,308 downwards.
GGCCGACCATGGTGAGGCACCGGGCCCCTGCGGCGCGGAAGGTTCGCCACATGGCCGCCAGGATTCCGGCGCGCATTTCGTGGTCGACTCGGCTGCCGTAGAAGCCGATCTGGTCGAGGTCGACGAAGGCGCCGGGGATTTGCCGGCCCAGCACGTGCCGCAGGTAGAGGTCGAAGCCGGCGGCGGACTTCCCGACGCCGGTCGCGCCGCACAGCCAGAGGATCGGGCCACCGGCGGCGCCGGCCGAAGTTCGCGGCGGGGCCGCTCCGCCATCCGGCGCCGGTGCGGTCTTGGCGATCCAGCCGGCGGTGCGCTCCCGCACCAGGCGGACGACCTGGTCGACCGGCAGGCCGCTGGTTTCGACGCACACGTCGCCGATGTCGTTGGCGTCCAGGGCTTCGGCCTCGGCCAGCGCCTGGGCGACGGTGTCGCGGTGGCCCTGGCGGGCGACGAGCCGCCGGGCCAGGTCGTCGGCGCTCGCGCGCAGCCGGCACGTGGTCAACGCGATGCCCGGGATCGGATCGGCGTGTGCCTCGCGGGCCGGATCGACCACACCGGACACGACGGCGGCACGGGCGCCCGCCGCACGGTAGCCGGCCACCACCGCGCCGAGGTTCGCCGCCGCCAGGCGGGAGCGTCCCGGATCCCCCGCCGGCTCGGGATAGCACATGCCCAACTGGTCGATGTCGACGTAGCCGACCTCGACGCCGGCGGCCGCCAGTCCGGCGTAGACCTCCCAGGCGACCGTGGTCTTGCCGACCCCCGGCGGGCCGCAGACCCACAGCACCGGTGTCGGGTCACCGCTCAACGGTCACCTCGCCCGTGCGTGCGAGGAACTCGCGGGCACCGCGCCTGGCGGGTGATCTCGAGTCCGAGAAAGCCGCTGCCGCCCACCACGAGAAGGTCCATCGGTCAGGTGAGCACGCCGAAGTCGGTGAGAAAGCAGGTCACCTCGCCGCCGGCGGTGTAGCCGACCCACGTGGGATAGACGCCGTCGCCGCCGCCGGAGGTGAACATGACCAGGTTGGTGCCGGTCTCCTCGTGCGTGTAGGTCACGGATGGCTCGTCGCGGTCGAAGGAGGCGTCGGCGATCAGGTCGTCGCGGGCCTCGTCGTCGTCCACCAGCGCCTGGAACACCTCGACCGAGCCGAACGAGCCGGTGCCGCCGTCGACCGGGTAGCCGAAGATCTCCCCCTCGGCCAGGTCCGCGGCGTCCTGGCCGTCGTGCAGGGCCAGGCGCCAGGTGTGTGCCGGCTCGGGGCGCACGACCACGCGGGCGGCGGCCACCTCGGTGAAGGAGACGGCGCCGCGTGGCTGGCCCTGGTCGGTGTACTGCGCCAGCACGACCTCGACCGGGTAGTCGCCGGGCGGGACGGTCTGGGTGAACGGGTAGCCGTTCGCCAACGGCTCGGCGGCCACCAGCCGGCCGGTCGGGAGCCGCAGCCGGTCACCGGGCACGACCCGCGCGGTCGCCACGCAGCCGGGCCGCAGGTAGCTGGCGTCGTGCGCGTACCCGTCGGCCAGCAGCCGGTCGAAGTCCGGCGCCGCCGGACCCGCGCGACCTCCCGAGGGCTGCCCAGCCGTCCGCCCAGAATCCATTGCGCGATGGTCTCACGCCGCCTCGCGGCCGGCTCCCGCCGCCCGGATTCGGGCGAAGCTGGTGCCGAGGCCGCGCCGCGGCACTCCGGCCAGCGGCCGTGGTTCGTCAGACTCGCGGTTGGTTGCCCCGGGAGGATACGTGAGGGCACCTCGGCCGTAGAGCTGACGACAGGCGGTCACGGGACCGGTACTGTCCGGCCGTGATCATCCCCGCTGAGAGTCCGCCGCCGGCCGCGCGGCCTCGTCCGGCCACCGTGACCGTGGCGTTCCGTCTTCAGCTTGGCCTGGTCGCCGTGCTGCTGGTGCTCGCCGTGCTGATGGTGGTGGACGCGGTCGCCTACAGCGGCCTCATCGACCGGGCCGCGGAGCTGACCAATGCCGACCCGGACGAGGTCAGCATGGAACGAGCGTTCAATGTGGAATGGGCCGTGATGACCGGACTGCCGGCGATCGCCCTGCTGGCCCTGTTCGCGGCGACGGCCCTGCCGGTCCGCTCCGGCAGCAACGTGGCACGCATCCTGACCTGCGTCGGCGCGGGCTTCCCGCTGCTGTGCTGCGGCGTAGCCGGCGGCGCGGGGACACTGGCGATGGTCCCGCTGCTGGCCCTGGAGCCGGAGGAGTTGGAGCAGGAGGAGTTCCTGCCCGGGGATTCGCCCTTCTACGACAAGCTCTACGAACTCGAGTCAGCCGGCCCCACCTCCGGGCTGGCGATCCTCATCCCCATCCTCATCTTCGCCGCGATCGCGATGGCGGTCGCCATCGCCGTCCTCCTGCTGGTGCCGCCGTCGAACCGCTACTACCGGCCGGAGCAGCCACCGCCACTCCAGACACCGGTGTACCCGTCCGTCTACCCGGTGCCACCGGGCTACGCCCTGGTCCCGGTCAGCGCTCTCATCCTGCCGGTCACCGCCCCCACGCCGCCCGCGCCCGGCGAACCACCAGCGGCCGACCCGCCGGAGAAGGAGCCGCCTGCGGCGGAGCCGCCTGCGGCGGAGCCGCCGGCCGGCGCGGGCTAGCGAGGCTCGTTGGGCCGCACCAGGCCGGTCTCGTAGGCGAGGATCACCAGCTGGACCCGGTCGCGCACGCCGAGCTTGGCGATGGCGCGGGTGACGTGGGTCTTGGCGGTGAGCGGGCTGATCACCAGGCGGCGGGCGATGTCGTCGTTGCCGAGACCGGTGGCGACCAGGCGGACGACCTCCCGCTCCCGCTCGGTGAGCACGGCAAGCCGGCGCCCGTCGTCACCGGCCGGGACGGGCCGGTGGGCGAACTCCTCGATGACCCGCCGCGTGACGCTCGGCGACAGCAGAGCCTCGCCGGCCGCCACCACGTGCACCGCGCGACGCAGGCCCTCCGGGTCGACCTCCTTGGTGAGGAAGCCGCTCGCGCCGGCGGCGAGCGCGGCGAAGACGTACTCGTCGGTCTCGAAGGTCGTGAGGATGACGACCCGGCAGCCGGGCAGCGCCGCGTCCGCGACGATCCGCGCGGTGGCCGCGATGCCGTCGAGGCCGGGCATGCGGATGTCCATGAGTACGACGTCCGGCCGCAGCGCGCGTGCGGCGCGGACGGCCTCGTCGCCGGTGGACGCCTCGCCGACGACCGCGATGTCCCGGTCGCGCCGCAGCAGGCTGCGGAACCCGGCCCGCACCAGGTGCTGGTCGTCGGCGAGCAGTACGGTGACGGCCACGTCACACCTCCGTCGGTATCGTCGCGCGGACCGTGAACCCGCCGCCGTAGGCCGGGCCGGCGGTGAGCGTGCCGCCGAGCGCGGCGACCCGCTCCCGCATCCCGAGGATGCCGTGCCCCTCGCCGCCGCGGACCGCATCGCCGGCGGCGGCGCCGTTGTCGGTCACCGCGACGGTCAGCTCGCGCGGGCCGTACCGGAGCACGACGTCCGCGCGGGTCGCCGCCCCGTGCCGCACGCTGTTGGTCAGGGCCTCCTGCACGATCCGGTACGCGGCGCGCGACGCCGGCGCCGGTACGCCGCCCCGGTCGCCCGTCTCGTCGAGCGTGACCGCCAGCCCCGACCGCCGCACGAGATCGTCGATGCCGTCGAGGCCGGCGACCGGCGCGGTGCCGTCCCGCAGCACCCCGACCAGGCTCTTCAGGTCGGCCATCGCGGCGCCCCGCACGTCCTGGGCCAGGCGCAGCGCGGCCCTCGCCTCCGCCGGCTCGGTCTCGATCGTGTCCAGCGCGACGTTGAGGTGGACGCCGACCGCGGCCAGCGTGTGCGCGACGACGTCGTGCACCTCGCGGGCGACGCGTACCCGCTCCTCGGCGCGGCGGCGGGCGGAATCCACCTCCCGCTCGTGCTCCGCCTGCCGCAGGCGCGCCGCGGCCTCCTCCTGCCAGCGCCGCCGGTCCCGGTACGCGGTGGCGCCGGCGAGCACCACGGCGAGCCACAACGCCTCCACTCCGACGTGCGCGGCGACCCACTCGGGCTGGTGTCCGGCGACGCTCCACTCCCAGTTCGCGGCGAACGCGACCCCGACCGCCCCGACGAGGTACGCCCAGCCCGCCCGCCCGGCCACGACGGCGAGCGCGAAGGCCGCCGACGCCGGCCAGACCCAGCCCACCTCGACGAGCCCGGCGGTACGGTGTGCGACCACCGTGGCCCAGGAGACCAGCAGTGCGGCGAGGGGCCACCGCCGGGCGAGCAGCACCGCGACCGCGAGCGCCGGCGCGAGCGCACCGACCCCGGCCGCGGTGACCGTGCCGCCGCCGACTGCCACTCCGGCCGGTATCCCGACCAGGGTGACCGCGGCGGCGAACGCTGTCGTCCGCCATCGCATCGCCGTCAGCCCTCCTCTGGACGCATCCGGTGCAGGGCGACCGCCACCACGGCGAGCCACCCGGCATAGGACCAGATCATGACCCGTTCGAGCAGCCCGACGACGCTCGGGTACGGCCCGACGCCGAGCTGCGGGCCGTCGATGACATCGACCCAGGCGACCGCGAACGCGCACAGCGTCACCACGGTCGTGGCGGCCGCGACCGCGAGCGGGCGGTGCGCCCGCCGCCACCGTTCGTCGCGCAGCCAGGTCCGGGTGAGCAGCAGCGCCGCGGCCGGCAGCGCGAGGAAGGCGGCGAGCCCGCCGAGTCCGTGTACGAGGTTCGCGGCGCTCGGGTCGTCCCACTGCCCGGGCGGGTCGGCGGGCACGAGGCCCGCGATCAGCATCCCGACGGCCCAGACACCGATCAGCCAGAGGCCGGCCCGGTGCCCACGCGTGTACGCGGCGGCCGGCGCGATCAGGCTCGCCGAGGCGGTCGCGGCCGCCACACCGGCGATCGTGATGAGCCAGCCGGCCCGGCCGTTGACGAAGTGGCTGCCCATCACCTCGACCCAGCTCCACTGGGGGTTGGCAAGGTCGGCCAGGGCTATGGCGATGGGAGCGGCGGCGAGCCCGGCCAGGATTCTGGTGGTGCGCGTCTGCATCAGGTCCATGGCGGACGACGCTAGGAACGCGCCCCGCCCCTCCGCGTCGTCTCGCCGCCGTCACCCTCCTCGACTCTGCGGGACGACGGCATACACCGGACGGTGTACGCGTCACACGCCCGCGCGCAGGATCGTCGTGCCGTCGGGGAGTGCCGCCTGGATGCGGCTCAGGTCGCGGGCGGAGGGCTCGATGAGGAATCGGTGTGTGGCGGCGTGCAGCAGCGGCAGGTCGACGGCACTGTCGGTGTACGTGTAGTCGACCGGGATGGTGATGCCGGCGTCCCGGAGCCGCCGCACCTTTCTCCGCGCCACGGCAGCCGAGGTGGGGTCGCATGCCGATCCGGCCGGGGCGCAGCTGCGCGGCGACCTTGCCCATCGCGCCGTCACCCTATGTAGCGAGGCTGGCAGGGCGAACTGTGACGATCATGTGTGCCGACTGAGCTACATCACGCCTCCGCATCATTTACGTAGCGTAGTTTTCCCAGTTCAAGCCACCCCTTGACAATCGAATCTTGTTACACGTACGTTTCCGTCTACCGGATACCGTCGACGATAGCGCCGGGTATCGTCGACGATAGCTTGAGGGAAGGTCACGGAGTGGTGAGATCAGCCGAAGGGGTGTCGGCCATGACCGGCCTGCGCGTCCCGCCGAAGGTCGCGTTGAGCGCGTCGACGTACGACGTGCTGCGCAGCGCGATCCTCGACGGCACGCTGCCGCCGGGCACGCGCATCGTCGAAGACGCGGTCGCGAAGCAGCTCGGCGTGAGCCGGGCCCCGCTCCGCGAGGCGATCTGGCTGCTCAAGCGGGACGGGCTGCTGGTCGACGAGTCGGCTCGCTCGACCCGGGTCGTCCAACTGACCGAAGACGACGTGCACGAGCTGCACATGATCCGCACGGTGCTGGAGACGCTCGCGTACCAGCAGGCGTCGCCACGCCTGGAGGCGGCGACCATCGCCGAGCTCGAAGACCTCATCGGGCAGATGCACGAAGCCTCGGTCGCCGGCGACACGCGCCGCATCGCCGACCTCGACTACCGGTTCCACCGGGCCCTCTGCGAGCCGTGCGGTCTCCCCCGGGTCATGAAGGCGTGGGACGAGCAGCACGTGCTGTTCCGGATGTGGCTCAACATGGTCGGTCCCACGCTCGGCCTGGAAGACATCGCCGAGCCGCACCGCGTGCTGCTCGACGTGGTGCGCGGTGGCGATGCCGAGGCGATCTCGGAGCAGGTCATCGCGCACGTGTACCTGGTCGGCGGCGTGATGGCCGACCAGCGCCGGCGTTGGGCCGCCGCCCAGCCCCGGCTGTGTTTCCCCAGTTCCGATGGAGGCGCACCGCGATGACAACGATCAACCTGACCCTGCCGCTGTATCCGTTCATGCCGGTCGGCAACGTCTGGGCCTGGGACTCGCCGTTTCAGCTCACGCCGGCGCTGACCCACGAGCGGCACGGCCTGGCGACGCATCGGATGAGCTTCCACAGCGAGGCCGGCACGCGGCTCATGCTCGGCGCCTGCTACGACGACGACGCGCCGCGCATCCACGAGCTGGACTACAGCACGCTGGTCAACCGCGAGACCGTCGTCATCGACGTGCCGAAGGGCGCCGGCGGGGAGATCACCGCCGACGACATCGACCGCACGCTCGCCAAGGACCCGGACTACCGCGACGGCGACGCCGTGCTGCTGCGCACCGGCTGGGGCGACGAGGAGCGATACCGCACGCTCGGCGACGAGTACGCGAGCACCACGCCGCACTTCGCCCTCGACGGCGCGCGGCGCCTCGCCGAGGTGATGACCGAGCGCGGCAGCGACCTGATGCTCACCGACTGCGCGTACATCGGCAACACCGGCGAGGCGTACATGTTTCCGGAGTGGGCCTCGCGGGCGCCCTGGGACCGGCCGCCGTTCCCCTCCCAGCAGGCGCGTATCTACATGCGCCACTACACGCCGGCCCGCGGCGCCGGCGGCGGCGCGCCGGACTGGGCCTCCTCGGTGGTGCTGCACGGCGCGATGTCGCCGGTCGCCGCGCTCGCCAACTGCGGGGCGCTGCGCGGCAAGCGGGTCCGGGTCACGGTGCTGCCGCTCTTCCTGGCCGGCGCCGAGGGCGCGCCGTGCACCGTACTGGCGATCGACGACGAGGAGGCGGCCCGATGAGCCGGACCACGATCAACCTGACCCGTCCGATCACCACCGAGTCGCCGGCCGGCAGCCACTACCCGTGGGAGGCGCCGTACCGGACCGAGGACATCGCGACGCTGACCTACAACGGCGCGAACCTCTTCCACATCACCATGGGCAGCGGCGCCGCCACCCGGATGATCGGCCCGGGGCTGAGCGACCCCGACGGCGCCACCGTCGACAAGCTCCGGCCCGAGCAGCTCGTCAACCGCGACGCGGTGGTCGTCGCGATCCCGGCCGGCGAGACCCCGGGCCGCGAAATCGGCGCCGACGCCATCCGCGCCGCCCTCGACGCGGCGGACCTGAGGGCCGGCGACGCGGTGGTGCTCGCCACCGGCTGGGGCGACGACCCGGCGCGGTTCACCGACGACGACTACTACCTGGACAGCCCGTACCTGACCGTCGAGGCGGCCACCACCCTGGCGGAGCTGCTCACGCGCAACGGCACCGACCTGGTGCTCACCGACTGCGTGTACCTCGACCGGCCGGCGCACGCCCGGGACGAGTGGACCACGCTCAAGCCCTGGCTGCGCCCGGTGTTTCCGTCGGACGCCGCGACGACCTACCTCGCCCACTACCGGCCGGACAGTGTCCGCGACGACTGGGCCGCGACCGTGGCCCTGACCTCGTCGGTCTGGACCGTCGCCGGCCTGGTCGGATGCGGCGCCCTCGCCGGGCGCCGGATCCGGCTCACCCTCGCCCCGCTGAACGTCCAAGGCGTGGGCGAGGTCCCCTGCACCGTGATCGCGCAACCCACATAGCCCCACCGGGAGCAACGCCATGAAGCCAATGAAACGCTCGTTGATACCCGTAGCCGCCCTCGCCACGATCCTCACCGTCACCGCCTGCGGCAGCGGTGGTACCGGCGAACAGGGCCCCGAGTACACCGGCGACACCTTCGACTGGAAGCGTTACTCCGGCCAGTCGGTCAAGGTGTACGTCGCGGACACCGGCCAGGTCGAGAGCCTGCGCGCGGGCCTGCCCGGGTTCCAGGAGCTGACCGGCATCACCGTCGACATCGAGGCGGCGGACGTGACCAGCTACCGGCAGAACCTGCCGGTGCGGCTCACCTCCCGGGCCGCGGACTTCGACGTGATGGCGACCTTCCCCGAGGTCGACGGCCCGCAGTTCGCCAAGAACGGCTGGTACACCAACCTCGACCCGTACCTGTCGAACCCGGGCGTCACCAACCCCGAGTACGACATCGACGACTTCCGTCCCGGCGTCCGCAAGGCGATGACGGTCGAGGACCAGACCGTCACGGTCCTCTGGGAGATGCAGACCGACCTGGTCTACTACCGCAAGGACCTGCTGGAGCAGGCGAACATCCCGGTGCCGACCACGTTCGCCGAGTGGGACGCGGCGGCCGCGAAGATCCACGACCCGGGCAACCGGCTGTACGGCTTCGCGCTGCGCGGCATCCCGTACCAGACCACCACGCCGTTCTCGTCGTTCCTGTACGCGCACTGCGGCCAGTGGGTCAAGGACGGCAAGGCGGCCATCAACACGCCCGAGGCGCTGAAGGCGTACGAGGTGTACGGCCAGCTCGGCAAGAAGTACGGGCCGCCCGGCATCGCCGGCTTCGACTGGCCGGTGCCGTCGCAGCAGTTCGCCCAGGGCAACGTCTTCGCCTTCCTCGACGTGAACCTGTTCGTCAAGGACCTGGAGGACCCGTCGAAGTCGAAGGTCGCCGGCAAGGTGGGCTACACCAGCGTGCCGCGCGGCGACTGCGACCCGGCCCCGTTCATCGGCGGCTGGGGGTACGGCATCAACCCGTTCTCGGAGAAGCGTGACGCCGCCTGGTACTTCATCCAGTGGGCGACCAGCAAGCAGATGAACACCGACCTGAAGAAGACCGGCTGGCCGAGCCCCCGCGCGTCGGCGTGGGAGTCGCCGGAGTTCACCGGCAACGACAAGACGCCCGAGTTCAGCAAGGTCGTACTCGAGAGCACGCAGAACGCGCGAGCCCAGATGAACCCGCCGGTCGCGCCCGGCGTGGAGGCTCGCGAGATCGCCGGCACCGTCGCCAACAAGGGCCTTGAGGGCCAGACCGGCGACGCGCTCAAGGCGACCGCCGACCAGCAGAACGGCAAGCTCCAGGGCCTGCTCGACGCGATGCGCTGAGCCGCTCCGGCCGGCGCGGTGACCACCGCCGCGCCGGCCGCGGAGCCGGAAGGAGAACGATGGGCCAGCTCGTGAAGGACCCACCGCAGCAGCGGGCCACCCCGCCCGCGGACGCGCCGGCGCCGCGCCGCCGGCTGCTCGACGTGCTGGACAAGTACGACCGCTACATCCTGCCGGCGCCGGCGCTGATCGTCGTGGTGGCGATGCTGGCGTTCCCCGTCGGGTACACCATCTACCTGAGCTTCCACGAGTGGTCCGGTGGCCTGCGCCCGCCGGAGTTCCTCGGCCTGGACAACCTGACCCGGGCACTGTCCGACGAGCTCTTCTGGGGCAGCATCTGGCGGACGGTCTACTTCGTCGTCCTCTCGGTCGGCCTCCAGGTCGTGCTCGGCGTCGGCGCGGCGCTGCTGTTCCACCGCAAGTTCCCGGGCCGGGGCATCGCCCGCACGTTCTTCATGTTCCCGATGATCGCGACGCCCGCGGCGGTCGCCCTGGTCTGGAAGATGATGTACGACCCGACGATCGGCGTACTCAACTACATGGTCCAGGCGATCGGCGGTCCGACCCTGCTGTGGATCAGCGACGCCAAGCTCGCCATCCCGGCGCTCGCCATCGTCGACACCTGGATGTGGACGCCGCTGGTGATGCTCATCGTGCTGGCCGGCCTGGCGGCACTGCCGCAGGAGCCGTTCGAGGCGGCGAAGGTCGACGGCGCCAGCGAGCTGCGCACGTTCTTCAGCGTCACGCTGCCGCTGCTCAAGCCGGTCATCCTGGTCGCGGCGCTCTTCCGGCTCATCGACGCCATCAAGACGTTCGACATCATCAAGGTGATCACCGACGGCGGCCCCGGGAACGCCTCCGAGACGCTCAACCTGTACGCGTTCAAGCAGGGCATCACCTACCTGCACTTCGGGTACGGCTCGATGCTGCTCGTCTTCCTGACGTTGCTCGTCTTCGGCGTCGCGATCGTCTTCACCCGCCTGCGGGCCCGCAGCGAGGGACACTGACCATGACCCTGACCAAGATCGCCCGGCGGGTCGGCTTCTGGCTGCTGCTCACGGTCGCGCTCGCGCCCGCCGCGTTCGTCTTCTTCTGGATGCTGACCTCCTCGTTCAAGCAGCAGGTCGACATCTACTCGATCCCGCCGAAGTGGCTCAACTTCGACTTCACGCTGGACAACTACCGGGCGGCGTTCACCCGCACGGAGTTCGGCAGCTACATGACCAACAGCCTCATCGTCGCGTTCTGCTCGAGCCTGCTCGGGCTGGCGATCGGGCTTCCCGCGGCGTACAGCATCGCCCGGTACCGGCAGAACAAGCTGTCGCTGTCGCTGCTGACGGCCCGGCTGCTGCCCGGCGTGGCGTACCTGGTGCCGTTCTTCGTCGCCTTCACCGCGCTCCGGATGGTCGGCACGTACCCCGCGCTGATCCTGTCGCACGTCATCATCACGTTCCCGCTGACGGTCTTCATCATGGTGAACTTCTTCGCCGGCCTACCGGAGGAGATCTTCGACGCCGCCGCCGTCGACGGGTGCGGCAAGCTGGAGACGTTCTGGCGGATCGCGCTGCCGCTGACCCGGCCGGGCATGCTGACCGCGGGCATCCTCGCCTTCATCTTCTCCTGGAACGACTTCAAGATGGCGCTGGTCCTGTCCGATTCGGACAGTCGCACGCTGCCGGTCGCCGTCTTCAACTTCGTGCACGAAGCGTCCCTCGACTGGGGGCCGATGATGGCGTACGCGTCGATCATCATGGTCCCGGTCCTGATCCTGACCCTGTTCGCCCAACGGCACATCGTGACCGGCATGACCATGGGGAGCGTCAAGTGACCAGCAGCATCGAAACCGCACCGGCATTCGTCAGCCGCGCCGCCCGCAACGGCCGCGTCATCGCGGCCAGCATCAAGCCCGGCGCGCAGCTGACCGACTCGATCGAGCAGGCGTGCCGGGACCACGGCGTCCACACGGCCGTGATCCTCTCGGTCATCGGCACCATCGAGGAGGTGTACCTGCGCAACCCGCGCGACATCACCAAGCTGCCGATCCACCGCGAGCACGAGTTCGCCGACGAGATCGACACCGTCGTGCTCCAGCGACCGATGGAGATCCTCTCCGTGCAGGGCAACGTCACCACGCTCGACGGGGAGCTGTGGGCGCACTGCCACGCGCTGTTCTCCGAGGCCGGCGGACAGGTCCGCGGCGGTCACGTCTTCCGCGCCACGATCTGGAGCCAGGGCGAGGTGTTCCTCCAGGAGCTCACCGACATCCGGATCGACCGCGAACGCGACCTGGAGGTCACCGGCCTGCCGCAGATCCGCCTGCACGCCTGCGACATCGGCCCCGGCGATGGCCGCTGAGCTGCTGCTCGGCGTCGACGTCGGCACCGCCAGCAGCAAGGGCGTGCTGACCGACCCGGCCGGCCGGCTGCTGGCCACGGCGACCCGACCGCACGGGGTCAGCCGGCCGCGACCCGGCTGGGTCGAGCACGACCCGGAAGCCGTGTGGTGGGACGAGTTCGTGAGCATCGCGCGCGAGCTGACCGCCGCCGCGCCGGGGCGGGTCGCGGCGGTCGCGGTCAGCGGCATCGGCCCGTGCGTGCTGCCCACCACCGCGGACGACCGGCCCCTGCGCGACGCCATCCTCTACGGCGTCGACACTCGCGCCACCGAGGAGATCGCGGAACTCACCGAGCGGCTGGGCCGGGACGCGATCGTGCGCCGCGGCGGCAACCAGCTCACCAGCCAGGCGATCGGCCCGAAGCTGCGCTGGCTCCAGCGGCACGAGCCGGAGGTGTGGGCGCGGACCCGCCGCTTCCACATGGCCAGCTCACTGCTGGTGCGGCGGCTCACCGGCGAGTACGTCCTGGACCACCACTCGGCCAGCCAGAGCGATCCGCTCTACGACCTGACCGCCCAGGCGTGGCTGCCCGAGCTGGCCGGCGACCTCTTCCCCGGCCTGGAGCTGCCCCGCCTGCTGTGGCCCTCCGAGGTCGCCGGCACGGTCACCGCCGCCGCGGCCGAGGCGACCGGTCTGGCCGAGGGCACGCCGGTCACCGCCGGGACCATCGACGCCTGGGCCGAGGCGGTCAGCGTGGGCGCGACCCGCCCCGGCGACCTCATGCTCATGTACGGCACGACGATGTTCCTCACCCAGGTCGTCGAGCGGCCGCTCTTCCATCCGGCGCTCTGGTCGACCAACGGCGTCTTCGCCGGTACGTACTGCGCGGCCGGCGGCATGGCCACCTCCGGCGCGGTGGTGGAGTGGCTGCGCACGCTCACCGGCGGCGCCGACTACGACGCCCTCACCGCCGAGGCGCGGGCCACGCCGCCCGGCTCCGACGGTCTGGTCCTGCTGCCGTACTTCGCCGGCGAGCGGACGCCGCTCTTCGACGAGCGGGCGCGCGGCGTCCTCGCCGGGCTGACCCTCCACCACCACCGCGGCCACCTCTACCGGGCCGTGCTGGAGGCCACCGGATACGCGGTACGGCACCACCTCGACCTGATGGCCTCGTCGTTCCCCCCGCCGCGCCGGGTCGTCGCCGTCGGCGGCGGCGCCCGTCCACTGTGGACGCAGATCGTCACGGACATCACCGGGCACGCCCAGCACCTGCCCCGCGAGACGATCGGCGCCGCGTACGGCGACGCCTACCTCGCCGGGCTCGCGGCCGGCCTCACCGACCGCGACCGGGACTGGGTCGAGTGGGCCGACCCCGTGCGGCCGGACAGCGCCCGCCACACCTCGTACCAGCGCTTCTACGAGCTGTACCGGGACCTCTATCCGGCCACCCGGGAGATCGTGCACAAGCTGGCCGCCTAGCCGCCGTCGTCACACGCGCGTGGCCGTGGCGTCCTGCACCTCTCCGATGAGCTCCTCGACGATGTCCTCCAGGAACAGCACCCCGGTCACCGTGCCGTTCGCGTCGACGACGCGCGCGACGTGGGCGCCCTGCCCCCGGATCTCGGTGAGGGCGTCCTCCAGCTCCGCCGCCCGCGCGACGGTGGGCAGCTCCCGGATCCGGTCGGCGGGGATCGGCCGGTCCAACGTGTCCGGGCCGGTCAGGTCGAGGACGTCCTTGAGATGCAGGTACTTCGACGGTGCGCCGTCGGCGGCGCTGAGCACGTACCGGGAGTACCCGCTCGTGGACACCGCCTGCCGCACGTCCCGAGGCGTCGCTTCCGGCGGCAACAGCACCAGCTGCCCCAGCGGGACCTCGACGTCGGCGACGGCCTTCTCGGTGAACTCGAACGCCGCCGACAACGTCCCGGTGACGTCGACCAGCGTGCCCTCCCGCGTGGACTGCTCGACGATCGTGGCGACCTGGTCGAGCGTGTACGCGCTGGTGGCCTCGTCCTTCGGCTCGACCTTGAACAGGCGCAGCACACCGTTCGCGACCCAGTTCAGGGCTCGGATGAGCGGGCTGACCAGCCGGGAGACGAGCACGAGCGGCGGGGCGAGGATCAGCGCCGCCCGATCCGGCACGGAGAACGCGATGTTCTTGGGCACCATCTCGCCGAACACCACGTGCAGGAACGTCACCAGCACCAGGGCGACGACGAACGCGACTCCGGTGACCATCGCCGGCGTCAGGCCGGTCCACCCCAGCGGGTACTCCAGCAGGTGGTGGATCGCCGGTTCCGAGACGTTGAGGATCACCAGCGAGCACACCGTGATGCCGAGCTGGCTGGTGGCGAGCATCAGGGTCGCGTGTTCCATCGCCCACAGCGTTGTCTTCGCCGCCTTGCTGCCGGCGGCCGCGCGCGGCTCGATCTGCGAGCGGCGGGCGGAGATGACCGCGAACTCGGAGCCGACGAAGAACGCGTTGACGACCAGCAGCACGAGCAGCCAGATCAGACCGGGCAGGTACTCGCTCACTTGTCCGCCCCCCTCAGGGCCCGCGCGTCTTCGAACTGCTCAAGGACCCGCTCCCGGGCACCGCCGAACGCGGGATCGGTGGCGGTGTCGGCCGGCAGGTACCGCAGCCGGTCGATCCGCGCGCCGGTCAGCCGCTCGACCCGCAGCGTCCCGTACTCGACGGGGACCTGCTCGCCGAGCTGCGGGATGCGTTCGAGCCGGTCGAGCACGAACCCGGCGATCGTGTCGTACTCGTCGCTGTCCGGGACGCGCACGCCCGCCCGCGCCCACACCTCGTCCGGGCGCAGCCCGCCGCTGAGGACGATCGAGTCAGCGTGCCGCACGATGTCGCTGCGCCGCTGGTCGTGCTCGTCGTGCACCTCGCCCAGCAGCTCCTCGACCAGGTCTTCGAGCGTGACGATCCCGGCGGTGCCGCCGTGCTCGTCGACGACGACCGCGATCTGGTACCCCCGGCCCCGCAGGACCCCGAGCAACGATCCGACGCCGGCCGTCTCGGGGACCTTCAACGGCTCCGACATGAACTCGGTCACCGGGACCTGGCCGCGCCGGTCGAAGTCCACGCCGTACGCGGACTTCACGTGCACCACACCGACGATGTCGTCGATGCCCGCGCGCAGGATCGGAAAGCGGGAGTGCCCCGTGGCGGCGGACGCGTCGATCACGTCCGCGGCCGTCGCCGTGAACGGCAGGGTCACCGCACGCACACGCGGCGTCATCACCTCGGCCGCCGCGTGGGCGGAGAAGGTGAGCGTGCGGTGCAGCATCGCCGCGTCGTCCTGGTCGAGAGCGCCCTCGGTCGCGGACCGGCGGATGAGGAAGGTCAGCTCCTCGGCGGTACGCGCGCCCGACAACTCCTCCTTCGGCTCGATCCCGAACGACCGGATGACGCGGTTCGCCGTGCCGTTCAGCAGCGTCACGACCGGCTTGAAGACGAACGTGAAGGCGGCCTGGAACGGCACCACCAGCTTCGCGGTGGCCAACGGCACGGCCAGGGCGAAGTTCTTCGGCACCAGCTCGCCGAGGATCATCGAGAACAGGGTCGCCAGCACGATCGCGACCACCGCGCCGACCGCGGGTACCAATGTCTCGGAAAGGCCGAGGGCCGTGAGCGGGTCGCGCAGCAGTGAGCTGATCGCCGGCTCGAACGTGTAACCGGCCAGCAGCGTCGTCAACGTGATACCCAGCTGCGCGGCCGACAGGTGCGTCGACGTCACCCGCAACGCGTTGATCGTCGGCCCCAACCGCCGCTCGCCCCGGGCACGGCGCTGCTCCAGGTCAGCACGGTCGAGGTTTACCAGCGCGAACTCAGACGCGACGAAGAGGCCCGTGCCGACGGTGAGAAGGACGCCGGCGAGGATGCCCAACAACTCGGAACTCAACGCTCACCCCGCGACACCGTCAGAATGCGGTATGGCTCCTGCGAGGTGAGCCAGGGACTATGGCCAGATGAATCATCCACGGATCAAGATTACCTAACCCGAAACCGTGCCCGAAGCAGCGGCACCAGGCAACTCGGCAAGATCCGTGCAGTGCGCGACGGTGGCGTCGTCCGCCGCCACCACCTGGCGTGCCTCCGCCTCCCGGACGCGCCGGATGATCTCGGCGGGACCGCTCGACGCGAGCAGCGCCAGGACCTCCGGCCAGCTGGCGAGCCGAAACCGGTCCACGAGCCGGCTGGCTCCGTTGCTCAGCAGGGCGGCACCGGCCAACTCGGTGACCGGGCAGCTCCCGGTGACCGCCTCGGCCGCCGCCCGCGGGTCCTCCTTGGCGATCCAGTAGCCGCCCGGCCGGTTCCGGTTGGCGCGCATCGCGTCGACGCCCTCGCGGCGGGCCCGTTCGTACTCGGCGCTCCCCTCGGCGGCGGCCTCCAACGCGGCGAGGTACGGCCGGGCGAGCGCCACCTCCCGGGGATCCGAGACGACGAGCGGCCCGCCGGCGCGGTCGAGTACGAGGAACGCGTCGCCCAGCACGAGGTAGTCGGCACGGCCGTCGCGCGGGCGCAGGATCGCCACCGCCGCCCACGGGCTGCGGGGATCGGCCAGGTCGCAGGTGGCCCGGTGGGCGTCCGCGACCCGCTCGATCGCCTCGGCGAGCAGCGCCGGGAGGGCCCGGTCGGCGTCGAGCGACGACAGGCCGAGCAGCTCACCGCCCAGGCGGCTGGCGTACCAGGCCACGCCGTGCCGGCACACCGCGTCCGCGCCGGCGACACCACCGGCACCGTCGACCAGCACGGCCGTCCCGGGCACGGCACCGACGAAGTCCTCGTTGCCCCGCCCGGGCCGGCCCGCCGCGGCACTCGCCATCACCACGCGCATGTACGGCCGCCCGGGCGCGAGCCACGACTCGGGGTCACGCGTCGAGTCTGGCGTGCCGCCAGGCGGTATTTCCGCGCGGGGTGGCGAGGCTTGACCGGTTCAGGGTTCGAGCCGAGACCTACAGTAGCGATATGTCCGATTCGACCGGCAGGTCGCGGCGGCACTGGGACGTGACCCTGCTGCGACTGCGGGCCGTGCGGGATCACCTGCGGGAGAGCCTGCTGTTCCTGCCCGCGGTCATGCTGGCCGGCGCCCTCGTGATCGGCGTGTTCCTGGACCGGCTGGACGGACACCACATCGGCCCGCTCGCGCCGGAGCGGCTCACGTTCGCGCCCGATGTGGCCGTGTTGCTGCTGAGTACGATCGCCGGCGCCACGATCACCACGGCCGGCGTGGTCTTCTCCCTGCTGGTGGTCTCGCTGCAACTGGCCAGCGGCCAGTTCTCGCCACGCGTGCTGCGCGGCTTCTGGCGGGACCGCTTCAGCCACCTGCTCGTCGGCCTGCTGCTGTCCACCTTCGCGTTCTGCGTACTCGCCCTGGCCCGGGTCAACACCGACAAGAACATCGCACCGCCGTACACGGTGCTCTTCGCACTGCTGCTCACCCTCGCCTCGGTGATCGTCATCGTGGTCTACCTCGACCGGATCATCCGCCAGCAGTACGTCGGCAACATCATGCGCCGCGTACTCCACGAAACACTACGACTCATCGCGGAACTGCCCTACGGCCGCCACGTCGGCGAACGGGCCGGCAACCCGGTCCCCCCACCCGACCCGGACACCCTCGGACCCTCGATGATCGTCACCGCGCCGATCGACGGCTGGATACAACAAATCAGCCGACGCAGCCTCCTGGCCGCCACACCCCACGGAACCGTCCTACGACTGGAAACCCGAGTCGGCGCCTACCTCACCATGCACACACCCCTGGCCACACTCTGGCCCCCACCACCACCGGACCAGCGGGACCGAATCAACCGGCTCGTGGCCCACAGCATGATCGTCTCCACCGCCCGCACCATGCAACAGGACATCGACTTCGGACTACGCCAACTCAACGACATCGCCCTACGCGCACTCTCCGACCTCAACGACCCCACCACCGCGGTCGAAGCCATCGCCCGGATCGGCTCACTGATGCGCCCCCTGCTGCTGGCCGACCTACCCGCCCGATCGGTCGCCGACAACCACGGCCGGATCCTGCTCACACCACACGACCCCGACCACGCCACCTACGTCCGCCACGCCTTCGCCCAACTACACGTCTACGCCGCACGCCACCCCCAGGTACGCGAAGCCATCGCCGACACCATCCGCATGCTCCAAACCGCCTGCGCCGACCTGCCCGGCCGACAGGCGGCACGCGCCGAACTCGGCCGCCATCTGATGGCCACGCTCCCCGGCGTGCCCGGCTGACCCGGGCCCGGCCCACCGGATGCCGGACGCGGTGCCGCGGGGTGGGCCGTGACCGGCCCACCCCGGGTCGTTCCGCGGGACCTCGGTCCTCCCGGCGGCTCAGTCCTCCTGGAAGAAGGAGATCAGGCGCAGGATCTCGAGGTAGAGCCAGACGAGCTCGACGAGGATGCCGAACGCGCCGAGCCAGCCGTACCGGCGCGGCAGGCCGGCCCGGATGCCCTCCTCGATCTGCCCGAACGTGACGACGAACATCAGCGCGGCGACCACGATGCAGATCAGCGAGAAGACGATGGACAGGCCACCGCCGTCGCGCAGCGGCCCGGCCGTCCCGGTGAACATGGTGATGAGCAGGTTGACGATCGTGACCACGGCCAGACCGGCGGCCGCCCCGATGACGATCCGGGTGAACTTCGGCGTGGCCCGGATGATCCGCGCCTTGCAGAGGGCGGCCATCGTGAAGAACACGCCGAGGGTCGCGATCACCGCTTGCAGGACGATGCCGTCCCACCTGGTCTCGAACGCCTTGGAGACCGCGCCGAGGAAGACGCCTTCCACCACCGCGTAGGCCAGCAGGACGACCGGGTTGGTGACCTGGGCGAACGAGATGACCAGGCCGAGGACCAGCCCGACGAGCATGGCGGCGATCCAGACCGGCATCATCGCCGTCGGCGGTACGACGATCCAGGTCACGGCCGCCGCGGCCACCGCCGTGCCGAGCAGCGAGACGGTCTTGACCACGACGTCGTCGATGGTCATGACGTCCGACGAAGCCGGCGGTGCCCAGCCCGCCCGCGGGTCGGTGGGCACGGAGTACGTGCGGCCGCCGTAGCTGTAGGACTGCACCGGCGGAGGGCCGTAGGCGGCCGGTGGATGGGACGCGGCGCTCAGCCGCCGCAGGATCGGGTTGGAGCTGCGCATCAGAAGTCCTCGAACCCGCCGCCGTCGTCGAACCCGGCGTCGTCGAACCCGGCGTCGTCGAAGCCCTGCTCCTCCATCGCGCCGGCGGCGTCGTCGGGCGCCATCGCGTCGCCAACCATGTCGCTGATCATCATCCCGCCGAGGAAGCCCAGCGCGGCGCCACCGACACCGGCCGCGACCGCACCGCCCACGCCCATGCCCGGCCGCCGCTGGTAGCCGCCGTACTTGTAGCCGCCGCCATGGCCGCCGTACGCGTACCCCGGCTGGCCGTGACCGGGCGGGCCGTAGCCGCCCGGCTGCCCGTAGCCGGGCCGCTGGCCGTACGCCGGCTGCCCGTAACCGGGCTGGCCGTATCCGCCGGCGGGCTGGCCGTATCCCGGCTGCGCGGCGGGCGGCGGCTGCATGAACGCGCCCGGGGCGGGAGCCGCCGACAGGCGCTCGAGGGCCTGCATGAGCCAGCGGTCGACCTCGGCGATCCAGCCGTCGTCGGTGCTGGAGAGCCGCTCGACATCGGCGCTGGCGAGCTGGTGCACGTCGGGCTGGCCCGGCCGCCCGGAGAGCTCGACGGCCACCGTGACCCCGTCTGGACGCGGCACGACGGTGAAGACGATCTGCGGCACGTGCGGCCCGGGGGCCTGACCCTCCGGCATGGGCGCGTAGAAGGTGACCGCGTGCACCCCCGGCAGCGGCAGGCCCACCGTGTGGCCGTGCCGGACCTCGGTGCGGACGAAGCGGCAGCCGATCGTGCCCAGCGCGTCCATGATGTGCTGCTGGACCGGCGAGGCCTCGATCGCGGCCGGGTCGAAGTCGCCCTTGGCCGTGCCCGAGGCGACGGTGACCTGGGTACGCACGCCGAGCGCGAGGCCGGGCAGCGTCTGGCCGTAGAGCACCGTGAACGGCGTGTACTCCGGTACGGGGACGCTGAACGGGATCGCCTGGCGCGATCCGCCGGCCAGGCGCAGCCCGGAGCTGACCGGGAAGCGGGCCAACTCGATCTCACCACCGGCGCCGTTGGCAACCAGGATCAGGTCGACCGCGGTGATGTCCGCGTCCGACTTGGCCCGCAGGTTTACCTCGCCGGACAGCACGCCGCCCGGACGGGCCGGGTGTGGCGCCAGCACGGTGTCGACCTCGACACCGCCCAGCCCCAGTCCGGCGAGCAGCTTCTTGAAGACCATGCCGCTACCCTTCGATCACACGTTACGGTTACAGGCCGGCGGACAGTAGCACGTGAAGCTGTACGGTTACTGAGAGGAGTGGAAGCGTGGCAGGGCTGATGCGCATCGGCGAACTCGCCGCCGCCGCGGGCGTCAGCAACCGCACGATCGACTTCTACACCAACCGTGGTCTCATCGCGCCGGCTGAGCGCAGCCCCGGCGGCTACCGGCTGTACGACCCGGCGACGGTCGACCTGATCGCCGCGATCCGCCAGCTCGAAGCCTCCGGGATGGCGCTGGAGGACATCGGCCGCGAGCTCCACTCCGCCGCCACCGCCGACCTCCCCGCGGCGGTGGCCCGCCTCGACCGCGACCTGGAGACCCTGCGCGTCCTGGCCGAGTCCGCCGACGCCGAGGCGCAGCCGATGGCCGCGACGCTCACCGTACGGGCGCACAACCTCATCACCGCCGCGATGGATCTGCTCATCGCCATGCCCGAGGTCTGACCACACCGGTCGTCGCCCCTCTGCCCGCCGGCCGCCGGCGAGGTGGGGCCAGGTTTCGCCGCGGTGGCAGGTGGGCACCAGCCGACTGCCGCCATCGGGAACGGGTCAGGGAGGACAAAGTGGAGATTTCCGGATTCTTCACCGCCATCGTCGTCGGCGCCATCATCGGCATCCTCGGGCGCCTCGTCGTACCGGGCCGGCAGAAGATCTCCTGGTGGCTGACCCTCCTCATTGGAATCGTGGCCGCGGTGGTCGGCACCGTCGTGGCCGGCGTGCTCGGCGTCGCCGACACCCGCGGCGTCGACTGGATCGAACTCGTCCTCCAGATCGGATTCGCCGCCGCCGCGATCGCCATCATCGCCGGCGCCACCGGCCGCGGCCGCACCTGACCGGCTCCCCGCGGGGAGGATACGCCGGGCGACTACCATCCGAGCAGGTCCGCGCCGGGCGTACCGGCTGAGCCGTTCAGTACTGTGAGCCGGATGGGCTCTGGTGAGAGCTGCCAGGTTTGCGGCACGGTGAGGTGGTGGATCCGCTGGACGCCGAGAGCGAGCAGCCCGGTGGCGACGGTGCGCACCAGGTCTGCGGGGCCTGCGCGGCCGCCGTGCCCGGGATCGACGGCGTGTCGATAACGGTCATGACCGATGACGCGAATCGGACCCGGGTGTGTGCCACCAGCCCGCTGAGCGAGCGGTTGGACGACCTTCAGTTCACGCTCGGCGAGGGCCCGTGCCTGGACGTGTTCACCGGCGGCGTGCCGGCCATCGTTCCCGATCTGACCTCGGCCACCAGCCGGCAGCGCTGGCCCGTGTTCTCCTCGGCCGCCGTCGACGCGGGCGTGCGCGCGCTGTACACGCTGCCGTTGCGCGTGGGGGCGATCCGGCTCGGCGTGCTGGCCGCGCACCGCACCACGGCGGGCCTGCTCGATCCCGAGGATCTGGTGCGCCTGCTGCTGTTCGCCGAGCGGGCGACCCTGCTTCTGGTGGTAGAGGACCGGACCGAATTCGAGAAAAGGCCCCTGCGGCGCGCCGTGGTGCATCAGGCTACCGGCATGGTGGCGGTCCAGTTGGGCTCCAGCCTGGAGATGGCGTTGGCCCGCCTGCGGGCACACGCGTTCACCGCGGGGCTCTCGATGGAGCAGGTAGCGGATGAGGTCGTGGCCCGACGCCTGCGATTCTCCCCCGACAACAACAACGAACCCGGGTTGTGATCCTCATGCCGCGTGAACTTCAGCTGGTCGACGCTTTCGTCGAGGCCGCGGACACTCTCGTCGACGACTTCGACCTGCTCGACTTCCTGCATCGGATGACGGTGCGCTGCGTGGAACTCGTCGACGTCGACGCGGCCGGCCTGATGCTCGCCGACCACCAGGGCGGGCTCCGGGTGATGGCCACCTCGTCGGAGCGGGTCCGGCTCATCGAGCTGTTCGAGATCCAAAACGACGAAGGCCCCTGCCTGGACTGCTACCGCACGGCGGCACCGGTCGCCTGTCCGGACCTCGACGACGCCGGACCGCACTGGGCGCGATTCGCCCGGCTGGCCCGCGACGCCGGCTTCCGCGCGGTGCACGCTCTGCCGATGCGGCTGCGCCACGACATCATCGGCGTGCTCAACCTGTTTCGCGTCGAGGCCGGGGCACTGCCGGAAGCCGACCTGCGCGTGGCCCAGGCGATGGCCGACGTCTCGATGATCAGCCTGCTGCAACAGCGCGCCATCCGCGAACGCCAGGTGCTGGTCGAGCAACTCCAGGAGACCCTCGACAGCCGGATCGTGATCGAGCAGGCCAAAGGCGTGCTCGCCGAGCGCCTGAGCGTGGAGATGGACGAGGCGTTCGAGCGGATGCGCGACCACGGCCGGCAACACAACCTGCGCCTGGCCCAGGTCGCCGGCGAGATCGTCGCGGGACGCCTGAAGATCTGACGGGCCGGCCGGCAGCGGGCCCCGCCGCGGATGGGACGCGGCGAGGCCCGGTGCGGTACGCGGTCGGTTCAGCTCCCGAACACCTGAAACGTGAACTGCTTGGCGCCGGAGCTGACGGTGCCACCGCCGGCGCCGGTGACGGTGAGGTGACGGTGTATGTGCCGGCGGCGTCGAAGCCGAAGTTGGCGTGGCGTGGCACGGCGCCAGGAAAGCCCTCGCCGGCAACGCCGCCGCGGGGCCTGGTCGCCTCGAAGACCTCGACTTGGTTAGGCCGCGTTCGGACCTGGTGTCGTGTGTTGGAGAAGCTGTCGAGCCGGGCGCGCCGGTGCGCCCGCCCGGACGGACGCCGGATGCGCGGCTCGCGGCGTGCATGCGGGTCCGGTGGACCAGCCGCCCCAGCCGGGACGCTGGACCTCGGCGGATGGCGTGGGCGTTGTCGGGGACATAGCCCCTTGCGGCCGTTTTGAAGGGGCTATGTCCCCGACATGGCCCCTTTCGAGCGGATCGCGCAAACGTCCGCGCGCGCGTCCGCCAGCAGCAGGTGCCTGCGGAGCGTGGCGCCGAGACGGCGGCCAGCACACGCCGGGACATTTCCGGCGGAAGCCACCGGCAGGTTCCCCGTACCCCCTGGAACAGGTCCGCTAGCCCCTGGCGTGGCGCCAGCCGGCGAGGGCGAGCCTGGCACCGGCGGCACCGAGGCGGGCGAGGCGGGCGACCACCCAGGGGCGGCGCCGCCAGCCGTCGTCCGTCGAGGAGGGGTCGTCGCCAGGTGCGAAGACCGTGCCGGAGGTGGGCCGGACGGGCTCGGCGCGCAGAGCGGTCCGGTGGGTGTACGCCGCCATGACCCGCTCCAGCAGCCCCGGCGCCAGCCGCCACTGCCAGGCCAGAAACGCGCCCGCCGGGCCGGCGTGGGCCTCGCGGCGGGGATGTTCGAGGAGCTGGACGATCCGCCGGGCGGCCACGTCGGGCGCGTACACCGGTGGGATGGGGGCGATCCGCGCGCCGGTGTGGTTGGCCGCGTGGCGGTACATCGGAGTGTCGATCGAGGCGGGCAGCAGGACACACACCGAGATGTCCCGCTCCCCCGCCAGGCGCAGCTCCTGCCGCACTGTGCCGGAGAGCGCGCGCACCCCCTGCTTGGCCGCGACGTACCCGCTCAGGTAGGGCACCGTCACCTCGCCGAGCACCGAGGCGACGTTCACGACCACGCCGCCGCCGGTGGCCCGGAGGTGGGAGATCGCGGTACGGGTCCCGTACCCGACGCCGAGCAGGTTCGTCTCGATCACTCGGCGGAACTCGTCGATCGGGGTCTCGGTGAAGGTGCCGTACGAGACGACCGCCGCGTTGTTGACCCACGCGTCGACCCGTCCGAACTCCTCGACCGCCCGGCGGCCCAGCGCCTCGACCGCGGCCGGGTCGGTGACGTCCGTGCGCAGCCCGAGAGCACGCCCACCCCTGGCCCGGCAGGCGGCGACGACGTCGGCCAGCGCGTGCTCGCGCCGGGCGCCGACGACCACCGCAGCGCCGCGGCCGGCCAGGCGCAGCGCGGTCGCCGCGCCGATTCCCCCCGAGCCGCCGGTGATGACGACGACGGAGTCGGCCAGGTCACGCGTGAGCGGCATGGGGCTCTCGCGACTCCTCCGGCCGGCCCTTGGCGGTCGTGGCAGCGGTGTCCATGTCCTGGTGGTGCCCGCTGGAGGGAGGCGGAAACCTGCGACGAGCGGGCACGACACGTGTGCCGGGCCGCCTGCTGGCGGCCCGGCACACGCTCCCGGGGCGGGGTCAGATCATCCAGCGGTTGCGCCGCACGAAGGGCAGGCGGGCCCAGAGCCGGCCGAGCCCCCAGGTGTGTCCGGCGTAGGTCAGGGCCAGGATGACCAGGACGACGGCGTAGATCAGGTGGTAGTCCATGAACGGGTTGGTCGATCCGGACGCCTCGCCCGCCGCGGTGAAGCGGTCCAGCGGAAACTCCGCCGCCCACATCATGACCATGATCAGCGAACCGGCGCCGGCGGCGACGCGCAGCCCGACCCCGGCGATCAGGGCGACGCCGACGGCGGCCATGCCGAGCATGAAGAGCGTGTCGGCCCACCAGGCGCCGGCGATCGAGTGCGCCAGCGACTGGACCGGTCCGACCTCGACGTGGGAAAGGAAGCCCTTGGTCGGCGAGCCTCCGTTGATCCAGGCCCGCTCGCCCGGCGTGGCGTAGCCGAGCCCGAACGTCTTGTCCAGGAACGCCCACAGGAACACGAACCCGGTGCTGACGCGGAGCACGGCCAGCGCGCGGGCGGCCGCGGTGGTGAGCATGTGACCGGGCGCCTCGGCCCGTTCGAGTGCGTGGGCCGGGACCCTGGCCTCGGCGCTGCTGGTGGTCATCGTCGCCTCCGGGAGTGGAAGTCCTGTTTTCTCGACATCCACAGCGTGCCCCGCGCACCACCGGCAGCACCGGTGCCGGAACTCCCCAACCCGGCAGGACCAAAGTCCCGAGTACCGGGGGACCTACTTCACCGCGCCGCTGGTGATACCGGAGATGATCTTGCGCTGGGCGACGGCGAAGACGGCGATCAGAGGCAGGCTCATGAGGAGCACGTACGCGAAGATGAGGTGCCAGTTCTCGAGGTACAGGCCGGCGCTGGCGACCTGGAAGAGGTTGAGCGGCAGCGTGTCGAGCCGGCCGCCGACGACGAAGAACGCGTAGAAGACGTCGTTCCACACGTACAGGCAGATGAGGATCGTGGCGGTGGCGAGCACCGGCCGCAGCATCGGCAGTACGACGCGCCGGAAGACCGTGACCGGGCCAGCGCCGTCGATCTGCGCCGCCTCCTCCAGCGACGGGGGGATCGTGCGGACGAAGCCGGTGACGAAGAAGACCACCGTGGACATGTAGATGCCCATGTAGACGCCGATCATCCCGACCGCGGTGCCGGCGAGGCCGAGCTGGCGCAGCAGCAGCACGACGGTGACCACCGCCGGGGGCAGCACGATGCCGCTGATCGCGAGCGCGTACAGGACGGCGTTGACGCGCGTGGCCCGGCGGGCGAGTATCCAGGCGGCCATCGACCCGAAGGTGAGTACGCCGGCGACCGTGGGCACGACGACCAGCAGGCTGCCGAAGAACGCGGCCGGCACGTCGCCGTCCGTCCAGACCGCCCGGAGGTTGGCCCAGAGCTGCCAGTCCGCGGGAAGCGACAGGTTCGGTTCGAGCGCCTCCCCCCGCGACTTGCCGGCGGTCACCACGACCAGCCACAGTGGAATCCCGATCAACGTGACCACGAGCAGGACGGTCACGACCGGCTGGAGCCGGCGCCAGAGGGGCGCGTCACTGTTCACAGCACGCGCTCCCTTCTGCGCAGCAGGTGGATCACCGGGAACGCCATCAGGGCCACCAGCAGAAACAGGACCAGGCTCATCGTGGTGGCCTGAGCGAACAGGCCCTGGCCGAACGTGCGGTAGATGAAGATGTTGAGGATCTCGGTGGTACGGGCCGGCCCGCCGCCGGTGGTGGCCTGGACGATGTCGAAGCCGTTCATCGAGCCGAGCAGCGCGGTGGCGACGTTGAACGTGACCGCGGGCGCCAGCAGCGGCGAGCGGATCCGCCAGAACACGCGCCACCGGGACGCGCCGTCGATGCGGGCCGCCTCCGTCAGGTCCTCCGGGATGGTCTTCAGCCCGGCCAGGTAGATCAGCATGGACAGGCCCATCCACTTCCATCCGTGTATCGCGGCGACCACGACGATCGTCCACGTGGTGTCGCCCAGCCACGCGTAGTCGAACGGCTGCCGGGTCACGCCCTCGACGAGCTGGTTGAGGCTCCCCTCCGGCTTGAGCAGCGCCTGGAAGACGTACCCGACGGCGAGCGCGGACATCAGCACCGGGACGAGGAAGAAGACCCGGGCCAGCCGGTTGAGCCAGGTGTCCCGTTCGAGCAGGACGGCGAGGGCGAAGCCGAACAGGTTCTGGAAGACGGCGACCAGCAGCGCGTACACGACGGTGGTGCGCAGCGCCCGGAAGAGCGTGCCGCTGGTGGCGAGCTGCTCGAAGTTGTCCAGCCCGACCGGGTTGATCTGGCTCTTGAAGCTCGACCAGTCGGTGAAGGCGTAGACGAAGTTGAAGACGGTCGGCAGGAAGAAGAAGACCAGCAGGATCGCGAACGCCGGCGCGAGGAACCACATCGGATGCGTGCTCCGCCCGATGGCACCACGCCGGGCTCGCGGCGACGCCGGGGGCGCCACCGCGAGCCGCTGGACCGCCGGTGTGCGGGTAGCCGTGGCCATCAGAACCCTGGTGCCCCGGCCGCCTTGGCGAGCTGGGCGAACTGGTCCTGCGTCGCCTTGGCGACCTGCTCCGGTGACATCGTGCCGGTGATCATGTCGGCGAGGTTGAGGTAGAGGTCGGGGTTGGCCACCGCGAGCGCCTGCATCGACCCGACCGAGGACGGCAGCGCGGCGTGCACATCCAGCAGCGCCTTCGGCACACCGGCCGGGTTGGGCACCGACGGTTGCAGCGAGACGGTGTTGCGGTCGGTGACGAAGCCGGCGTAGCCCGGCCCCATCCAGTACGCGAGCAACTGCCGGGCGGCGGCCTCCCGCTTGGCGTCACCGGTCTTGAACGCCACGAGCGCGTTGGACTGGTCCGGGATGAAGGTGCCGACATTGCCGGAGGGCGAGATCGGGAAGAAGCCGATCCGCTTGTCCAGCGTGGCCGTTTCCGCCTTCGCCTGGAGCTGGCCGAAGAAGGAGTTGACCTGTACGACCATCGCCGCGTCGCCGGCCAGCAGCGCTGCCCCCTGGTCCTCGAACGTGGCGGTCTTGATGTCGGCGTTGAAGAGCCCCTCGTCGATCAGCGACTTGTACGTCCTGATCGCGTCGAGCACGACCGGGCTGTTGAAGGTCTCCTCGCCGGTGTTCATCTTCGCCCACAGCCCGTCCTTGGCCGCGTCGGCGAGCTGGATCTGCACCCACCACTGCGTGCCCCACCGGTCGGCGGCCATCTCGTGGAACGGCGTGACGCCCTTGCCCTTGAGCGTGCGGGCGAGCGTGACCATCTCGGCGAAGTTCTTCGGCGTGGCCGTGACGCCGTTGGCCGCGAAGACCTCCTTGTTGTAGTAGACGCCCTCCACGGCCGGGCTGGTGATCAGCGCGGCGTACCGGTCGCCGTCCAGGATTCCGGTGATGTCGCGCAGGTCCGGGGCCATCTTCGACAGCCACGGCGCGTCGTTCAGCGGTTGGAGGTTCGTCCTGGCGTTGATGGCGGTGAGCATGGATGCGGTCGGCTGCCAGAAGGCGATGTCCGGCTTGTCGCCGGTGGCGACCTTGGTCTGGATGCCCTGCTCGTACGGGTCCGGGATGGTCACGACCTCGACGGTGGCGCCGGTCGCGGCCTGGAAGCCCTCGACGACCTTCTCCGGCACGGTGTTGCTGTTCTGCGCGGCCCAGATGGTGAGCTTGACGCCGTCGAGCTTCGCCGTGGGGTCGGCCCACGTGGCGGCGGCGCCGGTGGTGGTCTGCGCGGCCGGGTCGCTGCACGCCGCGAGACCGAGCGTGAGCACCGCCGCGGCGGCGAGGCTGGTCCATCTCTTCATCGGGTTCATCCTTCGGTGATCCGGAGCAGTCGCGCGGCAGGCTCCGCGCCGGTGGGGGTGACGGTCAGCGACCCGGTCCCGGCGGCCCAGTCCAACCGCCAGGCGGGCAGCTCCCGCGGGTACAGCACGTCGATGTCGACCGCCCGTCCGCGCAGGTGCGGCAGGGCGAGCGGTACGGGCGCGGTGGCGCCCCCGCGCCGCCACACCGCCAGGTACGTGACCTCCCCGGAACGCAGGGCCAGGCTCAGCCACGGGTCGTCCCAACGGGGCAGGCCCAGCGGCCACAGCGGCACCGCGGTCGCGAGGTCGGCCCGGATGGCCTGGTGCGCGCGGACCGCGGCGCGCACCGACTCGCGCTGGCCGGCGTCCATCCGGTCCAGCCGGCCGGAGAGGTAGAGCCGGCCGAGCATCCCGGTGCACATGGTGTACGCGATCTCCTCGGGCGACATCTCCGGCTGCGGGTACGCCCAGCTCGCCGACTGCTCCGGCAGCACCGACATCGGGGCCGCCACGGCGATCGGCGGATAGCGCCGGAAGTCCTGCTGGTCGCTGGTGGACTGCAACTGCGTCCGGGACAGCAGCGCGTAGTCCATCCGCATCGCGCCGGAGGCGCAGTTCTCCAGTACCAGGTGGGGATGCCGGTCCAGCAGCCGATCGAGCCAGGCCAGGTGCGCCCGGTTGTGGCCGAGCAGGCCGGCGCCGACGCTTTCGGTGGCCAGGTCGGTGCCGGCGCCGGGGTCGATGTTGTAGTCGAGCTTGAGGTAGCCGACGCCGAGCTGCTCGACCAGCCGGTCCACCACCTCGTCCAGGTGCGCGACCGCGCGGGGATGGCGCAGGTCGAGGTGGTACCGCTCGTGCTCGACGACCCGGACGCCGTCGCGTTGCAGGAACGCCTCGGCCGGCAGCTTGTCGGCCATCGGGCTGCGCACGCCGATCACCTCGGGCTCCAGCCACAGGCCGGGCACCAGGCCGCGACCGCGGATGTGGGCGAGCACCTCCTCGATGCCGCGCGGGAAGCGGGTCTGCGACGGCTGCCACTCCCCGACGCTGTCCCACCACGCGGTGCCGTTGTCGTACCAGCCGGCGTCGACGCAGAAGACCTCGGCGCCGGCGTCCGCGGCCGCGTCGATCAGCGGCAGCAGCTTGGCCGTGGTGGGGTCGCCCATCAGCGTGTTCATGTAGTCGTTGAAGACCACCGGCAGCGCGGACCGGTCCGGATGCGGGCGGCGCAGCGCGCGGCGGTGGGCGGTCAGCGCCGCGACCGCGCCGTCCAGGCCGCCTTCGGAGACGGCCACCGACACGGGTACCGATGTGAACGTCTCGCCCGGGGCGAGCCGCTGCGCCCACTGGTGGTCGACGTCGGTGGGGCCGAGCAGCGCCACGTACGCGCCGTCGCGCCGCTCCCCCACCTCCCACCGCCAGGGCCCGTTGTGCTCCACCTGCCACAGCCAGGCCGCGCCGCCGACCCGGTCGACGAGCCCGCCGGTGGGCAGGTGCGTGCCGGTGGACCAGGTGCCCTGGCTGGTGACCGCGACCCGGCCCCGGCCGTCCTGGCCGTGCAACGCGAGTTCGAGGTCGGGTACGGCCTCGCGCAGCGGCCGGCGACTCCACCGGCCCTCGCCGAGCCACTCGCTGTCGCCCCGTACCAGGTCGAGGTCTCGCACCGGCCGGGCGCCGAAGCCGGCGGCGAACGACGTCACGCCGAGCAGCAGCACCGGCGCCGCGCCCCGGTTGGTGACCTCGGTGCGGACCTGGCACGCCGGCACGCCCGCCAGCGACCGGAAGACGGTCTCCACGGCGAGGCCCGTGCGCGCGTCCCGCAGGGCGATCCGCAGCTCCCGCCAGGCGCCGTCACGCCGCTGCGAGCTGCCCGCGTACGCCAGCCGCCGCCCGATGGCCGTCTCCGAGAAGCGGCTCGACACGTGCGCCCGCCCCTCGCCGGCGACCAGCACCTCCACCAGCGGCTGGGTCGCGCGTGGTGGGGTCGGCCGCCGGTCGCCGGCGAGCGTGCGCACGGCCACCGGCCCGTCCGGGGAGACGTCGACGGTGAGCGTCAGCGCCGAGTGCCCCCAGACGAGGCTGGTGACGGGTTCCAACGAGGTCACTCCTGCTCTCCTGACCGGTTGCTCTCCTGACCGGTTGCTCGACTAACCGATGGCCGCGGCGATCTGGATGAAGTCGAGGTTGGGCGCGTAGCCGCTGGAGGCGTTGCCGAAGGTGATGGTGTTCGCGCCGGCCGCCAGGTCGACGTCGACCACCGCCGTGCGGTACGTCGACCAGCCGAGCGTGTTGCGGAAGTAGGAGCGCCTCGCCGGGCCGCCGTTGACGCTGATGTCGGCGTACCGGTCGACGATGTTGTTGTTGTACTGGTGCTCCCCCACCACCTCGGCGTTGGCGTACCCCACGACCATCCGGTACCGGCCCGCCGACGGCACGGTCACGCCGTTGAAGCGCAACGTGTTGGCGGCGCCGGCGCCGACCCAGCCGACGTACCGGCCGCCGGAGGCCGCGCCGTCGCTGACCACCACGGCGGTGCCGCCGAGCGTGTTCCCGGCCGCCTCGGCCTGGTACGTGGTGACCGTGCCGGTGGTGGCCGTCACGTCGAGGTGGTCGAGGTTGACGGCGTCGCGGTCGTCGCCGGCGTACGCGTTGACGTCGACCCGGCTGATCCCGGCGGGCAGGAACACCTTGGTGGTGACGGTGTTCCAGGTGTTCCAGTTGGCGGTGCCGGGCAGCGCCAGGTCGGTCAGGTCGGCGCCGTTGAGCCGCAGCCGCACCGACCGGTTGGCCGGCGCCCCGGTGTACGGGCCGGCCGAGTAGCGCAGGCCCAGGTTGTAGTAGCCGTCCGAGGGCACGGTGACGACGAACTTCGTGCTGGCGTTGGTGCTCGCGCCGTACCCCTCGACGAAGTACGTGCCGGAGTAGCCGGTGTTGGTGCCGTACGCGATCCGGGCCGAGCCCTCGATCCGGGCGTACTCCGCCTGGTAGCGCGAGGACGGGCCGGCGGCCGACAGGTCGGTGTTCGGGGTGATCACGACGTGGTAGGCGGAGCTGCCCCGGAGCCCGGTCAGCGGGATCGTCACCTGCCCGCCGCTGGCGGTGTAGTCGCCCTCCCGCACGAGGTACGGCCCGGCCGACGGGTTCAGGCCCGAGCTGTCCACGCCCCAGACGGTCGCGTGCACGGTGGAGCCGAGGTAGCTGGCCGCGCCGAGGCCACGGACGACGAGGTTGGTGTCGTACGTGCCGGAGGCCGGGTTGTTGCCGCCGAAGATGACCCGCGCCTGCCGCTTGCCCGCGTCGAGGGCCGCCACGCCCTGCAGCGAGCCGCCCGGCGACGGCGGGGTGACGGCGACGGTGTTGCCGGTCAGCTCGCCGTACCACTTGTAGAGCCACCATCCGCCGGTCGCCTGGTTGTTGCGGGTCACCAGGTCGTTGAGGCCGCCGGCGGTGGTCCAGTAGGCCAGGCAGGCATCCACTTTGGACGCCTCGAACTTGGCCACGTACTGCACCAGGTTGCCGGGCACGCCCAGGTCGCCGGAGGAGCGCCCGTACTCGTTGATGTTGATCGGCCGGGCGCTGATGCCCAGGCTGCTCTCCATCGCGCGGTAGTCGTTGTAGTGGTTGTGCCAGTCGGTGAAGAAGTCGTTGCCCAGCTCGTGCCAGGTCATCACATGCGGGAGCACGCCGTTGTCCCGGGCGAAGGTGAGGAAGGTCCGCAGGTCGGCGGAGCGGTAGCTGGCGAAGTTGGGGCCGGCGATGCGCGCCGACGGGTCGATGGAGCGGATCCGCTGGTAGACGGTGCGCCAGGCGTTGAGGAATCCGTTGAGGTTCCCCTGGTACCAGATGAGGTCCGGCTCGTTGAACGGGACGTACACATAGGACGAGCGGTGGGGATCGGCGACCACCTTGCGGGTCATCGTGTCCACCTTGGACAGGTAGTCGGCGATGCCGAGGTTCTCGTACGGCCACTGCTGGTAGATGTCCTGCATGTAGATCTGGATCTCGCGCCCGCCGGCGCGGCGGAACATCGGGGCCACCTTGAGCGCGTCGCCGTTGGGATGCTGGAGGCCCTCCGGCGCCTTCTGCGCGGTCACCTGCGGGCGCAGCGCGGCCAGCATCGTCTCGTTCGGGATGCCCTCGTCGCCGAGGCCGTAGAGGAAACCGGTCGCGCCGTACCGCAGCGCGCCCGTGCCCACCGACAGGTCCACCAGCAACTGCGACGGCGCCGCGCTGGCGGGGACCGCCGGCAGGACCGCCGCGGCGAGCACCGCGACCATCGCCACACAGCAGCCGACTCTCGTCTTCATCGACCCTCCCAAACATCGATGTGATCGGTCACACGCGCCCGGTGGATGTGAGTGTGATCGGTCACACGAACCGACGGGAAGGGTTCGTTACCTTTTTGTTACTAACAGGTTTCTCAACGCGCCCGGGGCGGCGCGGTCGACTCGCGTACCACCAGGCGGGGCGCGGCCAGCGCGAGCTCGGGCTGAGCCTCCCCCGTCACCTCGGCCGCGACGGCGGCCAGGCAGGCCCGCCCCAGCGCGACGAAGTCCATCCGCACGGTCGTCAGCGCCGGCGTCCAGTACGCCGCCCCCGGCACGTCGTCGAAGCCCACCAGGCTCACGTCGCCGGGCACGTCCCGGCCGGACTCGTAGAGCGCGCGGCGCACGGCGAGCGCGGTGTCGTCGTTGCCGCAGAGGATCGCGGTGACCGCCGGGTCAGCGGCCAGCCGCTGCCCCGCCTGGTACGCCGAGCGCGGGTCCCAGCCGGCGCGCCCGACCGGCGGCACCGGCGCGCCGGCGGACTCCAGCACGTCCCGCCAGCCGGCCTGGCGGGCGCTGGTGCCGGTCTCGGAGGGGATCGCCACGTGGTGGACGGTCCGGTGCCCGAGGTCGAGCAGGTGCCGGGTCGCCTCGGCCGCGGCCTGCCGCTCGTCCAGGAAGAGCATGGTGCGCGGCGTGTCGGCCAGCCCGCCGGCCTCGGTCGCGGCCACCGCGGGCACCGCCGCCGGCAGCGCCCGCAGCACACCGGCGCCGGCCCCGTCGAAGGCGACCACGATCACGCTGCCCGCGCTGGGGTCGCTGACGTAGTCGACCGCGTGGCGCACGTCGTCGCCCCGGTCGGACTCCACGACGCGTACCCCCACCGCCAGCCCCCGCGTCCGGGCCGCCTCCTCGATGCCGCGCAGCGTCGAGGCGTACCCGTACAGGGTCGTGTCGGCCGTGACCACCGTGACCGCGGCCGCCCGGCCGGAGCCGAGCGCCCGTGCCGCCCGGTTGGGCCGGTAGTCGAGCCGCCCGATCACGTCCAGCACGAGCTGCCGCGTGGCCGGGCTGACCTTCGGCGAGTGGTTCAGGACCCGCGACACCGTCTGGTACGACACGCCCGCGGCCGCCGCCACGTCACGGATGCTGGGCACGCTCTCGCGCCGCCGCCCGGTCGGCCGGTCCGGTAATGATCGCACCACACCGACCATCGTGAGCCGTACCGCCACCCGGGTCAAAGAGCCCTCGCCGTGGCGCCCCGAACCTGTCCCCGCCGGCCGGCGCGCGGAAACGGACGGACGCTA
Organism: Phytohabitans kaempferiae; assembly: GCF_042433955.1. NCBI lineage: Bacteria > Bacillati > Actinomycetota > Actinomycetes > Micromonosporales > Micromonosporaceae > Phytohabitans > Phytohabitans kaempferiae. Next base: position 114,721 of record NZ_JBHLUH010000061.1, on the reverse strand, counting down.
CGCGTCCGTGGCGAAAAGTTGACCCATAGGGTCAATTTTTCGCCACGCACAGCGTGGGTCGTGGACCGCGGAGGACGCGGCCGCGGGAGCGACGGTCTGGACCGCGACGGGCATCGCGGCAGCCCGAATCTGTCCTGGTGGAGAACTTCCGCCCCGGGACGCTGGAGCGGACCGGGCCGCCACCTGGCCGGTCTCCTGATGGCTCCTCCGGCGGGAGCACGACGCAGACCCGCCCAGCCGCGGTCCCCGTGGATGGCGGCCGGACCGACCGCTTCATCCCGGCTTCGCGTACGCCCGCTTCACTGGCCGGCGACGAGGCTGAGGTAGTCGGCCGCGGTCGCCGGTGTCTCGGAGAGCGAGCCGTCGGCGCGAGGTACGCCGACCGGCTGCCCGCCACGCGTGAACGACACGGCCGTGATGCCGGGTCGGGCGGTGAGGGTGCACACGATCTGGGCGAAGGCGAGGATCTGGTCCGTACGGCCGGCCTCGTCGATGGCGTCGGTGAGCTCGACGGTGGCGCGGCCACCGGCCAACTGGACGCCGACGATGATGTCGTTGCCGAGCAGCGCGCTGGTGAGACCCTCGCGCTGTTCCGCGTCGGTGGGGCCGGCGAGCAGGTCTTCGACGAGGTTGTCGACGCTCGGTTGGGTCTCGACGTTGCGGGTGACCGCGACCAGCTCCCCGTCGCGGACCAGGTACAGCCGCTCCGGGACGGCACCGGTGCCCGGCTCGGGGTCCGGCGGCGTCTCGGTCGTCCACGCCTGCGACACGCCGCCGGGCGGGCTCACCTCGCGCGCGGACTCCTCGGCGTGCACGCCACAGCCGGCGACGGCGACCGTGAGCAGCAGCGCCAGCGCGGCGGCCCGGCGGGGCGCGGTCACCGGTTCGTCCTGGGCAGCTCGACGCGGAAGCGGGCGCCGCCGCCGGGCCGGTCGGTCACGGTCGCCTGGCCGCCGTGCGCGGTGGCGTGCCGGTCGACGAGGGCGAGTCCGAGGCCGGTGCCGTCGCTGTCGCCGCGGGCGCCGGCGGCCGGCCCGCGGACAAACCGGTCGAAGATGGCGGACCGGTCCTCCGGCCGTACGCCGGGCCCCTCGTCGTCGACCTCCAGCACGTAGGCGCCGGCGGTCTGGCCGAGGCGGACGGCCGTCGCGCCGCCGCCGTGCCGGTCGGCGTTGTCGAGCAGGTTGCCCAGGATCTGGGTCACTCGGCGCCGGTCGACCGTCCAGGTCGAAGGGCTTGCGTCGAGGACCCGCACCACCTCGGGCGCCAGTCCCCGGGCACGGCACTCCTCGCGAGCCAGCTCGGCGACGTCGACCGGTGCGCGCTGTGCCGGCTGGTCGTCGCGGGCCAGCTCCAGCAGGTCGGCGACCAGCCGCTGGAAGCGGGCCACCTCGTCGGTGAGGAGGGTGACCGCGGTCGCGGCCCGGTCGTCGAGCTGGGCACGGTGCCGGCCGAGCACGCTGGTGGCGGCGGAGAGGGTCTGCAACGGCGAACGCAGCTCGTGACTGACGTCGGCGGCGAACCGGCGGTCGCGCTCCAGGCGCGCCGAGAGCCGGTCGACCATCTCGTTGAACGACGCCGTCAACCGTTCCAGGTCGGGCTCGGCGGCCGGGTCGAGGCGGGCGCTGAGGTCGCCGGCGGTGATCTCGCGGGCGGCGGCGGTGACGGTGTCCAGCGGGCGCAGCACGCGGCGGGTCAGGTACCAGCCCAGGACCGCACCGCCCGCGGTCGTGCCGCACGCGACGAGAGTGAGCACCAGCGCGAGGGTACGCAGGGTCTGGTCCAGCTCCCGCATCGAGTCGATCACGTAGAAGCCGCCGCTGGAGGGCAGCGGCACGCCGACCACGACGGCCGGGCCGCCGTCGGTGCGGACCCGCTGCATGCCCAGCTTGCCCTGCTCGACCAGGCTCCGCAGCCCGGGCGGCACCGCGTCGGTCAGGCCGGCGTCCGCGCCCCGCGCGTACCAACGGCCCTCGCGATGGAGCAGCACGCGGCGCGTGTTGCCGGTGTTGAGCTTGCCCAGCACGGCCACGATGTCCGGCTGCTCGGCGGCCAGGCCGGCGTGCACCACGCCCGCCTCCAGGTACGCCGAGCGCAGCGCGTTGCGCTCCCGCCCGGCGGTCAGGGCCTGGCTGGTGAACTCGTACGAAAGCGCCGCCATCGACGCCGACAGCGCGAACGCGCCCGCCGCGAAGCCGGCCGCGACCCGGACACGCAGGCCAGGCCGTCTCATCACCAGCACCGCTCCACCCCCTGATGATGCCCAGTCGCGCGACCCGGAGACAGACCGGGTCGGCGTCCCCGGGGGGTTTGTCACGGGACTGTCATACGACCGCGGGATTACCGCCATACCCCGCCCAGAGGCTGTACGCGCCGGCCGAAGACTGGTGTACGGCCGCCGCAGCCGGCCCCGTGCGAGCGGGCGCCCGGCTACGTGACCGCGACGCCGCTGAGCCCTCACCCCGCCCTTCTGCATCCCCCGATCGGGCGGGGTGAGGCCGGCCCGCCTGATCGGCACTCCGTCCTGATCGGTGCATCGCACCGGGAACACGTACGAGGAGCAGAGCACACCGATGGTCACTCTCACCGACAACGCGATCGGCCTCATCCGCCAGCTCACCGACCGGCCCGGCCTGCCGGTCGAGGCCGGCCTGCGGATCGCGATCGGATCGGCGGCCGGATCGGCGGCCAGCGCGCTCACGGTGGGCGTCGTCAGTGGCCCGGTGAACGGCGATCACGTCCTCGACTCCGCGGGGGCGCGCGTGTTCCTCGACAGCGAGGCGGTGCGCGCCCTGACCGGCAAGTCCCTCGACGCCGCCCTCCGGGACTCCACGGTCACGTTCACCGTGATCGACCAGACCTGACGGCCGCGCGGCACCTCACACGCCGGCCAGGCCGTCACCGTCTCCATCGGACGGTTTGAGAACGTTGCACACGTCGACGACACCGAGCGTCTGCCACGCCAGCCAGCCGGCGACGAAGACCAGCTCGCGCGTGTCGACGTAGCCGGTGAGGATGGCGACGCCGTTCTGCACCTCGACCGAGATGTTCTGCGTACGGGTGCGGTCGTCGTGCACCAGCCGCGCGACGACCCGGTCGGCGACCACCTTGTCGTCGCTCGTCCGCGGCGCCGGACGGCGGGACGGCGAGCCGGGCATGGCGTCGTCGTCGGGGAGCGGCCACGGTGTCATCACCACGCACCCCCCGACCGCTCCACCGGGCGGCCGGCGGCCGGGGCCTCCTCCGGCACCACGTGCAGCACCTGGTCCACGCGGGAGATCCGCAGGATCCGCCGCAGCCGTGGCGTCGGCGCGCGCAGGGTGAGGCGGGCGCCGACCCGCACGAGCTGCCGGTGCACGTCCAGCAGGAGAGCGACGCCCGCGGCGTCGATCGCCGCGCACCGGGCCATGTCGAGCACCAGCCGGTCCGGGCACAACCGGACCGCCGCGTCCAGGGCCGCCCGCACCGGCGCGAGGCAGCCGAGGTCCAGCCGCTCCGTGAGGTAGAGCTCGAGCACCGGCACCGAGACCGGTCCAGCCGCTGGTTGTGTCACCGCGCTCACTCGTACCCTCCCGTCGCCGAGACCAGGGTGGCCGGGCGATGTGGAGGCGCCTGCGCGAACCCATGACGGTCTCATGACAACCGGCGTTGTCATGAAGCTGTCGTACATCCGGGGTACTACCGCCACATCCCCGTACCAGAGTGTTGATCAAACCTGGACGGACCTCGTGGCCCGCGCCTTCTACCGCTGTCCGAGCGAGTGCGCGGCGCCGGGGGAGCCGCCCCGCCCTGAGCGGTTCGGCGGCACGTCACACGCAGGCGTGCGTCGTCACGACAACGATGTCGGTGGCGGCGCGCACCCTGGCCGGGCCGGCGGCGGTTCGCCGCCGGCCCGGCGTGTGCCCGGCGCCGGCCGCGCGAGCTGGCGCGCCCGCCGCAGGCGGTGTCCGCCGGCGAGGTCCGGCCCCTTCCGCTGCTCCCGGCGCCGCCAAGCACTGCAACAAATCTGCAAACATCAACCCTTGCATTCAAGGAAACCGCTTTCCTACGATGGCGTTTCATTGATGTTTCACTTTGTGACGGACGGAGGCATATCGGGCGATGCCAATAGCGGTGTGCGGGCGGCCACGGTAGACGCGGTCGTCGCCCCGCACCGTCCACGGCGGACCGCCGGACGACCCGCGTGAGGCTGAGACCTCGCCGCTGGTCCACATCGGCGCCATCGACAACAACACACGACCGTCCCGGAGGCGACCACCGCGGCCGCCGGGCAGCGGCGTCCCGCACAGGCCGCTGCCGATCCGACGAAGGGCGCACCTCCGACGAGGACGCTCGGCGCTCCCCTACGGCGCCGGCTTCGCCCAGACCACGTCGCGCAGGTGGTGTCCTCGCCGCCAACGCCACACGGACGGATCACTCGACCCACGACGCCGAGCGCCTCGGCGGGTGCCGCGCGCCCGCCTACGCCCCGGCCGGCCCCGCCGCACTGACCGGCGTACGAGCAACACGAGCATTCGAAGACGAAGGTGAGACGAGATGAAACGATCACTCGCGGTGTCGCTCACGGCGGCACTGGCCACGACGGTCGCGGGCGCCGCGATCGCGGTGGCGCTGTCGGTACCCCAGGCGTCGGCGGCGGTGGGCAGCGCCACCGGCTACGCGACCCAGAACGGCGGGACCACCGGCGGTGCGGGCGGGCAGACCGTGCGGGCCACGACGGGCACGGCGATCCACGCGGCCCTGTGCAACCGGGCCAGCAGCAGCACCCCGATCACCATCGAGGTGCAGGGGACCATCAACCACGGCAACACGACCAAGGTGTCGGGCAACAGCTGCAACACCGCCGCCGACAAGATCGAGCTCAAAGAGATCAGCAACGTCACGATCATCGGCGTCGGCAGCGGAGCCGTCTTCGACCAACTGGGCATCCACGTCCGCGACGCCAGCAACATCATCATCCAGAACGTGACCGTCCGGAACGTCAAGAAGTCGGGCTCGCCCACCTCCAACGGCGGTGACGCCATCGGCATGGAGAGCACGGTCCGCAACGTCTGGGTCGACCACGTGACGCTGGAGGCGTCCGGTGGCGAGTCGGAGGGCTTCGACGGCCTCTTCGACCTGAAGGACAACGTCCAGTACGTGACCCTGTCCTACAGCATCCTGCGCAACTCGGGCCGCGGCGGCCTGGTCGGGTCGAGCGAGAGCGACACCTCGAACGGCTTCATCACCTACAGCCACAACCGGTACGAGAACATCGACTCGCGTACCCCGCTGCTGCGCGGTGGCATCGCGCACATCTACAACAACCACTACGTCAACCTCCACGAGTCCGGCATCAACTCGCGGGCCGGGGCGCGGGCCAGGGTGGACAACAACTACTTCGAGGACTCCAAGGACGTCCTCGGCACCTTCTACACCGACCAGCTCGGCTACTGGCAGGTCAACGGCAACATCTTCGACAACGTGACCTGGTCGAGCCCGGGCGGCGACACGCGGCCGGCCGGCCCCAACGTGCAGTCGAACACCACCGTCAGCATCCCGTACTCGTACCGCCTGGACGGGGCCAGCTGCGTGCCGGACATCGTGCGCCAGACGGCGGGCGCCAACACGGGCATCCGCACCTCGAACGGCAACTGCTCGACGCCGAGCAGCCCGACGCCGGCGCCGACCACGGCGAACCCGACCACGCCGCCCCCGACCACGCCGCCGCCGAACCCGACCACGCCGCCCCCCAGCGGCGGGACCAACCTCAGCCTCATCTCGGGCGCCGGTGCGGACGGCTCCAGCAAGGCCAGCGGCACCAGCTACGGCAACGTGAAGGACGGCAGCATGACCACGTACTGGTCGCCGTCCGGCACGACCGGATCGATCTCCATCAAGTGGGGCTCCGCCACCACCGTGTCCAGGATCAACATCCGTGAGGCGTCCGGCGCCACCGGCCTCATCGGGGCCTACCGGGTCCTCAACGCCGACACCGGCGCGGTCCTGGCCTCCGGCAGCGGGGCGGGCGTCATCACCTTCTCGCAGACCTCGCTGCGCAAGGTCACCTTCCAGATCACCAGCGCCAGCGGTACGCCGCGGGTCGCCGAGTTCGAGACCTACGCGTAGGAGCGCGGTTTCCGCGAACGGAGCGGGGGCCGTCGGTGACGACGGCCCCCGCTTCGCGTCGTGTCCACAGTGGCGGGTCGCAGGTCCTCGGCCTCGGGCGTGCCCAGCTCGGCGCGGCGGCTGGCGCGGGCCATGGTTCCGCACCGGTCACCGCGCCGCCAGGCCCGCGTTCCAGGGGCCGGCAACTCGATTGACAGCCCTCGGGCGGGATGCGAGCGTGGGTCGGCATCGTGCGAAGCGTTTCGATGTCTCGCCACCTCGGCGCCCCGCACCGGGAGGTCGACCACGACATGGCTCTCGCCGCCGTCCGCGACCGGATCCGCCTGCTGCGGCGGCTGGGCGCGGCCGGTCCGGGGCTGCTCACCGCGATCGTCGCCTTCCTCCTCGTCGCGAGCCTGGTGCCGGCCGGCACCGCGGTCGCGCTGGCCGTACTCATCGAGCGGGTCGGCACCACCGAGGCGGCCGGGCTGACCGCGGTGGCCGCGGCACCGCTGGTCATGTTCGCGGTGCTCCTGCTGGTCGGGCACGGGCTGGACGCGGTCCGCGAGCCGCTGTTCTTCCTCGCCAGGTGCCGGATCGACGGCGCGCACCGGGTCGAGGTGGCCCGGCTCGCCTCGACCAGCGACACCATCGGCGCGCTGGAGCGCCCCGAGGTGCAGCGACTGATCCGGCAGGCCCGGGCCGACCCGGAAAACTGGACCGAGCGGACGCCGGGCATGGGCGCGCTGTCGCTGCTCGCGTTCCTGGCCAGCCTGCTCGGCCTGGTCAGCGCCGGCGCGGTCCTCGCCGCGTACGCGTGGTGGCTCGTCCCGCTGCTCGTCGTGCCCGCGCTGGCGGTCCAGCAGCTCGACCGGCACGGGGCGGTCATGTGGCACCGGACGTGGCTGCGCGGCATCGACGGCGGCCTGCGCGCGGGGGTCTGGCAGGACGCGGTCACCTCCTCCGGCGAGGGCAAGGAGGTCCGCGTCTTCGGCCTCGGCGACTGGGCGGTCGGCCGGATCGACCGGCACATCCGCGAGATGTTCGAGCCGGTGTGGGGGCTGGGCGGGCGGCTGATGACCCGCCAGTGGGCGCACTTCCTGCTGGCGCTGGTGCCGCTCGGGATCGCGTTCGTGGCCGTGGCGCTCTCCGGCGCGCGCGGAGATACCTCGGTCGGGGTCGCCACCGCCGTCTTCGCGGCCGGTTCCTCGGTCTACCGGGTCTTCGGCACCGAGGTCCACGACATCGTCGGCGGGCTGGCCTGCGTCCGGGCCTTCGACCAGCTCCGCGAGGAGCTGCGCGCCGCACCGCCGCCGCGCCCCGCCGCACCGCCGCCACCGGACGCGCCGCGGGCCACCGCACCACCGCTGGTCCGCTTCGAAGGGCTGAGCTTCACCTATCCCGGTACGCGCCGGCGCGTCCTCGACGGGCTCGACCTGGAGATCTGGCCGGGCGAGCTGCTCGCCGTCGTGGGGCTCAACGGCGCGGGCAAGTCCACGCTCATCAAGCTGCTCGCCGGGCTGTACGAGCCGACGGCCGGGCGGATCACCGCCGACGGCACCGACATCGTCCACATCGGAGCGGAGGCGTGGCGGGAGCGGATCGCGATCGTGTTCCAGGACTTCGTCCGGTACCACCTGACCGCCGCCGACAACGTGGCGCTCGGGCACGGCAGCGTGCCGCGCGACGAGGCCGCGATCGAGGCCGCCGCCCGGGACGCCGGCTTCGACGAGGTACTGGACCGGCTGCCGCGCGGCTGGCAGACCCCGCTGGCCCGCTCGCGCACCGGCGGGGTCGACCTGTCCGGCGGGCAGTGGCAGCAGGTGGTGCTGGCCCGCGCGCTGTACGCGGTGCGCACCGGCGCGCGGCTGCTGGTGCTGGACGAGCCGACCGCGCACCTGGACGTGCGGACCGAGTTCGACGTCTTCGCGCGGCTCACGGCGCACAAGGGCGACGCCAGCGTGGTGCTGATCTCGCACCGGCTCTCCACCGTGCGCCAGGCCGACCGCGTCGTGCTGCTCGACCGGGGCCGGATCACCGAATCCGGTACCCATGACGAGCTGATGGCGCTCGACGGCGCGTACGCGGCGATGTTCGCGGTCCAGGCCGACCGGTTCCGGCGCGGCCACGACGACCGGGTCGAGGAGGGCGAGCTGCGGTGAGCTGGCGGTACGTGAGGCTGTGGGCGGAGCTGCTGGGCGTTTCGTGGCGGCTGTACCCGGGGCAGACCGCGGCCGCGCTGGCGGTGAAGGCGGCGTCGGCGACCGTGGTCACGGTGACGGCGCTGGCGCTGCGGGCGGCCGTCGACGGCGTCATCCAGGGCGACCCGGAGGCGGCGGTGGCCGGCGCGGCCGCGGCGGCGCTGGCCTTCGCGGTCGGCATCTACCTGGGCGGCATCGACGCGGTCCTGCACATGCTGCTGGTCGAGCGGGTCGGGCTGCTGCACCTGCACCGCCAGATCCACGCCGACATCGCCGGCCTGGAAGGGCTGGACCACCTGGAGCGCACCGACTTCCTGGACCGGGTCACGGTGGTGCGCGGCGCCGCCTGGAACCTCATGTTCGGCATGTGGACGGCGGTCGACGCGGTCTTCAACGCGGTCAAGCTGGCCCTGCTGCTGACCCTGCTCGGCATGGTCAGCCCGTGGCTGCTGGTGCTGCTCGTCTTCGCCGCCGCGCCGATCTGGTTCGACCAGCGCGGGCAGCGGCTGGTGACGAACGCGGAGACCGACACGGCCGAGGCGATGCGGCTGCAACGGCACCTGTTCAACCTCGCCACCGAGGCGGCCGGCGGCAAGGAGATCCGGGTCTCCGGCTCCGGCGAGGAGCTGGCCCGCCGCCAGGCCGACGCGTGGAACGAGGTGACCCGCGGCTGGTTCCGGGCCCGGGTTGGCGCGGCCGCCTGGAAGCTCGCCGGCTGGTCGCTGTTCACCACCGGGTTCGCCGCCGGCCTGTGGCTCGTCGTGTACCGGGCGGCGAACGGCACCGGCACGGTCGGCGACATCGTGCTCGCCGTCACGGTGGCGGTCAGCCTGCGCGACTCCATCCAGGACACCGTCTTCGGCGCGAACGAGGCGATGCGGGGCGCCCGGGTCATCGAGCCGTACCTGTGGCTGCGCGACTACGTGGCGGCGCACCGCGACCGGCCCGCCGGCGCCCGGCCCTGCCCGGACACGCTGCGCGAGGGCGTCACCTTCGAGCGCGTCACGTTCGGCTATCCGGGTACGGAACGGCGGGCGCTCGACGAGGTCAGCTGCCACCTCCCGGCCGGCTCGGTGATCGCGGTCGTCGGCGAGTACGGCTCGGGCAAGAGCACGCTGGTGAAGCTGCTGTGCAAGTTCTACCAGCCCGACTCCGGCGCGATCCTGGTCGACGGCACGCGCCTGTCCGAGCTGGACACCGAGGGCTGGCGGGCCCGGTCCAGCGCGGCGTTCCAGGACTTCGGCCGCTTCAAGATCCGGTTCGCCGAGACGGTCGGCGTCGGCGACCTGCCGCACCTGGGGCACAGCGGCCGGGTCCTCGCGGCGGTCCGGGCGGCCGACGCCGAACCACTTGTCGAACGGCTGCCGGACGGGCTCGACACGCAGCTCGGGCGCGTGTTCGAGGGCGTGGAGCTCTCCGAGGGACAGTGGCAGAAGACCGCGCTGGCCCGGGCCTCGATGCGCACCGAACCGCTGCTGTTCGTGCTGGACGAGCCGACCGCCTCCCTGGACGCGCACAGCGAGCACGCCATCTTCGAGCGGTACATGGCCCGGGCCCGCGAGCTGGCCGCCCGTACCGGCGCGATCACCGTGATCGTGTCGCACCGGTTCTCCACGGTCACCGACGCCGACCTGATCCTGGTGCTCGACAAGGGACGGTTGGTGGAGTCCGGCAGCCACGCCGAGCTGATGGCCCGTGGCGGCCGCTACGCCGAGCTGTACGGCATCCAGGCCACCGCCTACTCGCCGACCGGGGCGTGACCCGTCCCGCGCGGCGGCGGGCGGCTCGTCAGCGGCCGTGCCCCTCCGCCACGACGGGCAGCCCCGCCCAGGAGCCCCGGTCGGTGCGCGAGACCGGCGCCTCGGCGCACCGCACGTACCAGTCCGGCGTGCGGATCGCCGTCGACTTCTCCAGCGCGGCCATGAAGTCGCGGTGCAGGTCGGCGATCGACCGCTCGTCGGCGGGCGCGCAGAGGTAGCCGACCAGTCGGTGGAGTGAGCCGTCGATGGCGACGGGGTAGATGTCGGCGGCCTCGGTGCCGGCCACGGTGCGCCACAGCTCCCGCGAGGCCGCCAGGTCCGCCCAGCCGTCCGGGCAGCGTACCCACTCCGGGCCGCGCCGCACCGGCTGGACGCCGGCGATCGCGGGGATCTCGGCGGCCGGGATGTCCCGGGCCACGGCGGTCACCAGCAGGCGCTCCAAGCCGTACGCCAGCCGCGACATCGCCTCGTGCGGCACGTAGAGGGCGTCGCCGATGAAGGTGAACGCGGTCTGCGCACCGGTGCCGCCGGCGTGGATGTAGAACCGCCCGCCGCCGAACGGGTGGTGGTGCCGGATCAGCTCGGTGCGGCGCAGCAGGCTCTCCAGCGGCTCGTCGCCAACCTCCTCCACTTCGGACGCCGGCGGCCGGCCGTCGTTGAGCGCCGCGCCGAGGCAGATGTACCGGCCCAGCCGCCGCCCCTCCTGGCCGATCGTCTCCCACCGCAGCGACGGGTCGGCCTGGCTGTTGAGGTACGTCGCGATGCTCGCCTCGAAGGCGTGCCGGATCACCTGGCGGAACGAGAGCCCGGCGAAGTCGACCGCGCAGACGCCGTCCATGGCGAGGTTGGCGGCGAGGGAGAGCTGCGGCTCGCTGGTGCGGTTGTTGGCCACGAGATGCATCACGGTGGTGGTGCGCCCGGAGTAGGCACCGAGGAGCACCGCGACGGCGGCGAAGAACACGCTCGACGTGGAGACCCGCAGCCGGTCGGCCAGCAGCGCGTTGGCCGCAGCCGCGGCCGGTGACCGCAGTTCGAGCACGACGGCCCGCTCGGCGACCGGCTCCCCGAGCGGGAAGTCGAACATCGAGGCGGGCGCGGAGCGCAGGACCTGGCGCAGGAAGGCCATCGCCTGCTCGTTGAGCTCGCGCCCGGCCGAGGACTGCTCGTGCTCGGCCTGGTCCACCGGCTGCCAGGCCGGCGGCGGCTGCGGCGCTCCGCCCGCGAGGAGTCGTGACAGCTCCCGCTGCACCACCAGACCGCCGCCGGCGTCGAGGGCCAGGTGGCTGAAGGCGACCACCAGGACGACCGGCCGGCCGGCGGTCAGCACGACCGCGCACCGCACCGGCCACTCGGAGCCGACCGCGAACGGCCGGGCCGACAGGTCTTCGGCCGCCCGCTCGGCCACGCCCTGGACCCGCTCGGCCGGCGCCTCGTAGAGGCGGAAGGCCAGCTCGCCGTCGCCGTGCACGGTCTGCCGCCAGCCGTCGCCGTCGGGCTGGCAGGTGGTGCGCAGCGTCTCGAAGCGGTCCAGCACGTCGCGTACGGCGTTCAGCACCTGCCGCAGGTCGCATCCGTCCGGCACCGGAAGCAGCGTGTGGTAGTTGAAGATCTGCGCGTTGTCGCCGGCCCGCGCGAGGTGGCGCAGCATGTGCAACTGGCCCCAGGTGGCCGGTCCGACCCGCGTGCTGGCACCGGTCAGCTTCAGCACCACGGAGGCGTCGGGCTCCAGCGGTGAAACGCTGTCCGCGAGCGCGATGTCGGCGACTGTATCCTCTACTGACAGGCTCACATAGAAGATCGTAACCTCGCCGTAACGTCAGGCACCGTCAACGAATTCGGGGACGCGGTCACGCCGGCGGCGGGGCCTTCTCCCCCTTGGCCGCCCGCTTCTCGGCGAGCTGCCGCTCCAGGTCCTCGCGTTCGGCCACCAGCCGTTCCAGCGCGTCCTGGCCGGCCACGAGCAGCTCCAGGCCGGCGCTGTCGGCCACCTGCCGCTCCAGATCGGCGATCTCCTCGTCCAGCGCGGCGTCCGGCTGGTCGGCCGCGGCGGTCGCGAGGGCCTGCGCGAGATCCCGTACGCAGGGGTTGGCCGCGAGCATGGCGACGGTGGCGCCCTCGATGCGGCCGATGGCGCGCACCGCGTCGAAGGAGTCGCCGCCGAGTTCGAAGAAGCTTCTGGTCACGTCGATGTCGTCGACGCCGAGGATCTCGCGGTACACGGCCGCGATCGCCTCCTCCTCCGGTGTGGCCGGCGGCGTGGGCGGCCGGTCGGGGGACGGCGGTGCCGCGTCGCCGGCCGGAGCCGGTGCCACCATGGGACCGGCCGCCGCGGCGACCTGCTCGACGCGGTCGGCTTCGAGCAGCGCGGTGAGGGTGAGCCGCAGGCAGGTCGAGAGGTCGTCGGCGAAGCCGGCGTCGAACCGGTCCCGGTGCACCAGCAGTTGCAGCTCGGAGACCGGCTCCGGCGTGACGACCAGCGACAGTGGCACGCTCACCTTGTCGAAACGGGCCTCGGTGCGGGCGGTCAGGGCATCGCCGCCGCCGTCGCCACCGCCGACGGTGAAGGCGTAGTTGTCGAGTACGAGCAGGCTCTCGAAGAGGTGCTGTCCGGGCGTACCGGCCCACTTCTTGATGTCGGCGAGCGGGCTGAACTCGTACCGGCGGATCTCGGCGTGCCGGGCCTGGAGGTCGCGCAGCCAGTCGCCGAGGTCGCCCTCCTCCGGCACGGTCACCGGCACCGGCAGCGTGTTGACGAACGGGCCCACGATGCGGTCGACGTCGGGCAGGTCGGCGGGGCGGCCGGAGGAGACGCAGCCGAAGGTCACCTCGGCCGCCCCGGTGTACCGGCGCAGCACGACCGCCCACACCGCCTGGAGCAGGGCGCTGAGCGTCACGCGGTGGCGGGTCGCCGCCGCCCGCAGGCCGGCTTCGAGGTCGGCCGGCATGGTCATCGTGTACCGGTCGACGGCTCCGGTGCCGCGCCGGACGTCGGCGGCGCGCAGCGGCACCAGGTGGCGGGGCGTGAAGCCGGCCAGCGTCTCGGTCCAGAACCGCTGGGCGGCGGTCATGTCCTGCTTCTGCAACCAGGCGATGTAGTCGCGGTACGGCGGGGCGGCCGGTGGCGGCGGCCCGCCGGCGGTCAGCCGCTGGTAGTGGGCCATGACGTCGTTCATGAACACGGGGACCGACCAGCCGTCCAGCAGCAGGTGGTGGTGCGACCAGGCCAGCCCGTGCCGGTCGGGGCCGAGCCGGATCAGGTGCAGCCGTTGCAGCGGCGGCGCGGTCAGGTCGAAGCCCCGGGCGCGGTCGTCGGCCAGCAGCCGGTCGAGGCGCTCGCGCTGCTCGGTCTCGCCGAGGCCGGACCAGTCGTGCCGGTGCGCTTCGGCGGTCACGTCGCGGTGCACCACCTGGAGCGGCTTGTCCAGGCCCTCCCAATGGAAGGAGGTGCGCAGCGCGGGATGCGCCGTGAACACCACCTGCCAGGCGCGTACGAGAGTGTCCGCGTCCAGCGGACCCTCCAATGTGTACACGTGCTGGCCGAGGTACATGTCCGCGGACCCGTCGTGCACGGTGTGCAGCAACATGCCCAGCTGCAACGGGGAGAGTTCGTAGATGTCCTCTACGCTGCCGGTGCTCACGGCCGCAATCTATGGCCCCCCGTCCGGCGCGTCATGTCGCCGGAACTGGGGGGCCGACCGATCTCGGGGGCCGCGAGGTCTGTCAGCCGTCGCGGGCCTCCGCGCTGTCAGGCGCCTCCGGCGGAGCCTGGGGCGCCGATCGCGCCAAAGAGGATGCCGCCGCCGTAGATGAGGGCGGCCAGTGTCAACAGCCACCACAGGATGCCCCAGAAGCCCATCGGCAGCCGGGTCAGCTCGCGGAGGATGCCCGCGTCGCTGGACCAGCCGACGCTCCGGCGATTCCACTGGAGGGCCGAGAAGAAGCCGCCCAGCAGGAGGAACCACACCAGCGTGTACGCGCACACCGCGCGCAGGTCCGGTGACGCGTTGTGCACGAGCATGACGAGGAAGAAGCCGGCGACCACGACCGCCAGCACGCCGAACGCGTTGCGCATCTGGAGCAGGATCACGGCGAGCAGGACGACGGCGACCCAGAGCACGGCGTCGGGGCGGGCGCCGGCGGCCAGCATCATGGCCCCGACGATGCCGAACAGCGAGGGACCGACGTAGCCGGCCAGCGCCGGGATGAAGGGTCTCGAGGTGAAGATGCCGGTCAGTCCGGTGCTGTCCGCGTTGACCGTCACCGAGTCGACCGTGCCGCCGGTGACCGAGCCGAAGAGCGCGTGCGAGCCCTCGTGGGCGATGGTGATCAGGTAGCGGGTCACCGGCCAGAAGAGGGCGGCCAGCAGGCCCAGCAGGAGCGTGCCGAAGACGAGGCCCGTCGGCGGATCGGTCGCCCTCATGCCGGCAGGTTAGGGCCCGGCGCTGATCGGCTCCATCGGACGGAACGGCGACCCCGGCGACCGCCGATCGTGATGGTTTCGGCACTGATCGAGCTACCCGCGCGGGTGACACGGTGGCGCTACACAGTGGACGTCGCGGTCTGGTCTTGCCGGCGCGGGCGTGGCAAGGTAGGGCCGATGTTCGGGAGGCTCCAATGAGGATGGCCGTGCGGCGGCACGCCCGGGCCCTTTCCTGGCGGGCCCGGGCCGCGCTGGTGGCCCTGGCGATGGTCGGGCTCGCCGCACTCGGCAGCGCCCTCACCCGCGGCGGTGAGGTGCCGCCGGCCGCGCTGTCGGAGACGCCGCCGGTCACCGAGGATCTCAGCTACTGGCCGGAGATTCCCGAGCCGGCAGCCACCGGTCCGGGGAAGCGGACGCCCTCGCCGACACCGAGCCCGCGCGGCACCGGCACGCCGACCACTCCGGTCGAGGAGAAGGTCCGGGCGACCCCCTCGCGGCCGGCCGTGGCCGCCCCCTCCCCCACCACCGGGCCGGCGCTGACTCCGGGCACGCGGATCGGCCTGGAGCCGGTGACCCATCCCGGCTACCGCGTGCGGCACCGGCAGTTCCTCGGCCGGATCGACCCGGTCGGCGCGGGCAGCTCGGCGCTCGACAAGGCCGACTCGACGTTCACGGTGCGGGCGGGCCTGGCCGACGGGCGGTGCGTGTCGCTGGAGGCGGTCAACTATCCGGGCTACTACCTGCGCCACCAGGATTTCGCCATCCACCTGCACCGGCGCGACGCCACCGCCCTCTTCGCCGCCGACGCCACGTTCTGCCCCGGCACCGGCCCGACCGGGCGCGACGTGTCACTCCGGTCGTACAACTATCCGGACCGTCACCTCGTCCACCGCCAGTCCCGGCTCTTCATCGCCGCGACCGGCGACCGGGGGGCGATGACGTTCGCGGTCCGGTCCTCGTGGTGAGCGGGCCGCGGCGGCGTGGCAGGCCGCGAAAACCATCCTCGGCGGGGACGCCACGTCGTGAGCCGTCGGAGACCGGGTACGGCGCCTCCTTGTTGAGCAGCATCCACTCGATCTGGCGGTCGAGGAAGGTGAAGTGCCCGTACGGCCAGCCGTACTCGAGCAGGAACTCGGACGCCTCCACCTGGCCGTCCCGCTTGCCAGCGTAGGCGAGGGTCTCGATGCCGCCGTTGAGCACTGGAGGCTCTCCAGGACGTGGAACCCTCCTCGCTGGTGACCGGCCGATCGCCAGACGTGGCCGCCGGTCGATGGAGGTAGCGGTCGGAGGTTGCGGCGAGTGGAGTGGAGGGTCCGCCGGGGTCAGGACTCGTCGGCGACCCAGGTGGCGAAGGCGCGGTCCAGCCGCTCGACGGTCGCGGCGAGTTCGGCGTCCCCGTGCGCGGCGGAGACGTACCAGATGCCGCGACCGGCCACCCACACGCCGTGGTCGACGAGGTGGGCGGCGAAGCGTTCGTACCGGGCCAGGTCGAGCCGGCTCAAGCCGCGGTGGTCGGCCACATCCCCGCCGGGCGCGTCGTCGGTGCCGAAGGAGACGTGGAAGGCCATGGGCAGCCCCTGCACGCGCAGTGGCACACCGTGCTTGGCGGCGAGGGCGACCAGGTGCTCGCGCAGCGCGTCGCCATAGCCGCTGATCTGCTCGTACGGTGGCCGTTCACGGAGTCTGGTCACGGTGGCGAGGGTCGCCGCCATGGCCATGGTGGAGCTGTTGAAGGTGCCGGAGTGGTTGACCTCGCCCGTGCCGAAGCGGTCCATCAGATCCGCCCGGCCGGC
This sequence comes from Phytohabitans kaempferiae, assembly GCF_042433955.1. Classification (NCBI taxonomy): domain Bacteria; kingdom Bacillati; phylum Actinomycetota; class Actinomycetes; order Micromonosporales; family Micromonosporaceae; genus Phytohabitans; species Phytohabitans kaempferiae. The sequence goes on along the minus strand of NZ_JBHLUH010000061.1, from coordinate 98,460 downwards.
CAGCGCGGCGACCGGCCAGCCGCCGGCCATCGCCTTGCCGTAGGTGGCGAGGTCCGGTGTGACGCCGAACCGCTCCGCCGCGCCGCCGAGGGCGATCCGGAAGCCGGAGATGACCTCGTCGAAGATCAGCACGGCGCCGTGCGCGGTGCACAGCTCGCGCAGCGTCTCCAGGAAACCGGGGCGGGGCAGGATCGAGCCAGTGTTGATCATCATGGCTTCGGTGATGATGCCGGCGATCTCCGAACCGCGTTCGGCCATCGTCCGCCGGACCGCGTCCGCGTCGTTCCACGGAAGCACGATCACGTCGGCCAGGTGCGCGGGCGTCTGTCCGGCGGTGGCCGGGCCCCACCCCCGCTCTCCGGGCGCGATCAGGATGTTGTCCAACCAGCCGTGGTAGTGCCCCTCGAACCGAATGATCTTGGGTCGGCCGGTGGCGGCGCGGGCCAGGCGCATCGCGGCCTGGACCTGCTCGGTGCCGGTGACGCCGAACCGGATCCGCTCCGCCCAGCCCAGGGCGTCGCAGACCGCGTCGGCGGCGGCCACCTCCAGCGGATGCTGGCCGCCGTAGATCATCCCGTCGCGGCAGGCCCGTTCGACGGCGGCGAGGATGTCGCCGGGGGCGTGGCCCAGGAAGTTCGGGCCCTGCCCGAGCAGGTGGTCGACGTAGTCGCGGCCGTCGACGTCGTACAGCCACGCGCCTTTGGCCCGCTCGATGAAGACCTGCGGGCCGTTGAGGCGGACGTTTGAGTGGACGCCACCGGGGGTCCGACGCAAGGCCTGCTCGCGCAGTGCCGCCGAGCGTTCGCCACGGCGTACCAGATCGCTGGTTGTCATGTGTGGTGCTCCTGCCGTTGCTGCGCCACGTGGGTTGGAAGCTCCGGCGGGCGGGCCAGCCCGGCGGGCTCGGAGGGGGACGAAGGGGGGCGGGATCGCCTGGTGCCCCGGCGATCCGGACGCTGCTGTGCCATCTGATGAAACTAAGAGTTCATTTCGGCGCTCACCCTACTGCCGTGTTGATCTCGCCGTCAATCGCGTCGGCACCGCCGGTTCGGCCCGGAACTCCTTCCCCCAAAGGGAGGCCCTGGACGCCCAAGCCGGGTAGGCGCGGCCACCGCCAGCTCCGCTATAGTGATGGCCACGGCGTCTTAAAATTCCTCATTCGCCAGATGAGACACACGCCGGACGAGACGCGGAGGGATCCTCATCAGCCGAGGCGGTCGGCCGTGACAAGAGCCGAAGACACCACCGCCGACGAGTCCGCACCGGCCTACTCGGTGCGCGCCGTCGAGCGGGTTTGTTCCATCCTCAACCTGCTCCAAGGTGCGGTCGACGGGGTCTCGCTGGGCGAGGTGGCCACCGCGACCGAGCTGCCGAAGTCGTCGGCGTTCCGATACCTGTGGACGCTGGAGACGCACCGCTACGTCGAGCGCGACCCGGAGACCGGCACCTACCGGCTCGGGCTCGGCTTCGTGGGCATGCAGTCGCGGCAGTTGGAGATGCTGCGCCAGCGGGCCCACCCCTGGCTGGAGAAGCTGCGCGACGACCTCAAGGAGACCACCAACCTCGGGGTCCTCGACGGCGACGCGGTCATCTATCTGGACATCGTGGAGAGTCGCCGAGGCGTCCGCCTCGCCGCCCGCCGCGGTGACCGCGACCCGCTGCACAGCACCGCGCTCGGCAAGGCGATCGCGGCCAACCTCCCGGAGAGCCGGGTCAGGGAGATCCTCCAGCGGGCCGGCACGCCGCGGCTCACGCCCAACACCATCGACCGGCTCGACGACTACTTCGCCGAGCTGACCCGGGTGCGCCGGCTGGGCTACGCGATGGACAACGGGGAGAACGAGATCGACGGTCGCTGCCTGGCCGTGCCGATCCCGCACACCAGGATTCCGGCCGCGCTGAGCCTCAGCGCCCCCGCCAGCCGCTTCCCGCTCCAGGAGGTCGACCGCTTCGCGCAGGCCCTGGCCGCGGCGGCGGCGAGCATCACCCGGCCGAGCGGCACGCCGGAGGGGCCCGACAGCCCTGGGGAGTGACGGTCACGGCAGACTCGCCTCCGGCTCGAAGGGGTGCAGCGGCCGGCGCCGGTGCGCGTAGCTGAAGTCCTCCAGCCGCGCGCTGGTGACGCCGGGCGTGTCGACCCAGATCGCCTCGGCGTAGTGGCCGGCGTCGTGCCCCGCACCACCCAGAGGTGTTTCATTCACTGGAACCGTCGTTCTGAGCCATGATTTTCAACACCCGACGCTTCCCTTGTCAACGGATAAGATCACCTGCTCGGCGCGCCGCGGGACCACACGCGGGTCAGCGGACCGCGACGGCGATGGGAGCCTCATGCATTTGCGGTACGACAAAGGCCAGCGACCCAGGAGGATGCGAGCCTGAACGGCTGGTTTGCATCGCATCTGCCGCCAGCTATGGTTCTGGCGTGACAATGTTTCGGATCGGTGAGGCCGCCGAGCTGCTCGGGGTGAGCGCGGACACGGTGCGCCGGTGGGTCGACGCGGGCCGCCTCGCCGCGGGCCGGGACGAGCACGGGCACCGGGTCATCGACGGTGTCGACCTGGCCGGCTTCGTGCGCTCCCAGGTCGCTGACGAGGAGCGGTCAGACGCGTCCTCGGCGCGCAACCGGCTGCGCGGCATCGTCACCGCCGTCGTCAAGGACACGGTGATGGCGCAGGTCGACATCCAGGCCGGGCCGTTCCGGCTGGTCTCGCTCATGAGCCGCGAGGCGGCCGACGACCTCGACCTCGAGGTCGGGTCGGTGGCCGTGGCGGTGATCAAGTCGACCACGGTCGTGGTGGAGCGGTCCGCCCCGGCCGTCGGCAATAGAGGGAGGACCAGCTCGTGAAGACAAGTGGGATCCGCACACGCCTGGCCGCGCTCCTCGCGGTGGCGGTGGTCGGCCTGGCCGGCTGCGGCGGCGACGACGGCGAGGACAGCGCGGCGCCGCGGTCCAGCGCCACCGGCTCGGGCGTGACCGGCGAGGTGACGGTGTTCGCGGCCGCGTCGCTGACCGAGTCGTTCACGCAGATCGGCGAGGATTTCGAGGCGGCCAACCCGGGCACGAAGGTGACGTTCAACTTCGCCGGCAGCTCCCAGCTCGCCACGCAGATCAACCAGGGCGCGCCGGCCGACATCTTCGCCGCCGCCTCCCCCGCCACCATGAAGACCGTCACCGACGCCGGCAACGGCGACGGCACGCCGGCCACCTTCGTGAAGAACCAGCTCGTCATCGCCGTACCCAAGGGAAATCCGGCCGGGGTGACCGGCCTCGCCGACCTCACCAAGCCGGGGGTCAAGGTCGCGCTCTGCGCGGAGCAGGTGCCGTGCGGTGCCGCCGCGAAGAAGGCGCTCGACGCGGCCGGCGTCAAGCTCACGCCGGTGACGCTGGAGCAGGACGTCAAGGCCGCACTCTCCAAAGTGAAGCTTGGCGAGGTGGACGCCGCCCTGGTCTACCGCACCGACGCCAAGGCCGCCGCGTCCGATGTGGACGGCATCGAGTTTCCCGAGTCGGCCGGCGCGATCAACGACTACCCCCTGGTGGTCCTGAAGGACGCCCCCAACAGGACGGCCGCGCAGGCGTTCGCCGCCTACATCCAGTCCGACAAGGGCATGGCCGTGCTGACCGCGGCCGGATTCCAGGCGCCGTAGCCGATGGCCACCAGCGCGCCCTCGCCCGTGCGGGCCGCCTCACCCCGGCGGGTCGCCGGGCGGGTGCCGCTGCCGCTGATCGTCCCGGCCGGCCTGGGCCTGCTGTTTCTGGTGCTGCCGCTGGCCGGGCTGCTGGTCCGCGCGCCGTGGACCACGCTGCCGCAGCGGCTGACCGAGCCCGGCGTGCTCACCGCCCTGCGGCTGTCGCTGCAGACGGCCACGCTCGCCACGCTGCTCTGCCTCGTCCTGGGCGTACCTCTCGCGTGGCTGCTGGCCCGGGTCCCGTTCCCGGGCCGGCGCGTGGTCCGCGCCCTCGTCACCGTCCCGCTCGTGCTGCCACCGGTGGTCGGCGGCGTGGCGCTGCTGCTGGTCTTCGGCCGGCGCGGCATCGTCGGCGGCTGGCTCGACTCGACCTTCGGGGTCACCCTGCCGTTCACCACCACGGGCGTCGTACTGGCCGAGGCGTTCGTCGCGATGCCGTTCCTGGTCATCGCCGTCGAGGGTGCGCTGCGCGGTGCCGACACGCGCTACGAGGAGGCCGCCGCCACGCTCGGCGCCGGCCGGTGGACCACCTTCACCCACGTCACGCTGCCGCTGGTCGCCCCCGGCATCGCCGCCGGGGCGGTGCTGTGCTGGGCCCGCGCGCTCGGCGAGTTCGGCGCCACCATCACCTTCGCCGGCAACTTCCCCGGCCGCACGCAGACCATGCCCCTGGCCGTCTACCTCGCCCTGGAGACCGACCTGCAAGCCGCGATCGTGCTCAGCCTCATCCTGCTCGCCGTCTCGGTCACCATCCTGGCCTGCCTGCGCGACAAGTGGATCGCCAGCCCATGAGCGAGCCGACCATCAGGAGCGGCGCGCTCGGAGCCTCATCGCGGCCCACGGCGAAGCGAGGACGGCCGTGAGTGACATCGGGCCGGTCCGCGGCGGGGGCCCGCTGCTGGACGCGCACCTGGTCGTCGACCGCGGCACGTTCCGCCTCGACCTGCCGATCGCCATCGACAAGGGCGAGGTCGTCGCGCTGCTCGGCCCCAACGGCGCCGGCAAGACCACCGCCCTACGCGCCCTCGCCGGCCTGCAACCCCTCACCGCCGGGCACATCGCGCTGGAGGGACGCGACCTCGACCGCCCCGACCGTCGCGTGTGGACACCGGCGGAGCGGCGGCCGATCGGCGTTGTCTTCCAGGACTACCTGCTCTTCCCACATCTGTCCGCATTGGACAACGTGGCGTTCGGGCCGCGCCGCCACGGCGTACGCCGCGAGGCCGCCCGCGCCCGCGCCGCGACCTGGCTGGAGCGGGTCGGGCTGGCCGACTACACGTCCCGCAAGCCCCGCCACCTGTCCGGCGGGGAGGCCCAGCGGGTCGCGCTGGCCCGCGCCCTCGCCGTCGACCCGGCTCTGCTGCTGCTCGACGAGCCGCTCGCCGCCCTCGACGCCCGTACCCGCCTCGACACCCGCGCCGAGCTGCACCGCCACCTCGCCGAGCACCCCGGCGCCACGCTCCTGGTCACCCACGACCCGCTCGACGCCCTCGTGCTGGCCGACCGGCTGGTCATCGTCGAGCACGGCCAGGTCGTGCAGGAGGGCGACGCCGCCACCATCACCGCCCAGCCGCGCACCGACTACGTGGCCCGCCTCGTCGGCCTCAACCTCTACCGAGGCACCGCCGACGGGCACACCGTCCGGGTCGGCGACGGATTCGCGCTGGCCACCGCCGACCGCCTCGACGGCGACGCCTTCGTCGCGTTCGCGCCCTCGGCCGTGGCACTGCACCCGCGACGCCCAGACGGCAGCCCTCGCAACGTCTGGCCAGCCACCATCACCGGCATCCAACGCCACGGCGACAACCTGCGCATCCAGCTCGACGGCCCCATCGACGTCGCCGCCGACATCACCCCGGCCGCCGCCGCACACCTCCAGCTCACCCCCGGCCAACCGGTCTGGGCCGCGGTCAAGGCGGCGGAGACCCGCGCATACCCCGCCGCCCCCTGACCCGCCGTCCGCACCGTGTCCGCCGGAAGCCGTCCACTCGGACAACGAACGAGATTCAGCATGCGGGAGCCGAAACGGGACGGCGGCCTCGGTCCGTGCCCTGGGCAGACCTCGCCCAACAGGGTTGGCGGGGCGGCGTGTGGGCAGACAGCGGTATGGGATCCAAGGAGATGGAAGGCGACAACATCCAGCGCCGCCAGCGTGCCCGCAAGGCTCGCGAGCACGGCAAGGCGCCCTCGCAGGCGCAGGTGACCCTCGGGGCCTCCAAGCAGCGCGAGACCGCCCGTCGCGGGAAGCGGGATCCCAGCGACGCGGACACCGGCAAGCAGCGGGCCGACTGACCTCACGGCCGTCGCCGCCGGATTCCACCAGCCGCATGCGTCGCTGGCCGGATCGACGTGCGCCATCGGTACGGTGCGTTGCTATGGTGGACCGCGATGCCGCGCGCGTGCGGTCATCCCGGACGAGTGCGCGTCGTACCCGGCCTTGACAAGACGACCGCCCGAGAAAGTGGGTCGTCATGGCTTGGGTCGTGCTCGTCATCTCCGGCGTTCTGGAGACCGTGTGGGCGGTCGCGCTCGATCGAAGCGCGGGCTTCCGTCGCCTCGTTCCCACCGGGATCTTCGTGGTGGCTCTGCTCCTGAGCATGGCCGGGCTCGGCTACGCGCTGCGGGAGATCCCCGTGGGCACCGGCTACGCGGTCTGGGTCGGTATCGGCGCCGTGGGCACCGCCACGGTGGGCATGCTCGCCCTGGGCGAGTCGGCCAGCCTGCCTCGCCTGATATGCCTGCTGCTGGTCGTGACCGGTGTGGTCGGCCTGAAACTGTTCCACTGACCCCTCACGAGGTTGACGGGCAAGTGTCACCGGTCGCGCGGGAGGCCGAGGAAGCGGCGGGCGTTGCCGGAGAGGATGTCGGCGCGCTGCTCGGGGGTGAGGAAGCCGGACCGGTGCACCACCTCACCGACCGGCCGCTCCCCCAGCGGGTACGGGTAGTCGCTGCCGACCATCACCTGCCCGGCGCCCAGCGTGTCGACCAACGTCCGCAGCGCCTCCGGCCGGAAGACCACCGAGTCCACGCTGAACCGGTGCAGGTACGCCGACGGCGGTGCCGCGGAGGTCGCGATGACGTCAGCCCGCTTGTGCCACGCGTTCTCGACCCGGCCCAGCCAGAACGCGAACGAGCCGCCCCCGTGCGCGAAACAGATCCGCAGCGTGTCGGGAACCTGGTCGAAGACGCCGCCGAGGATCATCGCGAGGATCGACAGGTGCGTCTCGGCCGGCATGCCGGTCAGCCACTGGGCCATCCAGCGGTCGGTGCGCGGCGAGGCGGCCATGTCCCAGGGGTGCACGAAGACCGGTACGCCCAGGCCGGCCGCGTGCTGGAGGAACGTGACGATGCCGGCGTCGTCGAGGTCCCGTTCGCCGACGTGGTTGCCGATCTCCACGCCGAGGTGGCCGGCGGCGACCGCGCGTTCCAGCTCGCGGCAGGCGGCGTCCGGGTCCTGGAGCGGCACCTGGCAGAAGGGCAGCAGGCGGCCGCCGGCCGGCGCGCAGATCTCCAGGGCGAGGTCGTTGAAGACGCGCGCCACCCTCTCCGCGTCGCCGGCCGCTCGCTCGTAGGAGAAGAAGACCGGTGTGGGGGAGACGACCTGGGCGGCAACCCCGTCGGCGTCCATGTCGGACAGTCGCACGTCCGGGCTCCAGGCGTCGTCGGTGACGCGCCGGAACTCGCGCGAGCCCACCATGATCATGGCCTCGCGCTCCGACTCGACCCGCAGCCAGGGCTGGCCCTCGCCGAGGTCGGGCCAGCCCTTTGGTACGAAGTGGGTGTGCACGTCGATCGTGCCGGCCGGCAGGGGCACGGTCAGCCCTTGCCCGGATGCAGCGTGCCGCACGAGCCGCAGGTGCGCGCCCCCTCGTCGCCGTAGAACCGCTCGAACACCGGCGGCAGGTCGGCCACGATGTCGCGCACCTGAAGCTCGATCTCGTGCACCTTGGCGTCGCAGGCGGGGCAGTACCACATGAACTTCTCGAGTGTCCCCTCCTCGCGGATCCGCTCGATGACGATCCCGATCGAGCCCTCCCGCGGCCGCTGCGGCGAGTGCGGCGTGTTCCGCGGCAGCATCCACATTTCGCCCTCGCGGATGTCGATCCGCCGCGGCCCCTCGTCGGTCATCAGGTTGACGTGCATGTCTCCCTTGACCTGGTAGAACCACTCCTCGTACGGGTCGAGGTGGAAGTCGGTGCGCTGGTTGGGGCCGCCGACGACCTGCACGATGAAGTCGCCCATCGGTTCCCACATCTGCTTGTTGTTCACCGGCGGCTTGAGCAGGTGGCGGTGCTCGTCGACCCAGGCCTCGAAATTGAAGACGGGCGGGATGGTGGTCATCGCGGGCCTTCCTCCTTCCGTGAGCGGTGTGCGATCGCCTGCATCTCGATGAGCAGGTGGGGGTGGGGCAGTTGGTGGACCGCGACGGTGGTGCGGGTCGGGCCGTTCTCGTCGAAGAACTCGCCGTAGACCTCGTTGTAGCCGCCGAAGTCGTTCATGCTGACCAGGTACGTGGTCACCTGCACCAGGTCGGAGAGGTCGGCGCCGGCGGCGCGCAGGATGTCGCGGATGTTCTCGATGACGGCGCGGGTCTGCTGGCGGATGTCGAGGTCGGTCACGCCGAGCGCGTCGACCCGCACGCCCTCGAAGGTGTTGTCGGGGCGGCGGCTGCTGGTGCCGGAGACGAACACGAGGTCGCCGACCACCTTGGCGTGCGGGAAGCGCCCCCGCGGGACAGCCTTCCCCCCGACCAGGAAGGACTCACTCATGACGGCCTCTGGACGGTGACCCGGCCGAGGCCGGTGACGGTCGCCTCGACCACCGAGCCTGCGGCCAGCGGTACGGCGGCGGTGGCCGCGCCGGCCAGGATGACCGAGCCGGCCGGCAGCGGCAGCCCGTACGCGGCGGCCATCCGCTTGGTCGCCGCCAGCGCGCGCAGGGGGTGGCCGAGGATGGCGGCGGTCGAGCCGGTCTGGGCGGGCACGCCGTCCACTTCGAGCACCACGCCCAGGTTGCCCAGGTCGAGCCCGTCCGAGGCGGCGGCGAAGCCCCGCCACGGTCCGATCGCGAAGCCGGCGGCCGAGGTGTTGTCGGCCACGACGTCCTCCAGCGTGAAGGAGAAGTCGCGGTACCGGCTGTCGATGATCTCCAGTGCGGGCGCGACCGCGCCCACGGCCGAGGTGAGGTCGGCGGCGGGGGCGGCCGGGTCCACGTCGGCGTCGAGGCGAAACGCGATCTCCGGTTCGATGCGCGGATGGATGAGCGGGAAATCCGGGCCGGCGCCGTCCGCTATCCGCATCCGCGCGGTCACCACGCCGGCGACGACGTCGAAGACGCCCATCTGCGCGGCCTTGGCCTTGCTGGTGAAGCCGAGCTTCACGCCGACCGGTACGTCGCCCCGGGCGGTGCGCAGGGCGACGAGGGCACGCTGCACGGCGTACGCGTCGGCGAGGCTCAGCGGCCCCTCGCGGGTCAACTGGGGCACCGCGCCGGCGGTGCGGGCCGCCTCGTCCAGCCGCGCGGCGAGCGCGTCGAAGTCCGTCATGCCACCGCCTCCTTCGCCGCCTCGCGCAGGTCGAGGGCGACGTCCACGATCATGTCCTCCTGCCCGCCGACCATCTGCCGCCGGCCGAGCTCGACGAGGATGTCGCGCACGTCCAGGCCGTACCGGCGGGCCGCCCGCTCGGCGTGCAGCAGGAAGCTGGAGTACACGCCGGCGTACCCGAGGGTCAGGGTCTCCCGGTCGACCCGCACCGGCCGGGTCTGGAGTGGACGGACGAGGTCCTCGGCCGCGTCCTGCAACGCGAACAGGTCGCAGCCGTGCCGCCAGCCCATCAGGTCGGCCACGGCGACGAACGCCTCGATCGGGCAGTTTCCCGCGCCGGCGCCCTGCCCGGCGAGCGCGGCGTCGACCCGGGTCACGCCGTTCTCCACGGCGGCGACGCTGTTGGCCACGCTGAGCGACAGGTTCTCGTGGGCGTGCACGCCGACCTGCGTGGCCGGGTCGAGCACGTCGCGGTACGCGCGGACCCGCTCGGCCATGTCCCGCGTGGTGAGCCGGCCGGCGGAGTCGGTGACGTAGACGCAGTGCGCGCCGTACGACTCCATCAGCTTCGCCTGCTCGGCCAGCCCGGACGGCGAGTTGAGGTGGCTCATCATGAGGAAGCCGGCCACGTCCATGCCGTTCTCCCGGGCCCAGCTGATGTGCTGCGCGGCGACGTCGGCCTCGGTGCAGTGCGTGGCGACCCGGACGCTGGTCACGCCGAGGTCGCGGGCCCGCGCGAGGTCGTCGATCCGGCCGATGCCGGGGAGCAGGAGCGTGGTGAGCCGGGCGTTTCGCACCACCTCGGCGGCGGCCGCGATCCAGTCGAGGTCGGTGTGCGCGCCGTGGCCGTAGACGACCGAGGAGCCGCCGAGGCCGTCGCCGTGGCTGACCTCGATCGCGTCGACCCCGGCCGCGTCGAGGGCGGCGGCGATCTCCCGCACCTGGTCCACCGTGTACCGGTGGCCGATGGCGTGCATCCCGTCCCGCAGGGTCACGTCCTGCACGTACACGTGGGTCATGCGGAGACCGCCTTCGCGCGCAGGGCCACCAGCCGCTCGGCGGTACGCACCGCCGCCGACGTCATGATGTCCAGGTTTCCGGCGTAGTCGGGCAGGTAGTGGCCCGCACCGGTCACCTCCAGGAAGACCGAGACCTTGGTGCCGGAGAACGGCCGGCCGAGTGCGGGTACGAAGTCGTGCTCCACCGGGTCGTACTGCACGGCCTGCTTGAGCCGGTAGCCGGGCACGTACTCGCGCACCTCGGCGACCATCGCCGCCACGGACGCGTCGATCGCCGCCTGGTCGGCCTCGGCCACTAGGCAGAAGACGGTGTTTCGCATGACCAGCGGCGGCTCGGCGGGGTTGAGCACGATGACCGCCTTGCCCCGCTCGGCGCCACCGACCCGTTCCACGGCGGTCGCGGTGGTGTGCGTGAACTCGTCGATGTTGGCGCGCGTGCCGGGGCCGGCGCTGCGCGAGGCGATGGAGGCGACGATCTCGCCGTACGCCACCGGCGTCACGCGGGACACCGCGGCGACGATCGGTACGGTCGCCTGTCCCCCGCAGGTGACCATGTTGATGTCGTCGGCGTCGAGGTGCGCGTCGAGGTTGACCGGCGGCACGACGTACGGGCCGAGCGCGGCCGGGGTCAGGTCGACCATCGTCTTGCCGTGCTCGCGGACGCGGGCCACGTTGGTGGCGTGCGCGGCCGCCGAGGTGGCGTCGAAGACGACGGCGACGTCCGCGAACTCGGGCAGGGCGACCAGCCCGTCGACGCCCTCGTGCGTGGTGGCGACGCCCATCCGCCGGGCCCGGGCCAGGCCGTCGGAGTCCGCGTCGATGCCGGCCATCGCGGCGACCCGCAGCGAGTCGGAGAGCCGATGGACCTTGAACATGAGGTCGGTGCCGATGTTGCCGGACCCGATGATCGCGACGGGGGTCGTCGTCACGCGGGGCTCCCTTCGTCGAATACGGCGGTGACCTCGCCGACGCCGGAGATCCGCGCCCGGAACGCGCCCGGCGCGGTCACCGCGACGACCGGGCCGAGCGCGCCGGAGAGGACCACCTCGCCGGCGCGCAGCGGCGTACCGAGCCGGCCGAGCGCGCGGGCCAGCCACACCACCGCCGCCACCGGGCTGCCCAGGCAGGCCACGCCGGCGCCGACCGAGACCGGTTCGCCCCGGTGCTCCAGCACCATCCCGGCGCCCGGCAGGTCGACGTCGGCGAGCCGCTTCGGGGCGGTACCGAGCACGAACGCTCCGCTGGAGGCGTTGTCGGCGATGGTGTCGGCGATCGTGATGTCCCAGCCGGCGATGCGCGAGTCGACGACCTCGACCGCCGCCAGCACGTGGTCGGTGGCGCGTACGACGTCGGCGACGGTCGGGCTGGGCACGTCGAGGTCGCGGCCGAGTACGAAAGCGATCTCCGCCTCGACCCGCGGCTGGAGGAAGCGGGACAGCGGCATCGGCTCGCGGTCGGCGTACGCCATGTCGCCGAAGAGCGTGCCGAAGTCGGGGCTGCCCACGCCGAGCTGGGCCTGTACGGCGGGCGAGGTCAGGCCGATCTTGTGGCCGACGACCCGCTGGCCGCCGGCGGTCCGGTACGCGTTGACCGCCGCCTGCACCTGGTACGCCCGCTCCTGGTCGGTGGCGCCGATCAGGTCGCGGACCGGGGCGCACGGCGTGCCGGTCGCGGCCGCGTCGAGCAGCCGTCGCGCGGCCGCCTCGATCCGCTCCGCCGCCCCGCTGGCCGCCTCCGGGGCGGTCACAGCCGCACGCACACGTTCGTCGGCTGCGTGTAGAAGTGCAGCGAGTGGCGGCCGCCCTCGCGGCCGATGCCGGAGAGCCCGACCCCGCCGAACGGCGAGCGCAGGTCGCGCAGGAACCAGGTGTTGACCCACGCCATCCCGACCCGCATCCGCTGCGCGACCCGGTGGCCGCGTTCCAGGTCGCGGGTCCAGACGGCGGCCGCCAGTCCGTACCGCGTGTCGTTAGCCAACCGGATCGCCTCCTCCTCTGTGTCGAACGGGACCAGCGCCGCGACCGGGCCGAAGACCTCCTCGCGGAGCGTGCGTGCGGTGTTGTCCAGGCCGGCCCAGAGGGTCGGCTCGATCCAGGCACCGCCGGCAAGGTCGGCGCCGAGGTCGGGCACGCCGCCGCCGGTGAGCACCTCGGCGCCCTCCTCCCGGGCCAGGTCGAGGTACGAGCGGACCTTCTCCCGGTGGGCGACCGAGATCAGCGGCCCGGTGGTCGTCTCCGGCCGCTCGGGGCGGCCCAGGCGCAGCGCCGCCGCGCGGGCGACCAGCCCGGCCGTGACCTCGTCGTAGACCGGCCGCTGGACGTACACGCGCTCGGTGCACAGGCACACCTGCCCGGTGTTGGTGAACACCGAGCGGGCCAGCCCTTCGACGGTCCTCTCCAGGTCGGCGTCGGCGAAGACGAGGGCCGCGTTCTTGCCGCCCAGCTCGAAGGAGACCGGGCGGACCGCCGGCGCGACCGCGCGCATGATCGCCGACCCGGTGGCCGACTCGCCGGTGAAGGTGACGCCGTCGATGCCGTCGTGCGTGGTCAGCAGTTCGCCGGCGGAGCCCGGGCCGAAGCCGTGCACCACGTTGTAGACACCGGCCGGCAGCCCGGCCTCCGCCATCACCTCGGCCAGCAGGGTCGCCGTGGAGGGCGTCTCCTCCGAGGGCTTGACCACGACGGCGTTCCCGCAGGCCAGCGCGGGCGCGACCTTCCAGGTGAGCAGCAGCAGCGGCAGGTTCCACGGCACGATGACCGCCACCACGCCGAGCGGCTGGGCGACCGCGTAGTTGAGGGCGCGCTGCCCGTCGGGCAGCTCGGTGAGGAACGAGTCGAGGCCGTGCGCGCTGACCGTGTCGGCGAACGACCGGAAGTTGGCGACCGCCCGCGCGACGTCGAGCTGCCGCGCCTGCGCGACGGGCTTGCCGGTGTCGCGGACCTCGGCGGCGACGAACTCCTCGAAGCGCTCCTCCACACGGTCGGCGATCCGGCGCAGCAGGGCGGCCCGCTCCCCCACGGTCGTGCGTCCCCACGGGCCGTCGAGCGCCCGGCGCGCGGCGGCCACGGCGGCGTCGACCTGCGCCCGGCCCGCCTCGTGCACGGTCGCGGTCACCTGCCCGTCCACCGGGCTGATCTTGTCGAAGGCGCCGACCCCGTCGACGTACGCGCCGTCGACGAAGTTGCGCAGCGCGATGGTCATTTCAGGCCCGCCCGGGACATGATCGTGTCGTGCGCGGCGAGCGCCTCGGCGCGCAGCGCGGGCAGGTCGACGCCGACGAGCGCGCCGCCGCGCTTGCGGACCACGCCGTCGACGATCACGGTGTCGACGTCCGCGCGGTCGGCGCAGGCCACGACGGTACCGGCGGCGTCGTATCGCGGCAGCGTGCGGATCGTGTCGGCGCGGACCAGCACGATGTCCGCCGCCTTGCCCGGGGTGAGCGTGCCGGTGCGGCCGTCCAGCCCGCAGGCGCGGGCACCGTCCACTGTGGCCAGGCGCAGCACGTCGCGGTGGGTCAGCGTCGGTGTGAACGGGGCCTCCGGGTCGTCGTCGAGGGCCTCCGCGCGGCCGAGCGCGAGCGCCATCCGCATCTGCGTGAACATGTCGCCCGGCGAGGTGGTCACCGTGTCGATGCTCAGGGTCGGCGGCACGCCGTGCGCGAGCATCGCCGAGATCCGCGGCAGCCCGTGCCCCATGACCAGCTCGACGTAGGGCGCGATGGAGACCGACCCGCCCGAGTCGGCGATCATCGCGATCTCGTCGTCGGCGCTGGTGGTGCAGTGGATGAACGTGGTGTTCTCGCCGAGCAGGCCGAGCCGGTGCAGGGTACGGATCGGATGGCCGGTGGCGCCCCCGGAGCGCATCGCGGTGTGCACCGAGACCCGGACGCCCAGCTCGCGGGAGAGGTTCCAGTCGCGCACGGCCACGTCGTCCACCACGTTGCCGGGCTGGCGCAGCGCGAGCGCCATGGTCAGCAGCCCGTCGTCGCTCGGGAAGTGCTCGGCGCGGATCCGGCGGGCGTCGGCGGGATGGTCCAGCGCGCTGCGGTACCACCACTGGCCGCCGGCGGGCATCCCGTGCGCGTACATCGCCCGGATGCCGGCCTGGCGCAGCCCTTCGATCGCCCCGTCGGCGTGCTCGGGGGTCTCGCTCGGCGACCAGTCGACCATCGTGGTGATGCCGGCGTCGAGGGCGTCGAGCGCGCCGACGTAGTTTCCCAGCCGCATCAGGTCGGGCGTGTACGCGGGCGCCACGCTGTTGAAGATCGTGCCCATGAACTCGCCCAGCGTGCAGCTCGGCAGCAGCCCGCGGACCAGCGACTGGTAGGTGTGCCGGTGCGTGTCCACGAAGCCGGGGATCACCACCGTGCCGGTCGCCTCGACCACCTCGGCGTCCACGGTGGACAGTCCGGGGGCGATCTCGGCGATCCGCCCGTCGACCACCAGTACGTCCGCGGCGGGCTGGTCGCCCAGCGCGGGGTCCATGGTCACGACGTGGCCGCCGCGGATCAGCAGCTTGCGGGTCATCGCCCCTCCTCGGGGAGTACGTCGACGGTGCTCGCGAGGTCGCCGCTGGCGTGGACGGCCCGGCCGCCGAGCAGGGTCAGCTCGGACTCGATCGCCACGATCTTGTCCACGTCCGTGGTGAAGTAGTCGTCGGAGAGCACCGCCAGGTCGGCCCGGAAGCCGGGCGCGAGGGCGCCGATCTCGTGTTCGGCGAAGCAGTTCCAGGCGCTGCCGCGCGTGTAGAGACGCAGCGCCTCGGCGCGGTCGAGCAGGTTCTCCTCGGCCACGATCCGCTCGCCGCCGATCGTGCGGCCGGTCAGGTAGAAGTGCAGCGACGTGAACGGGTCGTACGAGGCGCCGCGCATCGCGTCGGTGCCGGCGCTGACCGGTACCCCGGCGTCCAGCAGCGCGCGCAGCGGCGGCGCGTCGCGCACGCGTTCGGCGCCGAACGCGCCGATGGCCTGGCTGCCCAGGAAGCGCAGCAGGCTCTGGGTCAGCACGCCCAGGCCGAGCGCGCGGATGCGCCCCACCTGCTCGGCGTCGATCATCTCGCCGTGCACGATCCCCCACCGCAGCGGGGCGAGCCGGTGGCGCGCGTTCACCGCCTCGCAGGCGGTCAGGATCGTCTCGATGATCTCCGGCCGGTGCGCGTGCATCTGTACCGGCCAGCCGTTGGCGGCCAGGGTCGTGAACAGGGCGGTCAGCTCGTCGCGGTCGGCGTCGGTGACGTCGACCCTGGTGTGCACGCGGTCGTGCAGGCCGTAGAGGACGACCTCGCCGAAGCCGAGCAGCCGCAGCGTCTCGCTGCCGTGGCGGGCGCGGCCGTACCGCAGGTAGCCGGCGATCTCCTCGTGCTCGCGGCCGCGCGCCGAGGCGTGCACGGTCAGGAAGGTTCGCACGGTGAGCTGCCCGCGACGGTCCACTTCGTACACCGCGTCGTAGACGTCCGGGCCGGTGTTCACGCCGCCGCCGTCGATCAGCGCGGTCACCGCGAACCGGTTGAGGTCACGGGAGAGCCGCGCGGTCGAGGCGACCTGCTGCTCGGCCGTCTCGGTGGGCAGCCGGGCGTAGAGCCACTTGCAGCCCTCCATGCCCAGCACACGGCCGGTCGGCACGCCCTGGTCGTCCCACTCGAACAGGTGCGCCCCGGCCTCGCGCGCGACCTCGGCGGTGATGCCCGCCGCGCGCATGCCGGCCGTGTTGACCTGCGCCCAGTCGTACATCATCTGCACCAGGACCGGCTGCTCCGGCGCGACCTGGTCGAGCTCGGCCCGGTTCGGCCCGCGCTTCTCCGGAAACTGGTGCTCGTGCCAGCCCCCGATCACCAGAACCCACTCCCCCGCCGGGCGTACGCGGGCCGCCTCGGCGATCGTCGCGAGGCCGGCGGCGAGGCTGGGGCAGCGTTCCCAGCGCAGCTCGGAGTTCCAGGTCAGGCCGGCGCGCACGAAGTGGATGTGGTTGTCGACCAGGCCGGGGATGACGCAGCGGCCGCCGAGGTCGACCACGGCGGTCTCCGGGCCGGCCAGGCGCCGGATGTCGGCGGTGGAGCCGACGGCGAGCACGCGGCCGGCGCGCACGGCGAGCGCCGCCGCGCGGTCCGGTACGCCGCGCGTCGCGGCGCCCGTGGTGATCTCGCCGTCGAGCAGGATCAGGTCCGCCGTCACCGGCCACCGCCCAGGTCCAGGCGGGGCTCGCCGAGCAGCGGGCTGGTCAGCAGGTACATGCCGGAGTTGGTGAACGCCCAGACCAGGCGCCGGTCCCACTCGACGAAGATGCTCTCGGTCGGCACGAGGTACGAGCGTGGATTGTCCAGCTCGTCGGTCATCCTCGGCACGAAGTAGCCGGCCTGGGCGGGCGAGCGCACGTCGCTGATGTCGAACATCTGCACGCCGGCGTTGCCGAACGAGTACAGGGCCAGGTTGGGGTCCGCCGTGCCCGGATGAGCGTTGGAGCCGAACCGCTTGGGGCCGAACTTGCCGCGGCGGAACACGAAGTCCCGGTACGGCGCCTCCGGCGGCGGCGCCGGCCGGGGGAAGGTGCTCACGATCCTGGGCGCGGTCGGGTCGGCGACGTCGATGACGTAGATCTCCTTGTACGGCTCGAAGCCGTCCTCGTTCATCGGTCCGCCGTTGACGAAGACGACGCCCCGGCTGGCGACCCGGCTGGTGTCGACCACGTCGCCCTCGATGCCGGCCCAGCTGTGCGGCAGTTCGAGGTGGCCGGCGACCTTCGGGGCTGCCGGGTCGGCGAGGTCGAGGATGTACAGCCCGAGCCCGCCCATGACGGCGTAGCCGTACCGGCCGCCGCGCTCCGGCGACACCGGTACCGAGGTGGGGACGCGGGCGCCGATCCAGGAGGTGCGGTTGCCGTGGCGGCTCCACGACTCGTACGCCTCGGTCTCGCCGATCCGCTGGCCGGGGACCCACCAGGTGGAGACCAGCTCCGGACGCCCGGGGTCGCTCAGGTCGTAGATGAGCTGTGCCGGCGTGTACGGGTAGGTGGCGAACTCCTGGTTGATGTACGTGTCGTCGGGCGCGGCCGAGACGTACAGGTACCTGCCGCCGTCGTAGCCGGGCGTGTCGACGCCGCCGGAGCCCTGGTGGATGCCGGTGGCGGGGTCGACCGGCCCGGTCGGCACCTCGGCGAGCAGCTTCCAGTCGGTGGGGCTGGTCAGCTCGTACACGCGGATCCCACGGAACCCGGGCACGGACATCAGGCGGGGCAGCACCGACGGGTCGCGGTACTTGTCGGAGTCCGGGCCGTACGTGCGCGGCACCTCGAAGGACTGCACCATGATCCAGGCGCCGAGCCGCTCGTTGTACGCGATGGCGGCGGCGCCGAACTCGCCCTC
Source organism: Phytohabitans kaempferiae (assembly GCF_042433955.1). Classification (NCBI taxonomy): domain Bacteria; kingdom Bacillati; phylum Actinomycetota; class Actinomycetes; order Micromonosporales; family Micromonosporaceae; genus Phytohabitans; species Phytohabitans kaempferiae. Next base: position 80,850 of record NZ_JBHLUH010000061.1, on the reverse strand, counting down.
GCCCGGCCCGTACCGCTTCTCCAGGATCAGGTCCCGCGCGGTCGGGTCGGTGATGTCGTAGACGTTGAGCGCGTCCCGGTAGTAGTGGTACATGTACCGCCGGCCGCCCATGTCGACCACGTTCTGCCAGGTGTGGGTGAGGCGCACGACGGTCGGCCAGCGCCCCTCGACCGACATGTTCGAGACGTACTCGCGCTCCTCCAGGTGGTCCAGGCTCTGCGGCAGCGGTCGCGGGCCGCTCACGTACGGCGTGCTCTCGGGGTGGACGAACACTCCCCGCTGTTCGTCCCAGCCGTAGCCCGTCGTGGTCATCTATGCCTCCCTGTCCTTCGCACCGGCGACGCTCATCAGTGCCCGCACGCGGTCGCGGTCCCGGCGGAACTCCTCCGGACCAGTACGCCAGGCGATCTCGCCCTTGACCATGACCGCGACGTCGTCGGCGAGGTCGAGGGCGAGGCGTACGTTCTGCTCCACGAGCAGGACCGTGATCCCGTCGGCGCGCAGCGTGCGGATGACGTCCGCGACCTGGCGCACCACCATCGGCGAGAGCCCGTCGGAAGGCTCGTCGAGCAGCAGCAGCCGCGGGTTGGTCAGCAGCGCCCGGCCGATGGCGAGCATCTGCTGCTCGCCGCCGGAGAGCTGGTTGCCGCGGTTGCCGCGCCGCTCCCGCAGCCGGGGCAGCAGCTCGTAGACCCGTTCCAGCGTCCACGGCCCGACGCTGTGCTGGTCGCGCTCGCTGGCTGCCTCGGGCAGCCGGCGCGATCCGGCCTCGTCGCCGCGCTCCTCGGCCCGGATCTTGCCGGCCCGCAGGCGCTTGCGGCGGATCGCGATGCGCAGGTTCTCCTCGACCGTCAGCGGGGCGAGCACGCGCCGGCCCTGCGGCACGAGGGCGATGCCCGCGTTGGCGATCACGTCGGTGCGGGCGCCGGTCAGGTCCTGGCCGGCGAAGCGGACGCTGCCGTCGTACGCCCGCACCAGCCCCATCACCGACATCACGAGCGTGGACTTGCCGACGCCGTTGCGGCCGAGCACCGCGAGCACCGTGCCCTCGTCGATGGCAACGTCGATGCCCTGCAGCACGACGCTGCCGTCGTAGCCGGCCCGCAGGCCGCGCACGTCCAGCAAGGGGCTCACGAGGACACCTCCAGGTCGTCGTCGTCCGCCACCGTCCAGGACAGGTACGCCTCCTGGACGCCGGGATCGGCGGACACCTGCTCCGGCGTGCCGGTGGCCAGCAACTGGCCGTGGTGCAGCACCGAGATGTCGGTGGCGAGGCTGAAGACGACGTCGAGGTCGTGCTCCACGACGATCACGGTCAGGTCGTCCGGCAGGGTCCGCACCAGGTCGACGAACGCCGCCGACTCGGTGGCGGACATGCCGGCGGTCGGCTCGTCCAGCAGCAGCAGCCGCGGGCGGCAGACCAGGGCGAGCGCGAGTTCGAGCTGGCGGCGCTCGCCGTGGGACAGCGACGAGGCCAGCGCGCCGGCCCGGTCGCCCAGCCCGACCGCGGCCAGGCTCTCCAGCGCGGCGGCGGTGCGGTCCGGGTACCGGTCGGCGCCGCGCCACCAGACCGTGCCGATGTTCTGCACGCGCTGGGCGGCGAGGGCGACGTTCTCCAGCACGGTCAGCGGCATGAAGACGCTCGAGTGCTGGTACGTCTGCGAGATCCGCATCCGTGCCCGGCGCGGCTGGGACAGGCGGGTGATGTCGGTGCCGAAGTACCGGATGCGGCCGGCCGTCGGGCGGACCTCGCCGGACAGCAGCTTGAACATCGTCGACTTGCCGGCGCCGTTCGGGCCGATCAGGGCGTGCCGGGCGCCGGCCCGTACGGTCAGGGTCACCTCGTCGACGGCGCGCAGTGCCCCGTACGCGCGGGTCAGCCCCTCGATCTGGAGTGCGTCGCTCATGCCCGTCCTCGCTTCGCCGCGGGCGGGCATGAGGCTCCACACGCGCTCAGTTCGACGATTCGCTCGCTGCGCTCGCTCATACCCGCTCCATCCGTCGCGCCGGTGCGGCCTCGACGCCACCGCTCGGCCCGGAGGATCCGGTACCGCGCGCCCGCCATCGCCGCAGCAGCCCGGCGATCCCGGCGAAGCCGTCCGGCAGCGCGTACACGACCACGACGAGCACCGCGCCGAGCACCAGCGGCCCCAGCCCCTGCAACGAGATGGGGAGCATGTTCTGCACCACGATGATCAGCGCCGAGCCGGCCACCGCACCCCACAGGCTCTGCTGCCCGCCGACGATCAGCGCCAGCAGGGCCAGTGCCGAGGCGTGGAAGCTCATGTCCGCGGGCGACACGAACAGCGTCTGCGTCACCCAGAGCGACCCGGCGACACCGGCGAACGCGCCGCTGACGCAGAACGCCGCGTACTTGTAGAGGGAGGTGCTGTAGCCGACGGCCCGCATCCGCGGCTCGTTGTCCCGGATGCCGCGCAGCGCCCGCCCGAACGGTGCCCGGATCAGCAGCGCGACGATCCCGCCCATGACGAGTACGGCCGCCGCGATGTACCAGTAGACGACCGCCACGTGCCGCAGCTCGAGGCCGGGCCACAGGCTGAGCACGGGGATGTTGGCCAGCCCGTCCGAGCCGCCGGTCAGGGTGACCCGGGCGATCGCGACCAGCGCCAGGATCTCGCCGATCGCGAGGGTCAGCATGAGCAGGTACGCGCCGCGGGCCCGGACCAGCAGCCAGCCGGTGGCCGCGGCGACGGCGGCGGCCGCGACCGCGGAGACGAGCAGCAGCAACAACGCGTTGGTGGTCAGCCGGCTGGCGAGCAGCCCGGTGGCGTAGCCGCCGACGCCGAAGAAGCCGGCCTGCCCGATCGTCGGCATCCCGGCGACGCCCATCAGCAGCACGATGCTCATCACCAGCAGCGAGAAGGCCAGGATTTGGGTGAGCGTGGACACGGCGTACGGGCCAGCCAGGAACGGCGGCGCGGCGGCCGCGAGGACGACCAGCACGGGCAGCAGCGCGCGCAGCGCGGGCCGGTCGGAGAGCCAGTTGTTCACGCGGTCGCCTCCGCCCTGCCGAGCAGGCCGTGCGGTCGCACGACCAGGATCAGCGCCATCGCGCCGAAGATGAGGAACGGGGCCAGCTCCGGGGCCAGCGCGGTGCCGAGCGTCTGCACCTGGCCGATCAGCAGCCCGCCGATGAGGGCGCCGCGGGCCGAGCCCATGCCGCCGATCACCACCACGACGAGGGCGATCAGCAGGACGTGCCCGTCGAGCCCGGGGCCGGCGCCGAGCACCGGTCCGCCGAGGACGCCCGCCACGACGGCCAACGCCGAGCCGACCGCCAGCACGCCGTAGAGGATCTTTCGTGTGTCGATACCGAGCGTGCGCACGATGTCGGGGTCCGCGACGATCGCCCGGACCGTCGCCCCCATCATGGTCCGCTCCAGGATCACCTCGGCCAGTACGGCCACGAGCAGGCCGAAGCCGATCAGCACGAGCCGGTAGACCGGGTACGGGTCGCCGAAGAGCGTGACGCTCCCGTCGAGCCCGGCCGGGGCGGGCACCGAGCGGACGTCCGCCCCGAAGCCCCACAGCAGCAGGCTCGACCCGGCCAGGGAGATGCCGAGCGTGAGCAGCGCCTCGGCCATGTGCCCGCGCCGGGCCAGCGGCCTGGTGGCGACCGTGAGCCCGACGCCGGCGACCGCGCCGACGAGCAGCGCGATGGTCAGCGCCAGTACCCAGGACAGCCAGGCGCCGCCGGGCGCGACCACCACCGCGGCGACGTACGCGCCGGCCAGGAAGAGCGTGCCGTGCGCCAGGTTGAGCAGGTTGAGCATGCCGAAGACGAGCGAGAGCCCGACCGCCAGCGTGTAGAGCAGCAGGCCGTACGCCAGGCCGTTGATCACAGTGATGCTGTTGGCATCGAACCATTGCGTAACCGCGGACACGTTCCTCCTTCCGCCCTCCGGGGCGTGGGGCGGTCCGTCCGGTGTGGACGGACCGCCCGCCGCCGGGTCAGGACTTCTCGCCCTCGCTGGTGTAGACGCCCAGCGTCTCGACAACCTCGTCGGACATCACGCCGCCGTTGTCGGTGGCGCGCCGCAGGTAGATGGTCTGCGTGGGCGCCTGCGCGGCGTCGAACCGCCAGGTGCCGCGGGGCGTCTCGATGTCGCCCACCTGGCTCAGGGCCGTGTTGAGCGACTCGCCGGTGACCTCGCCGCCGGCCGCCGCGATCGCCTTGTCCAGCACGGCCGCCGAGGCGTACTGCGCCTCGGAGTAGACCGACGGCTGGGCGTTGTACTTGGCCACGTACGCGTCGACGAACTCCTTGTTGAGCGGCGAGTCGATCCGCGGCGTGTAGATGGCGTTGGTGAGCACGCCGCTCGCGGCCGGACCCTGCGCGGCGAGGTTCCCCTCGGTCAGCGCCTGGTTGCCGTAGAGCGTCGCCTGCTTGTTGAGCCCGAACTGCGAGTACTGCGTGACGAACCGGGCGGCCTCGGCACCGGCGTAGAACGCGTACACCGCGGTCGCCTTCGACTTCTGGATCTCCGACAGGTACGGCTGGTAGTCCTGCGTGGTGCCGAACGGGGTGAACGTGGTGCCGGCGATGGCGACGCCGCCGGCCTTCAGCCCGGCGCCGATCGCGTCGATGATGTCCCGGCCCTGCTTGTAGTCGGCGCCGATCAGGTAGACGTTCTTGTCCTTCTCCTTGGACACGAGGTAGTCCACGATGGACGCGTTCATCATCGGGTTGGTCCAGCCGACCCGCCACCAGTACGGGTTGTCGGTCACCTGGCCGGTGGAGACGACCGGCGTCTTGGCGTCCGAGAAGACGGTCGCCACGCCGACGGCGGTGGCGCTGTTGACGATGCCGGTGACCGCGGCGACCCGCTCCTGCTGCACGAGGCGGCGGGCGGCGGCGGTGCCGACCTGCGGTGTGCTGCCCTCGTCGACGGTGACCAGGTTGATCTCGCGGCCGCCGAGCTTGCCGCCGTGCTTGTCGAGGTAGATCTGCATGCCCCGCTCGAGGTCGGAGCCGATCGACGCGTAGACGCCGGACTTCGGTACCAGGAATCCGATCTTGACCGGGGCGCCGTCGTCGCTGGAACCGCTGTCCCCACCGGAGACGGTGCTCCCGCCGCAGCCCGCGAGTGCGAGCGCGAGCCCGGCGGCCAACGCCGCGGCTCCTCTCCTGCCTGCCATAACGCCAACTCCTTGAGATCTGGGACGCCGCCGGCTCCCCCATCCCGCGACGATGTCTAATTCTTCACGTTTATCGTTATTTCGACTAACTTGCCGGGCGAACAAACCGTCCTAGTGGCTATCTGGCTTAGCCACTTTTCCAGATCAACATCCCCGCCTCCAGGTGTCAAGGCTTGGGCTGGGTCCTTAACCAAGTCGTAGCCGCAACCAAGTCGTAGCCGCGCGCGACGCCGGTCGGTGCCCGGCCGCCGCCTACCAGCTGACGGCGACGTACCGGGGCTCCAGGAACGCCTCGATCCCGGCCCGGGCGCCCTCCCGCCCGAGACCGCTCTGCTTCATGCCACCGAACGGCGCCGCCGGCTCGGAGACCAGGCCCCGGTTGAGCCCGACCATGCCCGCCTCCAGCGCCTCCGAGACCCGCAGCCCGCGCGCCAGGTCACCGGTGTAGAGGTACGACACCAGGCCGTACTCGGTGTCGTTGGCCAGACTGATCGCCTCCTCCTCCGTGTCGAAGGCGACGACCGGCGCCACGGGCCCGAATATCTCCTCGGCCAGCACCGGCGCGTCCGGCGGCACGTCGGCGAGCACGGTCGGCGCGTAGAAGTAGCCCGGCCGGTCCGGCGCGTGTCCCCCGGTGTGCAGCCGGGCGCCGGCCCCGACGGTCGCCCCGACCAGCTCCGCCACCTTGTCCCGGGCCGGCTGGTTGATCAGCGGCCCGAGCGTGACCCCGGTGTCCAGCCCTGGACCGAGCCGCAGCTCCGCCAGGGCGGCACCGAACCGGGCGACGAACTCCTCGGCGACCGCGCGGTGCACGTAGAACCGGTTCGCCGCCGTGCACGCCTGGCCGCCGTTGCGCATCTTCGCGACCATCGCGCCGGCCACGGCCGCGTCGAGGTCGGCGTCGGCGAAGACCAGGAACGGCGCGTTGCCGCCGAGCTCCATCGAGCTGCTGACGATCCGGTCCGCGGCCGCGCGCAGCAGCACGCGGCCGACCTCGGTGGAGCCGGTGAAGGAGAGCTTGCGTACCCGCGGGTCGTGCAGCGCCGCGTCGACCACCTTGCCCGACCGGCTGCTCGGTACGACGTTGACCACGCCGTCGGGCACGCCCGCCTCGCCCAGCAGCGCCGCGATGGCCAGCGCGGTCAGCGGCGTGTCGCTGGCCGGCTTGAGCACCACCGTGCATCCCGCGGCCAGCGCCGGCCCGATCTTGCGGGTCGCCATCGCGGCCGGGAAGTTCCAGGGCGTGACCAGCAGGCTCACGCCGATCGGGGCGTGGTCGACAAGGATCCGGTGCCCGCCGCCGGGCGCGGTGCCGAGGCTGCCGGCGAGCCGGACCGCCTCCTCCGCGTACCAGCGCAGGAACTCGGCCGCGTAGCCGACCTCGCCCCGGGCGTCGGCCAGCGTCTTGCCGTTCTCCAGCACGATCAGCCGGGCCAGCGCGTCGGCCCGTTCGACCATCAGCTCGTACGCGCGCAGCAGCAGCTCGGCGCGGCGGCGCGGGGCGGTCGCGGCCCACGGCCGGCCGGCGTCGGCCGCCGCGCCGACCGCGGCGAGCATGTCCTCGACGGACCCGTTGGCGACCTCCGCCACCGGCTCCCCGGTCGCCGGGTCGGTCACCGCGATCCGACCGGCCCCCTCGACCCACTCGCCACCGATGAACATCCGGGTCGGCACACCGGCCAGGATCGGGTTCACGTCTCCTGCCCCGGCCCTTCGGGCAGGCCGGCGTTGGCGGCCTGGACCTCGTAGAGGGCGAGGAAGTCGTCGTCGCGGTGGCCGCGCCCGATCGCCGCCTGGATGAGCTGGTGCACGAGGCTCGCCACCGGCATCGGCACCTCGCTGGCACGGGCCGCGCCCAGCCCGAGGTCGAAGTCCTTGCGCAGCAGCTCGGTCGTGAACGTCGGCCGCCAGTCCCGCTCGACCAGGTCGGGCGTGCGCTTGCGGACCCAGTCGGAGGCGAGCACGGTGCCGTTGAGGAACTCCAGGAACGCCGCCCGGTCCACACCGCCCTTCTCGGCGAGCGTCACCACCTCGACCAGCGACTCCACCATCATCCCCAGGTACAGGTTGTGGCAGAGCTTGACCAGGCGGCTCACCTCGCCCGGGCCGGCGTACACCGCGGCGCGCCCGATCGTGGCCAGCAGCGGCCGTACCAGATCGAAGGTCTCCCGGTCGCCGGAGGCGACCAGGCTGGCCCCGCCGGCGGCGACCACGTGCGGGTTTCCGCTGACCGGTGCCGCGATGAACCGCACGCCCCGCTTGGCCGACTCGGCGCGGGCCTCGGCCGAGGCTTCCGCGGAGACGGTCGAACAGTCGACGACGGTGCCGGGCGCCTGGTCGCCGGCGTACAGGCCGCGCAGCACCTCGCGCAGGTCGTCCGAGGTGGAGACCATCACGAAGACCACGTCGCGGTCGGCCAGGTCGGCGACCGTGTCGGCGACGGTCGCGCCCCGCTCGACCAGCGCTTCGGCCTTGGCCCGCGTCCGGTTCCAGATCCGCACCGGATGCCCGGCGTCCAGCAGCCGGCCGGCCATGGCCGAGCCCATCCGGCCCGCCCCGATCCAGCCCAGGGTCATGCTCATCGTGTCTCCTCGTGCGCTCGTCGCGTCGTCACAGCAGGTCGGCCCCGGGCGTGTACCGGATGCCCGTCACGTACAACTGGTCGGCCGGGAACCGGGTCAGCAGTTGGCAGCCGTCCGCCGTCACCACGACCTCCTCCTCGATCCGCGCCGCGGCGCTGCCGTCCGGCGTGGGCCAGTACGTCTCGATCGCGAAGACCATGCCCTCGTGCAGGGTCACCGGATGCTCGAACGAGTGGTAGCGGCTCATCAGCGGCCGCTCCCAGTTGGACAGGCCGAGCCCGTGGCAGTACTGGAGGCCGAACGCCTCCTCCTCGGTCGCGTACCCGAACTCCTGCGCGGCCGGGAAGTGCCGCACCACGTCGGCCGAGGTCGCGCCGGGCCGGATCTCGGCGATCGCGTTGTCCATGAACTCGCGGGCCCGCTTGTACGCCTCGACCTGCGCCCGGTTGGCGCCGCCGACGTTGAACGTGCGGTAGTAGCAGGTCCGGTAGCCGTTGAACGAGTGGATGATGTCGAAGTACGCGGTGTCGCCGGGCCGGATGAGGCGGTCGGAGAAGACGTGCGGGTGCGGGCTGCACCGGCCGCCGGAGATGGAGTTGACCGCCTCGACCTCCTCCGACCCGCGCTCGTACAGGTACCGGTTGACCAGCGCCACGCAGTCGTTCTCCCGGATCCCCGGTCGCAGCGTGCGGAACAGCTCCTCGTACGCCCCGTCGACGAGTCCGGCGGAGTGGTCCAGCAGGGCGATCTCGTCCGCGGTCTTGATCGCCCGGACGTCCTGCATGAAGCCGTGCCCGTCCACGATGGACAGTCCCTCGGCCTCCAGGGCGCGCAGCACCGGCAGCTCGACCACGTCGACGCCGATCGGCTCGCCGGCCAGCCCGTGCTCGCGCAGGAGCTGGGCCAGGCGGGCGGCGTTGCCGCGCTCGACGCCGACCTCCTCGGGGATGGAGCCGCGCCAGCTCGACAGCCCGGCCCGCCAGCTCTCCTTGCCGAACCACGTCGCGAACTGCTGGTGGGTCCGGGCGGCCGAGCCGATGTCCCACAGGATCGGGTCCTGCCCGCGCATCACCAGCGCGCACCGGAAGAGCTTGTCCCGGGCCCAGTTGCCGATGTGCGTACCCGTGGTGTAGCGGATGTTGTTCATGTCGAAGAGGATCAGCGCGCCGAGGTCCGATCCGGCGAACGCCGCCTGGACCTTCGCGAACCGGTCGGAGCGGAGCCGGTCGAAGTTGACCCGCTCCTCCCAGTCCACGCCCATCGTGGCGCCGAGCGACGCGATCGGGCTGGTCTCCACCGGCGGGGCGTAGAAGTTGGTCACGGGGCCTCCTGGATCAGACGGGCGAGTACTCGCCGGCGGCGGCTGGGCTGCGCGGGGCGACCGGCACGGGGTCCGGCCGGCGCGACGCCTCCCACACCGCGTCGACAATTGACTGCGTGGTCAGGTGGTAGGTCTGGAAAAGGTGGTGGGCGCTGAGCGCGCCCTCGGCGAACGTGTCCCGCAGCCCGACGCGGCGCAGCCGGCAGCCGGCTCCGGCCTCGGCGAGCGCCTCGGCGACCGCGGAGCCGAGCCCGCCGACGACCGTGTGGTTCTCGGCGGTGACCACGGCGTCCACTCCGGACGCCGCGTCCACCACCGTGGCGGCGTCGAAGGGCTTGACGACCGGCGCGTGCACGAGTCCACAGTCGACACCGGCGGCGACGAGCACGTCCACGGCCGCGATCGCCGCGGGCAGCATCATCCCGTTGGCCACCAGCAACGCGTCGCCGCCGAGTCGCAGCCGCCGCGCGCGGTGCAGCGAGAACTCGTAGTCGTCGTCGAAGATGACCGGGATCTCGCCGCGCTTGAGCCGCAGGTAGACCGGGCCGGGATGGTCGAGGATGGCCGGTACGACCTGGCGGATCTCGGTGGCGTCGGCGGCGTCCACCACGGTCAGGTTGGGCACCGCGCGCATCAGCGCCACGTCCTCGATCGCCTGGTGGCTCGGGCCGCCCGGGCTGGAGATGCCCGGCATGAAGCCGACGATCCGCACCGGGAGGTTGGGATAGGCGATCGCGTTCACGATCTGGTCGAACGGGCGGCGCGTGGCGAACACGCCGAAGGTGTGGACGAACGGCACGTGGCCGGCCCGGGCGAGCGCCCCGGCGATGCCCATCATGTTCGCCTCGGCCATGCCGACGTTGACGAACCGATCCGGCAGCTCGTCGCGGAACAGGTCGACCTCGCACTGCCGGGTCAGGTCACCGGAGAGGCACACGATCCGCTCGTCGGCGCGGGCCAGGTCGAGCAGCGCCGTGCCGTACGGCTTGAGCACGGTCGGGTAGGGCGGTTTACGCAAGGCGGGACTCCAGTTCGGCGGCGGCGCGCGCGGCGAGCTCGGCCGGCAGCTTGATGAAATGCCCGTCGGTGCTCGCGGGCAGGCAGTCGAGTCCGGTGGTGGTGGAGGTACGGGCGACCACGACCGCCGGCCGGTCCGCCGCCACCGCCGCCGCCAGGGCCGCGGCCAAAGCCTTGGTGTCGTGCCCGTCGACGTCCTCGGCCCACCAGCCGAAGGAGCGCCACTTGTCGGCGATCGGCTCGATGGTCGTGACCTCGGTCACCGGGCCGTCCACCTGGGAGTTGTTCGCGTCGATCACGGCCACGAGGTTGTCCAGCCGGTGGTGGGCGGCGAACATGGCCGCCTCCCAGACCTGCCCCTCCTCCAGCTCGCCGTCGCTGACCAGCACGACCGTGCGGGCCTCCGTCCGGCCGCGCATCCGGTCGGAGAGCGCGAACCCGACCGCGCCGGAGAGCCCCTGACCGAGCGAGCCGCCGGTCAGGTCGAGCCCGGGCGAGCGCTCGGTGCCGATCGCCTCCAGCCGGGACCCGTCGTGGCCGTACGTGGCCAGCTCGGCCTCGTCGAGCAGGCCGGTCTCCACCGCCGCGGCGAACGCCCCGATCACGTAGTGGCCGGGCGAGATCACGATCCGGTCGGTCCGCGGGCGGTAGACCCGGGCGTAGAGCGTGGCCAGGATCTCGGCGGCCGACAGCGCCTGGCCGAGGTAGCCAAGACCGTGCGCGGCCACCATCCGCACGGCGTGCCGCCGGATGCGAGTGGCGAGCGTATCGAGATCGTGTGGTGACTCAAGGATCGGGTCCATGCTAACCTCAGGTGGTCAAGTGGCTAATCCACTTTTAGCTAAACCCAGACGGCACGCCACGTCAAGCCGGTCCTTCCAGAGCGTCACGCGGCTTGCGTAGGCTGTCCCACACCGGACGCGGAGGATGTCAATGCGTCTATGGACTGATGGAGGAGCGATGCCGCCGGCGGAGCCCGCAGCCACCGGACCCGGTTCCCGCCCACGCAACGTCGTGCAGCTGGGCGCGGTCCGGATGGTCGCGACCAGCCGCCTGGCCGACGACGTGGCCGAGCAGATCCGGCAGCTCATCATCACCAAGGACATCGCCGAAGGGGCGCGGCTGCCCTCCGAGCGCCACCTGGCCGAGATGTTCGGCGCGAGCCGGCCGATCGTCAGCCAGGCCCTGCGGTCGCTGTCGCTGATGGGGCTGGTCGAGATCAAGCAGGGCTCTGGCGCCTACGTCATGCGCCGCCCCGAGTCGGCCATCGCCACGTCGGTCAACCTGATGCTCGACCTCGACAAGCAGTCGCTCTCACACCTCGTCGACCTGCGCCTCTGGCTGGAGACGCTGGGCGCGACCGAGGGCCTGCGGCACGCCGAGAGCAACCTCGCCGACGTGCGCTCCGCCCTGCAACGACTCAAGGAGAGCATGGCGGGCGGCACCTCCGCGTGGATCGCCGCCGACACGCTCTTCCACGCCGCCGTCGTGCGCACCTCCGGAAACCCGTACCTCGCCTCGATCTACGAGGCCATCCACACCGCGATCATCTCGTACGAGTACGACGACTGGGTCAGCAGCGACCGCGTCCCCGACTGGCTGCTGCCCAGCAACGCCGACGCGCAGATGGCCATCCACAAGCCGATCCTCGACGCGCTGGCCGAGGGCGACGAGGCCGCGACCCGCGACGCCATCCGCCACCACCACGAGGTCATGCTCCAGCACATCGCCCGCAGCCGGCAGCCTGACTGACCGCGTTTCCCCGGGGGGCGCACCTCGAAAAAGGACGGTGGCCGCCCGGGAGGATTCTCCCCGGCGACCACCGCGATGTGGCGAGCGTGACCCGCTCAGTGGCGGTCCTTACGCTCCGCACCCGTGCGCCAGTTGCTGCCGGCCTTGGCCAGACCACGGCTACCCAGGTAACCGATCGTCAGCAGCGTGATCATGAACCACGCACTGTGGGCCCGGAAGGTGTCCACCCCGGCCGCGTTCTGCCCGACAAGCAGCGAAGCGAGCAGCACTCCGCCCACGGCCGCGAGGTAGATCCAGAACTCCGTGGTCAGCACCGACGGCTTGGTCTCCGTGCCGGGCGACGGGCCCCGCATCGCCTCACGACGCCCATCGGCCATCGCCGGCATCGCGCGCGGGCGCGCCTCCTGCATGGGCTGCTCCGGCGCCTGCGGCGCCCTGGCGGATGCAGTCTCCATGCTCATCTTGTCCTCCTCAGGGGTGTGATGAGTCGTACCCTGCAATCCCTCGCCCCGCTAACCTGTGTGAGCACAGGCAGGATTCACCTTGAACAGCGGGGATGCCTTTCATTTACCCCCGGGCCGGGGTCGATAACGGAGGGCTCACGGCCAAAATGCGCGCCGCACCGGAGTCCGTTTGCGACCTCGTCGAGGTGGGATGCACCGCGCTGCGCGGCAAGGACGCCAACGTCCCCGGACCGCGCGTACGCGGCCGCCAGGGCCTGTTTCATGAGGGTCGGTCGAGCCGAGGCGGAGTCCGGTGGTGCCGGGCGGAAGGTCGCATACCGGTGTTGTATGCGGCCTTCCGCCCGACCTACGGCCTGTTTCATCAGGGCATGGCCGGCCTGCGGCGGGTCCCGATCGTCGGGAATGTGGATCGCGTCCACAGTCGTCCCGTGCCTACCGTGGATCCCGCCAGAAGGGGGAAGCATGCACGCCGGAGACGTCGACTACCACCGCCACGGCCAGGGCTACGCGGCCCAGCGCCGCACCGACCCACGCATCGCCGCACACGTGCACGCCGCGCTCGCCGGCGCCCGCACCGTCATCAACGTCGGCGCCGGTGCCGGCTCCTACGAGCCCGACGACCGCTACGTGCTGCCGGTCGAGCCGTCCGCGGCCATGCGCGCCCAGCGCCCGCCCCACCTCGCGCCGGCTCTGAACGCGGCCGCCGAAGACCTGCCCTTCGACGACGACAGCTTCGACGCCGCCATGGCCACCGTCACCGTCCACCAGTGGACCGACGTCGCCGCCGGCCTCCGCCAGCTACGTCGCGTCGCGCTCGGCCCGGTCGTGATCCTCACCTTCGACCGCGACGCCCTGGACCTGCTGTGGCTGGCCCAGTACAGCCCCGAAATCATCGCCGCCGAACGGCGCCGCTTCCCGCCGCTCGACCTCATCGCCGAACACATCGGCACCACCGAGGTCCACCGGATCCCGGTGCCGATCGACTGCGTCGACGGCTTCACCGAAGCCTTCTACGCCCGCCCGGAGCGTTTCCTCGACCCCGGGGTACGCCGCTCTCAGTCCGCCTGGACCTTTGTGGATGATGCCGACGAAGCCCGCGCCGTCGCACACCTGCGCCGCGACCTGGAATCCGGCGCCTGGGACGAACGGCACGGGCACCTGCGCCGCCAACCGGAGTTCACCGGTTCGCTGCGCCTGCTGGTCGGCCACCCCTGACCGGTCCGCGGGGCGGTCACTCGGTGAGCGTGACGCGCAGGCCCACCGTGCCGTGGCGGCCGCGCCTGATCCGGCTGCCGAGCATGGTGATCCGGCCGAGCAGGCCGTACTTTCGGACGATGAGCCTGCGGACGTGGTCGTCGCCCTCCGCCGAGCCGGTCAGGGTGGCGTGTCCGCTGACCGCCTCGCCGTGGGGATTGCCGCGAAGGTCGCACGGTGCGACGGTTACCGCGCCGTTGCGCCGGATGCGTTTCACCTTCCCCGAATCCGCGACCGTCCACACCATCAGCGCGTCTCCGTCGCGGACGGCCCAGACCGGTGTGGCCACCGCCCGGCCGTCGCGGCGAAACGTGGTCAGCAGCACGTAGGTCTCGCGAGCCAGGCGGTCCAAGGCACTCATTGGCGTCAGGCTACGCCAGTCTCGCGCACCACACCGCCCATTGCCGCCGTAGCGCTCGTGCATCGGCCCTCACCGTGACGCGGCGCCTCGATCCACGGCCGAGAGCGTAGAGCCCGAGCGCCGGCATATCCGCCCGGCAGGAGGTCAATCGAGCAGGGACCCGTCAGGCCGCATGATCTCGGCTTGAGTCAAAGGGGAAAACGCCGACCAGCCACCGTCATCGACGGCCACCGACATGCGGATCCGTCCGTCACCGTCGTCCAGGCCGGAGCTCACGACGCTGTAGCGTTTGCCATCCTCCGCGATGACCTCTCGGGTCTCGTTGTCATCGAGCATCAGCCGCCACCGCGCATAGTCGAGGCCACGCCACTCGGCCAAACGCTCCTCGGCCAGCCGCGCCGCCAGCGCCCGGTTCAACCCCACGCCTACGAGCGTGCCGCACCTCGCCGGCGGCCGCAACGGAGAAACCTTTCGAGGTTGGGTTTCCCTGGATCTGTCCACAATGGCCGCGACCAGCCACCGCGGCCGGCGGCCCCTTCGGATCGGCGCCAAGGGACCGGCGTGATGATCATGGATTCCGCAGCAGTGACCATGGTGTCTGCCGCAGGTTTCGCCCGAAATATCGTTGCGCATCCAATGGTCTCTAGGTGGCGCGCCTCGGTGGCGTTACTCTGCGACCTATGGCGGTGGCCGTCGCGCCGCACTCGCGGCACCTCGGCCGTTCGCTGCTTCCGCTCGGGCTGGTCTCGTTCGCGGTCGGCATCTCCATGGCGGTGGTCGAGCCGTTCCGTTCGCTGTTTCTGAGCACGGCCGTGCACGCCGATCCGTTACGGCTGACCGTGTTCCTCATCGCCGCGCCGCTCGCTGGCGTGGTCGCGTCCACGCTGATCGGGCGGCTGTCCGACCGGCGGGCGATCCGTCGAGGGCTGCTGATCGGCACGTCGGTCGCGGGCCTGGTCGGCATGGGGCTGACCGCGTTCGTCCGCGACTACTGGCTTCTGCTCGCGCTGACCGCGACCGCGATGGCGCTGGCCGGGGCGTTGTTTCCGCAGACGTTCGCCTACGCCCGCCAACTCCTGGCCCGCGACGGCTCCAGCCCGGCGCTGGGCATCAGCACCCTGCGCACCGTCTTCTCCCTGGCCTGGGCCGCCGGGCCGCCGCTGGCCGCCGTCCTGCTGGAGACGGGCGGCTTCGTCTACGTCTTCGGTACGGCCGCGGCGATGTACGCGGTCGCCGCGCTCGTGGCCGTCTTCTGGCTGGAGAGGGTCGGCACGCCGGAGAAGGTTGGCACGCCGGAAGAGGTCGGCACGCCGGCGGCTCCCACCGGCGAGCCTGTGCCTGACCTCGCCGGCGGCCCCGTGGCGTCGCGGCCTACGCTGCTGGTCACCGCGGCGGCGTTCACGATGCTCCAGTGTCCGCTGACCCTGTGCGTGCAGGCGCTTCCACTGTTCATCAGCACCGAGCTGAGCGGCGACGCGACCGACGCGGGCCTCATCCTCGGCCTCTGCGCCGCGCTGGAGATACCGCTGATGCTCGGCCTCGGGATGCTGGCGACCCGGATCCGGGCCCGCGTGCTGGTGCTCGCCGGCGCCGGCTGCGGCGTCGTGTACTACGCGCTGGCCGCGGCCGCCTCGACGATCTGGATGCTGGCCGCCGCGCAGGTCGTCAACGCGCTCTTCATCGCGGCGGTGGCCGGACTCGGCATCTCCTACACGCAGGACATGCTGCCGCGGCAACCGGGTCGCGCCACGACGCTGTTCACCAACTCCTTCCCGATCGGGGCGATCCTGGCCGGTCCCCTGTTCGGCCTGGCCCAACACCTCGGCTACCGGTACGCGTACGTCATCGGGGCGGCCCTCTGCGCCGCCGGCCTGCTCCTCCTGCTGATGACCAGCCCTCCCACGCCGCGTGACCGGCACGGCCGCCAGTGAGACGGCTCGTCCGCCGTCACCGGCGGCTTCGGCCGATGGTGACCGGACCGGCGAAGCGCGTTCGATCAGGCGATCTTGGCGCGGGCACGGTCGAGCAGCACGCTGGCGTGGGGTCCGGCCGCGTAGCGGGCGGCGTCGAGGGCGTCGGTGACCGCGGCCCGCGCGTCCGGGTTGGTGGCGCGGTGCGCCGCGAGCCACAGCCACCGCTCTTGTCCGGCCTCCAGTTGCGCGCGCCGGGCGCGCTGGAGGGCGGCGCCGGTCAGGGTCCGGGTCGCCACGCTCTCCGCGATGTCCGGGTCGCCGGCCAGATCGGTGTGGCTGGCCGCCTCGGCGACCGCCCACCACGCCGCGTCCCTCAGCCGCGCCTCGGGCAGCGCGTCGAGGGCGGCCAGGTCGAGACCGAGCCGGGCGTCGACCCGCCGCGGGTCGTAGGGGTACAGCGGAGGCATGTGAGGCACGATCCGGAAGCCGATGCCGGCCGCCTCGATCCGGGCCATGTCGTCAGCGGTGAGGCCGCGGCCGGTGAACCGCTCGACCGCCACCAGCCCTTTGGCGTTTCGGTCGCGGACGTCATGAAGGTCCAGCCCGGTGAGGGCGGCGGCGACGGTGGAGGGGAGGTCGCCGGCGGCGGGCGGTTCGAACGCGGCGAGCATCTGCCCGTCTTCGGCGAACGACAGCCGCCGGTCGGCGTCGACGCTCCAGTACAGGCTGGCCGCTCGCCCACGCGCCGAGGCCTGGCGCAGCACCGGCTCGGAGGAACCTTGGAAGCCGTTGTACTCCACGGCCACCACGGCGGCGCCGGTGTCCAGCACCGCGACCCAGGGGTCGATCGATCCGCGCGCGGCCAGGTCGGCGGCGATGTCGCGCATCGGCTCGGGGCGCGCCGGGTCGGCGCCGAATGCCTCCAGCACCTGTCCGACCGGTGCCCCGGTGACCACGGTGACGGTCGCGGCCTCGCTCAACGTGCTGCGTCGCAACCACCGGTAGGCCATCTCGGGTCGTGGTGCCCGGTCCGGCTCCGGCTCGCCGCGCAGCCGGTGGCCGAGCCGGTCGGTGCGCCGGTGCACGACCTCCGGCGCGGCGGGCGCCTGCCACACCACCAGCTCGTAGCTTTCCGCCCACGGGTCGTCGACGTCGTCGCGGCCACGGGCGTGTACCCGCAGCCGGTAGTCGCCGGGCCAGGGCGGCGTGATCCGGGCCAACGTCGGGTCGCCGCCACCGTCCGGTCCCCGCACCGAGGCACGCCCGTGGGACGCGCGCCAGCCGACCTCCACCACCTCGTCCCAGCCGGCGGCCTCCACGGAGGCGGGCGGCTCCGCGAGCACGCGGGCGATGACCGTAACCGGGCCGTGCTCGACGCCGGTGCGGATCACCACGCCACCGTCCACCACGGACACCAGGCCGTTGCCACCGAAGTCGGCGCGCTCGGGAAACCCGCTCTCGGCCAGCGCGAACCGGTGTCCGGACACCGTCACCGAGCCGACGCTGTGCCGCGGCAGCAGGTAGTCGGCACGCGCCTTGGCGAGCAGCGCCGACTCGTACGCGGCCGGCATCGGCGCCTCGCGCAGCAGCACCACCGCGGCACCGACCGCCAGACCCACCACAGCGGCCGGCCGGTCGACGAACGCCGGGACGGGCACCTGCCCCAGGACGGCGCTCGCCGTCGCCACCGCCAAGGCCAGGTGTGCCGCACCGTGCCCGGCGGCGACCGACGCCTCGTCGCCCTCACCCACCGCCAGCGGCTCCCGAAGCTGGTCGTGTGCGGCGAGCCGCCGGCACAGCGACTCGATCAGCTCGGCCACACCGGGGTGCAGCAGATCCACCGTCCTGGCCGCGGCCACCGCCTCGCTCTGCCCGGCGCTCTCCGTGACCACGTATTGGCCCGCAGGCGCCGGCTCGACGCACGCCGTCAGGTCTGGCACGCCGGCCAACCGCAGGTCATCCACCAGCAGCTCCAGCGCACCGAGCAGGCGCTCCGCCAGCAGCGGCTCCACGTCACCGAGCGCGGCCAGCAACGCCGACCCGTCGGCGGTGGGCGACCCCGCCCACGCGACCGGCCCGGCCGGCATCGGCCGCGGGACACCGACCCCGCGCGGCACCGGACGCGGCGGTCCCGGTCGGGCCAAGACCCCGCGCGCCCGTGCGCCAGCCACATCCGCCATCGCCGCCCGTCGCCGGACAGCGGTGCGCAGAGCGGGATCGTCCGGCGCGCCCAGCCGCCCCAGACCAGCGGCCGGACCGGCGGGCACGCGCAGAGCGATCAGCGGCAACACCGCGGCCACCGACGCACCGAGCCGCGCGACGACGTCCTCGGAAACCTCGACCACGCGCCCTCCCCCTTCGGCCCGCTGATTCTAGCCACCACCATCGCGATCTTGTTGACCCGCGAATGGACACTGTCATCTATTTGGAACCGTCTTTTCGTGGTGCCGCGCGGAATGTTTTTCGCCGCCCCATGATCCAGGCCCGGCCTGGCCACCGAAAGATCACTATAAAAGGGCACCCTCACCCGAATTGAGGTCCATCTTTCCAGCGGACGGAACGCGCGAGACAGCGCGGCACGGGCGGTTCGGGACGGGATGGCGGCCACGGCCGTGACACATCCACCCGGACCGGCCGGCTGGGCGCGCTTCTGCCGCAATTGCCCAGGCCCTGCCGTCGCGCACATCGCCGGAAATGCCGCCCAGAATTGCGCCCGGTGAATCTATCCGAAATTGCGCGTGTATCGGATGGCGGTAGAGAGAATGTGGCGAAGGGAAGCCACCAACGGGGGGAGCATCATGGAGTTGAGGCGGCGACTGAACCTGCTGTCCGTAGCCATCGCGGCCACGCCGTTGGTACTCGCCGCGTGCACCGCCGACAGCAAACCGGACGGCCGGCGGGCCGGGGAGCAGGCGGCGTCGCTGGAACTGCTCGTGACACCTGCCGACCAGGCCCGTGACGTGCCGATCAGCGCCGAGGTGGGCACAGCCGTCAAGGGCGGGCGGGTCACCGCCGTACGGATCACCGACGACAAGGGCAACCAGGTCCAGGCGGAACCTCGGGAGGACGCGTCGGCCTGGGTGCCGAGCAAGCCGTTGCAGCCCCGCCGCACCTACACCGCCGAGGTGACCGCCACCACCGACGCCGGGAAGACCGTCACCCAGAAGACCACCTTCACCACGATGCCGAAGTCGACGAAACCGGCGATCACCAGCACGTTGTACTTCTCCAACGGCCGGACGTACGGCACAGCCATGCCGGTTACCGTCGCGTTCGACCCGCCCGTCGCCAAAGAGGCCAGAGCGGATGTGCAGCGCCGGTTGTTCGTGAAGACCGATCCCCCGCAGCCCGGGGCCTGGTCATGGGTGGCCGACGGCAGCCAGGTCTACTACCGGGCGCCCGACTTCTGGCGGCCCGGCACGACGATCAGCGTCCGGTCCGCCCTTCAGGGACTGCCGATCGGAAAGGGCCGGGTCGGGGACGCCGACCGCACCGCCACCTCCAAGGTCGGCCATCAGGTGGCCCTGGAGATCGACAACCGCACGAAGCAGATGTCGGTCCTGCGTGACGGCAAGGTGATCCGCAAGATCCCGGTCAGCCTCGGCAAGTCGAGCACGCCGACCTCCAGCGGCAAGATGGTGATCATGGAGAAGCACGAATACACGACCTTCGACACGCGGGGCGAGCCGGACGGCGGCTACGTGGTCGACGTCCAGGACGCCCAGCGACTCACCTGGGGCGGCGAGTTCATCCACGGAGCGCCCTGGTCCGTAGGAGACCAGGGCAGCCGCAACGTCTCGCACGGCTGCACCAACATCTCCGCCTCCGCCGCCAACTGGCTGATGGGCGTCACCCAGGTCGGCGACCTGGTCACGGTCAAGGGCACCGAGGTGACGCTGGACGCGGGCAACGGCTGGACAGCCTGGAACGTCGGCTGGGACGAGTTCGTCAAAGGCAGCGCGCTGCCCGTACCGGCCGGGCTCCGGCCGGCCCCGGCCCAGGCACCGCCCCCCGGCACCGTCGTCGGCGCATCGCCCGCGCCGGTCCCGTCGGGCACCGGCGGCTGACCCGGCATACGCGAGCGTGAGAAACGGACCGCCCCTCGCCGGGGGCGGTCCATCTCACCCTCACCGGGTGACCCGCAGTCATGTCCAGGGCGTGCGAGGGCTTGGTGGCACGGCGGTTCAGCGCGGGGAGTACAGCCAGGGCTGCCTCAGGTCGAAATACTGCGGAGCGCCGACGCTCAGCGCGTTCATCTCGTCCATCTGGGCCTTCAACCTCGGTGGCAGCTCCTGGCGCTCGGCCTCGCGGGCGTCCTCCTCGGAGGTGAAGAACACCGCCATCGTGAAGGCGCCGTCATCGTGCTGGGCGCCGACGGTGCCGAGGATGTCGGGGCGGTATTCGGCCCACTCGCCGGTCTCCTGCGCCATGAGCTGCCGGGACCGGTCGGGGTCGGTCCCCTGACCTTCGATGACCTGTACGAAGCCGGCCTCGTCGGCGTCGCCGACCATGTCGACCACGGCGCTGGCGCTGTCCCGGAAGGTCACCTCGCCGGAGAACAGCCTGGCCGTCTCGGCCCACCACCGATCCTGCTCCGGGCGGTCGTTGTTGCGCCGGGCCGCCTCCTCGGACTCGAACTGGGTGACCGCGATGGCCACGCCGTCGTCGGTGACGCCGGCCGCCGTGCCGAGCCAGCCCTGCGCACCGGGCGCGAGGTCCGCCGCCCACCGGTCGAGCGCGGCGCGCATCCCCTCCGGGTCCGATACCGGTCCTTGGATCACCTGTACAAACACGGAGGGCCCCCTAACCGCGCGTCCACGACCGCGACGATACCGCCGGTGACCGGCGCCGTTTCGGGTTTCGGTCGCCCACCTCCTGCCGACCGCGTCACGCCGGCGGTGCGCCTCGTCCGTGCCGGGTTAGCCGGCGACGCCGCACCGGCGCAACTCGTCCGAAGCTGTCGAACGGCGGCGGCACGGTCACCGCATTGTCCACGCCACGTCGGGCGGGCGGACGCGGGCGCAGCGCGGCTCGCCCGCGGCGTCGGTCAACCCGAGCCGGCAGACCAGCTCCCCCGGGCCGTCGTGCGCGGCACGCAGCAGGTCGCTCGGGATGTCGCCGAACAGCAGCTTCGCCCGCCGGAACATCTCGAACCGGTCGTCGGTCACCGTGCCCCAGCTGAGGTAGAGGAACCGCGCGCCGGGTCGCCCGTGGACCCACGGCCCGCCGACGTCGAGCAGCCCGTCCACCTCGCGGCTGGTGACCTCGAACCGCCAGACCGCCTCCGACGCGGCCGCCGAGACCCGGTCGACCACCTCGGCCCCGCGCTGCACCCCCACGTGTACGTTGCCCAACCGCAACGCGGCGGCCTCGGCACCGGCCCTCCGCCCTGGCAGGTCAGTGCCCTCGATCCGGATGCGCACGCCGCAACTCTAGAGCGGCGCGACGGCACATGGACGAACCCCGCCCGCTGTGAACTGGGTAACCGCCGTTCATGGGCCGCGGGCGCGCCTCGTCTCCTCTTGATGAGCACAACGAACGGAGACGTCATGCGAATCTTCATCGCCGGAGCGTCCGGCGCGATCGGCCGCCATCTCGTTTCCCAGCTCGTGGCGCGCGGCCACGAGGTGGTGGGCACGACCCGTTCGGCCGCCAAGCTCGGCGCGTTGCGGGCGCTCGGCGCCGAGCCGGTGATCGTCGACGCGCTCGACCCCGACTCGGTGGCCGACGTGGTGGCCAAGGCCGAGCCCGAGGTGGTCATCCATCAGCTCACCGCGCTCAGCGGACCGGCGGACTTCCGGCGGGCGAGGCGGATGGCGGCCGCCACCAACCGCCTGCGCACGGAGGGCACCGACCACCTGCTGGCCGCCGCGCGTGCCGTCGGCGTCCGCAGGTTCGTGGCGCAGAGCAACTCCCTGTGGATGGAACGCACCGGCGGTCCGGTCGCCGACGAGAGCGGCCGGATCGAGCCGAACCCGCCCGCGGACGCCGAGGAGGCGGTGGCCGCGCTACGCCACCTGGAGCGGGCGGTGACCGGCGTCAGCTGGGCCGACGGCATCGCGCTTCGCTACGGTGGCTTCTATGGCCCGGGTACCGGCATCAGCGCCGAGCCCGGTGCCGTCATGGCCGAGTGGCTCCGCAAGCGCAGGTTTCCGATCATCGGCGGTGGCGGTGGGGTGTGGTCGCTGGTACACATCGTCGATGCCGCCTCGGCCACGGTCGCGGCCGTCGAGCGTGGCCGGCGCGGGATCTACCACGTCGGTGACGACGAGCCGGCACCGGTGCGCGACTTCCTGCCGGAGCTGGCCCGCGCGCTCGGCGCCAGACCGCCGCGCCGCGTACCGGCCTGGCTCGTCCGTCCGCTGGCCGGCAGGGGCCCGGTGGACATGATGACGCGGGCCCGAGGGATCTCCAGCGAGAAGACCAAGCGCGAACTCGGCTGGACGCTTCGGTACCCGACCTGGCGCGTGGGTTTCGCCGAGGGATTGGGCTGACCGGGAGTGTCCACTTCGGAGCTGTACGGGGAGCTGCGGCCGAAGGCGTTCGCCATCGCCTACCGGATGCTCGGCAGCGTCAGCGAAGCCGAAGACGTGGTGCAGGAGGCGTTCCTGCGCGTGCACCAGACCCTGCGCCGGGACGAGGAGATCAGCTCGCCCCGGGCGTACGTCGCCACGCTGGTCACCCGACTCGCCATCGACCAGCTTCGCTCGGCGCGGGCTCGGCGGGAGCGGTACGTCGGCGAGTGGCTGCCGGAGCCGCTGGTCACCGACCCGTCGCCGGCCGAGCGGGCCGAGACCGCCGACTCGCTGTCGCTGGCGTTCCTGGTGCTGCTGGAGAGCCTGACACCGCAGCAGCGGGCCGCGTTCCTGCTTCGCGAGGTTTTCGACTACCCGTACGCGGAGGTCGCCGAGATCGTCGGTACCAATGTGGACAGTGCGCGGCACCTGGTCGCGCGGGCTCGCAACCACGTCAGGGAGCGGCGACCGCGCTATCGCGCCTCCCGGCGGGAGCGAGACGAGCTGGCTCGGCGCTTCTTCGCCGCCGCCGGGCAGGGCGACCTCCGGGCGCTGGAGGCGCTGCTGGCACGGGACGTGGCGCTGCACGCCGACGGCGGCGGCAAGGTGCCGGCGCTGGCCCGGCCGGTCGACGGCCGCGAGCGCGTGGCCCGGGCCCTGTCGGCCGGGATGTCCATGCTGGCACGGTACGGCGTGCGCGTCCGGGTCACCGAGGTCAACGGCCAGCCCGGCGCGATGGCGTTCGACGCGTCGGACCGGCTGGTCGCGGTCATGGCCCTCGACATCGCCGACGGCGCGATCCAGGCCATCCACTCCGTCGCCAACCCCGACAAGCTGCGCCACATCGACCAGGTCAGCGACCTCGGCGTCCGGGCGCGCGGCGGCCACCGATCCGGCGGCCGCCGCTGAACCGAGCTACAGGTTGTAGCCGCCAGACACCTCGATGTCCTGCGCGGTGATCCAGCAGCCTTCGTCGCCGAGCAGCGCCGCGACGACCACGCCGATGTCGTCCGGTTCGCCGAGTCGCCCCAGCGCGGTCCTGGCGGCGAGGCCGGGGATCACCTCGGGGTGGCGCTCGAACGCGTTGCCGGCGATGCGGGTGCGGGTCGAACCGGGAGAGACCGAGTTGACCCGGATGCCACGAGGGCTGAACTCCTTGGCCATGTAGCGGGTCAGCACGACCAGACCGCCCTTCATGGTGCCGTAGGCCGAGTATCCCGGCTCCATGCCGGCGAACGAGGCCGCGTTGCTGGTGACGTTGACGATGGCGCCTCCGTCGGCCAGCAGCGGCAGCAGCGTCTGGGTCAGGAAGTACGGGCCTTTGAGCAGGACCCGCATGAGCCCGTCGAACATCTCCTCGGTTGTCTCCTCGAACAAGGCCATCTGGCCGAAGCCGGCGTTGTTGACGAGGTGGTCGAACGTGTCACGCCGCCAGGTGTCGCGCAGCGCGGCGACCACCGAGTCACGGAAGGCCGGAAACGTCTCCGACCGGCCGGCGTCCAGCGGCAGCGCGACGGCCGTACCGCCGTCCTTCTCGATCGCCGCGACCGTGTCCAGCGCCCCGTACTGGTTGCCGTTGTAGGTGAGGATCACCCCCGTTCCGCGCTTGGCGATCTGGATGGCAGCGCTCTGCCCGATGCCGGAGCTGGCCCCGGTGACAATGGCGACCCGCATTGTCATCACACCAATTCCTTCGTGGACAGTTCGGAAACCGTGCCGAGAACCCGCGCGAGCCAGTCGTTGCGCGTCCGCCGGGCCGCGGCCGAGATCGGCGCCCGCGGGTACAGCGCGTCGAAGCCGTGGAAGCCGCCGGCCCAGATGTGCAGCTCGGCCTGGCCGCCGGCGGCCCAGATCCGCGTGGCGTAGTCGACGTCCTCGTCGCGGAAGCGTCTCCGCCTTCTACCGCAACTTCCAGGCGGTCACCGCCATGAGCCCGATCCAGTTCCAGAAGCAGATCCGGCTCCAGGAGGCCCGACTCCTGCTCGCCACCGGTCCCGGTGACGTCACCGGCGTCAGCCGCCGCGTCGGATACGACAGCCCGTCACAGTTCAGCCGGGAGTACCGGCGCCAGTTCGGCGCGCCTCCCAGCCAGGACACGGCCCACCTGCGCGGATTGACGCGCGACCTCGCACCGGCTTCGCTGTAGCGGCCACGCCCAAACCGACGCGAAGGACGGGAACAAAGGTTGAGACGCCGAATCTTCCGCGTGCTCGCACCGCAGGTCGCCGCCGGCGTGATGCTGACCGCCTGCTCCGGCGACGCCGACGCGGCGACGACGGTGCAGGCCCGGGTCACGATCTCGGTGTGCCCGGCCAGCACTCCGGGGACGTGCCTGTCGCTCCCGGTCCCCGAGGCCACGATCACGGTCACCACGCACGATGCGCCGCTCGCGTCCGCGACGACCGGCGCCGACGGCCGGGCGGATCTTTCCGTTCCGGCCGGTGAGGGCGGCGAGCTTGTCGTCACCGCCGAGTCGCCCGCGCTCTCGGCGCTGCTCACCGCGAGCCTGGCGCGGCCGTCGTCCGGAGGATCCCTCTCCGTCACGCTGACCGACCCCGAGCCCCTCAAGCGGTAGCCCCGCGGTCATCGGCGGGCCATGACCTGCTGTACAAGCTGCACTTCACACCGCATCCACTTTGAACCACCGGCCGGTGCGCGAGCCGCGGATACGACGCACGGCGGGCCCGTACTCGGCGGGCCCGCCGTGCGACGGTCACGGTCAGGGCAGGAGGCCCGAATCCTTGATCAGGGCGATCGTGGCCTCGAGCTGGTCCAGGTCGTTGAGGTCCACCCCGGGTACGGTCAGCGTGTCCAGCGCCGGCGCGTACGCGGGCGCCGGCACGCCGGCGACCACCGGGTACTCGAAGGTCTCCTCGGCGAAGTAGGTCTGCGCCTCGGTGCCCAGCAGGTAGTCGACGAACGTGCGCACGTCCGGGTCCTCGGCCGCCTTCTTCAGCACGCCCACGCCGGCGACGTTGACCAGGCCGCCGCTGTCGCCGTTGGGGAAGTAGTGCAGCTTCGCCTTCATCGTCTCGGGCGTCTTGCCCTGCTCCTTGGACATCTCGCCGAGGTAGTAGTGGTTGACCAGCCCGGTGGCGAGCTTGCCAGCGTCGACGTCCTGGACGATGGTCGCGTTGCCCTCGTACACCTTGGCGTCGTTGGCCTTCAGGCCGGCCAGAAACTCCTTCGCCTTCGCCTCGCCGTGCTGCACGGTGACCGCGGTGATGAACGCCTGGAACGAGGCGTTGGTCGGTGCGACGCCGACCTTGCCCTTCCACTCCGGCTTGGTCAGGTCGAACACCGACGCCGGCAGTTGTGCGGCCGGGACCAGGTCGGGGTTGTAGACGACCACGCGGGCGCGGGCCGTCACACCGACCCAAGCGCCGTTCTTGGCCCGGTAGGCGTCCGGGACCTTGGCGGTGACCTCGTCCGGCAGCGGCGCGAACATGTCGTTCTTCGCCACCGCGCCGAGGGCTCCGGCGTCCTGCGCGAAGAACGCGTCCGCCGGCGACCTGTCCCCCTCCTCCAGCAGCTGGCTGGCCATCGCGGCGGTGCCGGCGTAACGGGCCTCGACCGTGATGCCGGTCTGCTGGGTGAACTTCTCCAGCAGCGGCTTCACCAGGTTTTCGCTGCGGCCGCTGTAGACAGTGATCTTCTTGTCCGACGCGGGCTCGGTACCAGGCTCCGGGGTCTCCGCCTCGTCGCCACCACAGCCGGCGAGGCCGACAGCGAGAACGCCCGCGGCGAGGGCGAGGAGGATCTTTCGGGGGGCGGGCACAGTGGCGCTCCTTTGGTCGCACGGGGAGCCGGGCCCTGGCTCTTCTACTGGATGTAGAAGTTAGCAGAGGCTAACCTAAACGCGCGAGCGCCCCCGGGACCTGTTACCTGGCGGTGACCCGAGCCGCCCGAAGCAGCTCGTGCAGGTCGTAGACGGCCTCACCGGTCCAGATGATCGAACCGACCGCGAGCGCCGCCGGGAGGATGGCGAGGTAGCGGGCCCGCAAGGTGCCCGCCGGACGCAGCAGCGCACCGACCCGCCGCGGCACGTCGCCGGCCCGGGCGACCGCCGACGCGACGGGCACCGGGGCGCCCGGCCGGCCCGCGCTGTCGCCGACGGCCAGCGCGGCGGCACCGATCGCCCGCGCCACCGTCCGCCGGCTCCCCACCTCGACCGCGGCCCGCTCGTCCGCCGCCCGCTCGACCAGGTAATCCACCTGCCGGGCCACCCACCGAAGCGCGGGATGGGCCGCGCCCGACATCGCCGCCAGCCGGATCAACCGGTGATGCCGGCCAGCCAGGTGGGCGCGCTCGTGCGCCAGCAACGCGGCGTACTGCTCCGCGGTCAGCGCCGCCCGCATCCCGGTGGTCACCACGACGACCCCCGGCCGCCCCGGCACCGCGTAGGCCAGCGGAGCGGCGTCGGCCAGCACCAGCACCCCCTCGTGCGACGGCAGCCCGGCCAGCTCCCCGGCCGCCCGCAGCACCCGGCGGTGCCGCCACCACACGCGTCCGGCCGCCGCGACCGCTCCCGCCAGCAGCACCAGCGACAGCCACGAGACCCACGGCACATGCCCGGTGTCCAGCGCCACCGTGTGGTGCGACCAGTCGAACAGCCCCGCCACCGCGGGCAGCTCCGCGATCGCCTTGAGGGCGAACACGAGCAGGTTGGCGGTGCTGGCGAACGCGGCCCCCGCCGCCGACCAGGCCAGCACGACCGCGCCGCGCCACGGGTCCAGGCGGCCCGCGCACAGGTACGCGACCAGCACGAACAGCGGCGGAACCACCACCACCGACCAGACGAAGTGATCGAACACGCGTCCCCCAAGCCCCAAATGACCAGCTCACAGTCTGCCAGCACGCCGACCGCGACCACGCGGGCCGGACACGATCCGCCCCGAAACGCTAGGGTCTTCGGCAATGACGGCGAACGACAGCCCCGACACGACCCCGGGCGCTGGCGCCCGCAGGCGCCCCGGACAGCTCGAGGCCCAGGTGGTCACCGTCCTGGTCGACGCCGGCCGGCCGCTCACGCCCGGCGAGGTCCGCGAGCGGCTGGACCCCTCACTGGCCCTGTCCTACAGCACGGTCGTCACGACCCTGTCCCGGCTGTACGAGAAGGACGCGGTCTCCCGCCACCGCGCCGGCCGCGCCTACCGGTACGCCGCGGTCGCCGACGCCGCCACGCTCGTCGCCAAGCGCATGCGCCACCTGCTCGCCGCCGAGCCCGACCACGCCTCCGTGCTGCGCCGGTTCGTCAGCTCCCTCGACCCCGACGACGAGCGCACGCTGCGCGACCTGCTCGACAGCGCCGCCGACGACTAGGACGTGCTCGACCGAGGCGTCAGCGCAGCGACGTCGAGCCGGTGAGGCGGGCGGTAAACGAGGGGTGCTCGGGCTCCAGACCGCTGGTCGTGGCGAAGCGGCTCAGGGCGTCGTCCGCGATGGCCCGTACCCTGGCCAGGTCCGTGTCAGGTGGCAGGTCGAGGCGGACGGCGAGGTGAGGGTGCGCGGCGGCGCCGGTGATGTCGACCTTGGCGGCGTGGATGCCGGGCTGCCGGGCCAGGTCGCGGCGGAGCGCCTTCTCCAGGGCCTGTGCGCGCACGGTCGTCTCGCCCGGCACGGGCTGCTCCGGCTGGAGTTCGACCGTGTCGCCGGACGGCGACGCGTGCGCCCGCTTCAGCTCGCCGCCGGTCAGGTCGCGCAGCCCGCGTTCGCCGGTGGTACGCAACTGGAGGCGGGCGAGCCACAGGCCAAGTAGCGCCACCAGAAGGCCGACCACGATCACCAGGATGTGACCCCACGGGCTGATGTCTCGCCAGCCGGTGACGAGGGCCGGCCACAGCACCGCGGACGGCGTCGTGACGCCCGGGAGCCGGTCGTAGTGGGCGAGCACGCCGGCCACGCCGGCGAGGAGCAGCACCAGGCCGATCACTGTCCACAGTGCTCGGTTCGCGGCGTCGGTCACGTCACCCTCCTGACCCGGGCGAGCGAGACCCCGACCTTGACCGTGTCAGGCGCGGCGAGGCGGTCGAGCTCGCCTCGTACGGCCTGCTCCACGTCGGGGATCGAGGCGCGGTCACCGGCGGCCTTGACCACCGCGCGCCACTGGCGTCCCCGGCCGCGGACGCGGACATGCGCGTCATGCACGGCCGGCACGCGGTTGGCTACCTCGGCGAGGCGTTGCTCCACCGAGCGCCGGTTCAGGTACCAGCCGTCCGCCTCGCCGACCGGCACGCGGTCCGGCCGCCGCGGGCGCAGTTGGGCCAGCAGCACCAGCAGGCCCACCACGCCGATCACGAGCGCCACGAACAGGAAGCTGTTGTCGCTGAACCGGGTCTGTGTCAGCCGCGCGTACCAGGCGTCGCGTGGGACCCACAGCGACGGCCGGTCCAGTCCGAGCAGGGCCGCCTCGATCGCGAGCAGCAGGCCGGCGGCCAGCAGCACGATCCCGAGCAGCAAGGACGCCAGCCGGTTGACGACGGCCATCAGCCACCCCCGTCCGGAGGCCGTGGTGAGTGGCCGTCCGGTTGGCCGAACATGCCGGCCGCCACCGCGTACGCCACGTCGGTCGCCCCGGCCGCCAGGGAGGCGGTCGAGTCCGCGAGGACGAAGTCGTCCGGCACGTCGGTCACCACGATGGTGACCGGCCGTGGATCGCCGGCGGCGGACAGGACGACACGGGCGGCGGCGCGGGCCTGGCGCACGACCGGTTGCAACGGCAGCCGGTCGACCACCAGATGCACCTCCACCGTGTCGCCCACCAGGCGCACCCCCGGCACCTTTCCGCCGGGGTACTGCGTGCCGACCTCCACAGTGGACTCCGAGCCGACCCGGCCGACGCCCGGCACCGCGCTCACCGCGTCGCGCACCGCGACGGCCAGTTCCCGAGCACTTCCGGTCACTGGACCCGTGGCTCCTTCTCCTCGTCCTGCTCGCCCTCGACGAACACGTCGTCGACCGTGATGTTCACCTCGACGACCTTCAGCCCGGTCATCGACTGCACCCGGTCCTTGACGTTGCGGCGCACGGCGTCGCAGACATCCACGATGCTCTGGCCGTACCAGGTCACCACGTCCAGGTCGACCGCGGCCTCCCGCTCCCCCACCTGCACGGACACTCCCTGCCGGCTCATGTCGGTGGTGCCCGGCATCATCGACCGGACCTGCCCGATGCGGCGGGAAACCCCCTTGCCCATCGAGTGCACGCCGGGAATCTCGCGGGCCGCCAGGCCGGAGATCTTCGCGACCACACCCTCCGCGATGCGGGTCCTGCCCTCCTCGGTCACCAACTGCGACCGGCTCGGCTCCGTACCTCTGCCGCCCGTCATCCGGTCGGTCGCCGTGTCCGGCGAGCCCTTCGTGGCCGTATCAGCCATGTCAATACCCCGCATTCTCGTGCCGCTGTCACACCGGCTGGTTCCGGCCGCCGCCCGTCAGCGCGGCGAGCGCCGCGCCCCGCCGCTGAAGCGATCGACCAACTCTCCGAGGTCCACCTGTCGGTCGAGGACCCGAGCGACGAGCACGCCGGCCACGCCGGCCAGCACCGCCGCCACAGCAGCACCGAACCCCGCGGCCAACCACACCGCCACCACGGCGAACCCCACGGCGAACCCGAACTGCTGATGGGACATCACAACCACCTCACGGCCCCAGGCGGACACATGCAGCGACCAACTTATCCCTTTCACACTGTTGGAGGTGGTTCATCAGGAAAGTGGAAATGCCAGAGAGCTGAACGGCTCGTCGGCCCGCTCGAAGCCGGGCCGGCGATGGCCGCGGGGTCACCTCACCGAGGTGAGGAGGGTACGAGCGAAACTGCTCGCCCGGCGCTCCCCGGTCGCTCCGGGCGACTGCGCCGATCCGGCCCCACCGCGGCCGGTGGCCACGTAGGGTCGGTCCCCAGGCATCTGACCGACGGTGGCCCCCGTACGCGAGGTTTGCGATGGCCCGGACGCACCGGCCGTCACCGGCTCTGGTGTTCAGCACGTCCGTCTGCGTCGGCCTGCTTGTCGTGCTCGGTCTCCTGATCCGTGCGCGGCCGATCGACCGGTGGGAACGGGACCTGTTCGTCCTGTTCAACCACCTGCCGGCTGGGCTGACGCCGGCGTTGGTGGTCGTCATGCAGGCGGGCTCGTACCTGGCGGTCTTCGTGGCCGCGCTCGCCGCCGCCGCGCTGCGCCGGTTCGCGCTCGCGCGGGACCTGCTGATCGCCGGCAACCTCGCCTACTGGCTGGCGATCGTCTGCAAGGTCGCGGTCGCCCGGGAACGGCCGACCGCGCTCTGGAACGACGTACGGGTCCACGACACCATCACCGGGGCTCTGGGCTTCCCGTCCGGCCATGTCGCCGTCGCCTCCGCCCTGGGGCTCGTCCTCAGCCGCGCCCTTCCCCGACACCGCCGCTGGTACGCCTGGGCGGGCATCGCCCTGGTCGCGGTCGCCCGCGTCCACGTCGGCGCGCACCTGCCCGCCGACGCGCTCGGCGGGTTCCTGGTCGGCTGGCTCGCCCTCTGCCTGACCCGGCTTCTGGTCGGCCAGGTCGGTCCGGAGGGCTCGACCGGGCGCCTCCGCCAAGCCCTCCACGAGCGCGGCCTGGACCTGCTCCGGCTGGAGCCGATGGCCAGCGACGCACGCGGCTCCCGCCCCTTCAGCGGCGACGCCGCCGACGGCCGGCGCCTGTTCGTCAAGGTCACCGGTGGCGAGCAGCGGGACGCCGACTGGCTCTACAAGCTCTACCGGCGGATGCGTTACCGCGACATCGCCGACGAGCCCCCGTACCTGACCGCGAAACAGAAGAACGAGCACGAGGCGTACCTGTCGCTGCTCGCCGAACGGGTCGGCGTGCGCGTGCCCCGGTTGGTCACGACGGCCATCGCCGCGAACGGCGACGCCATCCTGGTCGAGGAGTTCGTCGACGGCCAGCCCCTGGACTCGCCCGGCGCCCATCTGTCACCGGCCGGCCTCGCCGACACCTGTCACCAGGTCGCCCTCCTGCACCGGGCCGGACTGGCACACCGCGACCTGCGCGCCGCGAACATCATGCTGCGCGACCACCACGTCTGCCTCCTCGACCTGGGCTTCGGCACCGACAACGCGACCGCCGCCCAGCAGGCCCGCGACATCGTGGAACTCCTGGTGACGCTGGCCAGCCTGGTCGGCGCCCGCCCCGCGGTCGCCGCGGCGGTGGAACACATCGGCGCCGACCGGGTCGCGGACTGCCTGCCCTACCTGCAACGGCCGTTGCTGTCTCGGGCCGGACGCAAGATCCTCGACGACCGCCCCGGCCTGCTCGGCGAGATCCACGACCAGATCACCACGCACTGCCCGAGCCGCCAGGACCGGCCCGCCCGGATCGCCCGGATCACCCCACGTGGCATCTTCCAGCTCGTGATGCTCGGCCTGCTCGTCCACTTCCTGCTGCCGCAGGTCGGCAAGGTGGGCACCGCGCTGCACCTGATGCTGACCGCGAACCCGCTCACGGTCCTGGGCGCCCTGCTCGCCTCGGCCGCCACCTACCTGTTCAGCGCCCTCGCGCTACGGATCGCCGCCGCCGACCGGATCCCGCTCGGGCAGACCGTGCTCACCCAGGTCGCCGCCTCCTTCGCCAACCGCCTCGCCCCGGGCAGTATCGGCGGCGCCGCGCTGAGCCTGCGGTTCCTGCAACGCGGGCCGGCCACCACCGCCGAGGCGGCGACGATCGTGACGGTCGTCCGCGTGGCCGGTGTGGTCTCGGTCGTGCTCCTGCTGCCCCTGCTCGTCCCGTTCGCCCGGCAGCCCGCCCGGAACCTGCTGCACGCCGAGGCCACCAAGGGCCTGCCCGTCCTGCTCGGCGTCCTGGCCGTCCTGCTCGCCGCCGCCGTGGCGGTCGCCGTACCTCGGCTACGGGCCCGGAGCCACGCCGTCGCGCACCAGGTCGTCGCGGCGCTGCGGTCCCTCGCGAACTACCACCGGCTGGTCCGCCTCATGGCGGTCTCCCTGGCCATCAGCCTCACCTACGGCGCCTGCCTCTACCTGGCCCTGCTCGCCGTCGGGCTCACCACCGCCCCGGCGATCATTCCCCCGGTCGTGCTCGTGTGCCTCATCGGCGAGGGGATCGCGTCCGCCGCGCCGACCCCCGGCGGCCTCGGCGCCACCGAGGCGGCACTCGTCTCCGGTCTGCTGATCTACGGCATCCCCGCCGACACCGCCGTGGCCGGAGTCCTGATCTACCGGCTGGCGACCTTCTGGCTCCCCACCGTGCCGGGCTACTTCGCGCTACAGGAACTGGTCCGCCGGCGCCTGCTGTAGGCACGCGTCCGCGGCGACCGTAGGGGCGGCACGCGCTGGCCAGGTTACGAGCAGGGGGAACGGGCATCACCAATGCGATCCCGTATCCGCGCACGAAGGAGCCGCGAGGTGCCCCGCGCCGCCACCGGCAACCGGCCCCGCCGCCAGACCCGCCGGCCACCCGCGCTCGTCAACCGGGCGGTGCTGGCGATCCTCCGTTCGCGGCTGCACCGGCTGCTCGACTCCGAACTCTGCGAACTGCGGTACCGCACCGGCAGCGGACGCCGGGTCACCCTCCCCGTGCTCTACGCGACCGACGGCGGCAAGTACGTGGTCCTGATCGGCGACTCAGCAAACAAGCGATGGTGGCGCCACTTCCTCCGGCCCGCCCAGCTCGAACTGTGTCGGGGCGGCTCCCGCCGGACGGGGATCGGCCGGATCCTCGCCCGATCGGACCCCGACTACCAGACCGCCGTCCGCATGCACCAGCACCGGCACCACGTCCCGATGCAGCCCGGCGATCAGATACTGCTCGTCCAGACCGGACCCCGCTCCGCGAATCCCCCGCCGGCGGGGTGAGGCAGGCGCCGCGCGGGATCGCGCTCAGCCTTCTCCCGCGTGCCGCCGGCCCGCCTCGTCGTCGCCGTGCGGCGCGGTCAGCATGTTGCAGACGTCGGCGATGCCGGGAGTCCGCCAGGCCAGGTCACCGGCGATGATCACCACCTCGAGCGAGTCCACCGAGCCGCTGAGGATCGCCACGCGGTTTTGCACGTCGACCTCGATGCGCTGGTCGCCGGTGCGGTCATGCCCCAACAGGCGGGCCATGACGCCTTCGGCGACCCGCTGGTCGGCCTCCGCGCGCCCACTCGGACGGCCCGGCTGGGCACCGTGGAAGAAGGCGTCCTCCGGGTATGGCCACAGGACCGCCATCGTGCACTCCTTCCGGGTCTTCTACAGGGTCGGCGCGGCGGTCGGCACCACGTCGGCGTGCCCGGTGTCGGCCAGTCCGAACAGGCCGAGCAGGCCGGTCGCCCACAGTTGCCGCCGTGGAAAGGGAGCCAGGTTTTCCACCGTCAGGGCACTGCCGCTCACCGCCGCGGCACGGTGGCATCGCACCAGCTCGCCGATCCCGGTCGAGTCGATGAACGACACGTTCTTGAAGTCCAGCACGATCGCCGGCGGCTTGTCACGGGCCAGTACGGCGATGACCGCGTCGCGCACCTGCCCGACCGTGGCCATGTCGATCTCGCCGAACGGCAGTAGGCGGACGCCGGCATCGGTGTGCGACTCGGTGATGAGCATGCTGGTCTCGCGCGAGTGCTCGTTGATCGCTTTCACGGTGCCTCCCTGCCCCCAACGGCAACCAGGTCCGCGGACCGAGCGCGGACGCTCGCCAGACAGCCGCCGTCTGGCCTGGACCACGGCGCCGTCACGGCGCGCCGCAATACGACTCGTCGTGCCGGGCCGTGACAGCGGAACCCTCCTCCGGCACCATGTGCAGCACCTGCTCCACGCGGGCTATCCGCAGGATCCGCCGCAGACGTGGCGTGGGCGAGCGAAGCGTAAGGCACGCCCCGGCCCGCAGCAACTGCCGGTGCACGTCGAGCAGGAGCGCGATGCCCGCCGCGTCGATCCCGACACATCGGGCCACGTCCACCACCAGCCGGTCCGGGCGCAGCCGCACCGCCGTGTCCAACGCCGCCCGCACCGGCGCCAGGCAGGTGAGGTCCAGGCGGTCGGTCAGGTACACCTCCACCACCGGCACCGCCACGGGTCGCGCGACCGCACTCACCTAACACCTCCCTCATCTCGGCCGGGGTACATGGACCAGCCTGGTGCGGCCATGTGGAGGTGCCTTCGCGGAACCATGACAGTCCCGTGACAACCGGCTACGACGGCCGCGCCGGGGGCAACCGCACATCCGCGCCGCGGTTGGAGGGGAGCCATGCGACCGCGTGTCCCGATCGCCCGGTCCGGGGGCCGCGAGCGCGCCCGTGGCGACGGATCCACGTTTTGCCGCCACCGGCCCGGGTAGGCACCGGGCATGGCTCCCATCGCATCGCAACCGCCGATCGCCCGCCTGGGCGGCGCCGGCACAGCGCGCCGGGAGGTGCCAGGCGCCGTGGTCCGCGGGGACCGGCTCGGGCGCGCTCCGGAGCGGGACCCGCTCGGCGGCGACCGGTGACGAGGGCCCCGATGACCGGCGTGACGGCCCTGAGGGCCGAGGCGTACACCGTGCCCACCGAGCGGCCCGAAGCGGACGGCACCGCCACCTGGGACGCCACCACGGCCGTCGTGGTCACCGCGGCGGCCGAGGGACGGGAGGGACTGGGCTGGACGTACGCCCCAGCCACCGCGGCAGCCGTCGTCCGCAACCTGCTCGCGCCGGCGGTGACCGGCGCGGACCCGATGGACGTGCCCGGCGCGCACCGGTCCATGCGCCGTACGGCCCGCAACGCCCTCGTCCCGGGCCTGGTCACCGCGGCCATCTCGGCGGTCGACGTGGCCCTGTGGGACCTGAAGGCGACCCTGCTCGCCACGCCGCTGGCGTCCCTTTTCGGCCGCGTCGAGCCGGCCGTGCCGGTGTACGGCTCGGGCGGCTTCACCACCTACGACGACGACACGCTGCGCCGGCAGCTCGCCGGCTGGGTATTCGGCGAGGGCATCCCCCGAGTGAAGATCAAGATTGGCGAGTCGTGGGGCCGTGCCGAGAGCCACGACCTGAGCCGGATGCGGATCGCCCGCGACGCGATCGGGGCGGACGCCGAGCTGTACGTCGACGCGAACGGCGGATACACGGCCAAACAGGCCATCCGGGTATCGCGCCGGGCCGAAGACGTCGACGTGCGGTGGTTCGAGGAGCCGGTCTCCTCCGACGACCTGGCCGGCCTGGCGCAGGTGCGGGCCGGGGTCGCGGCTGACGTGGCGGCCGGCGAGTACGGCACCGACCCGACGTACTTCCGGCGGATGTGCGCGGCGCGGGCGGTGGACTGCCTCCAGGTCGACCTGACCCGTTCCGGCGGCTACACCGGCTTCCTGCGCGCGGCGGCGGTGGCCGACGCGTACGGGCTGGAGGTCAGCACGCACACCGCGCCGCAACTGCACGCACCGGTAGCGGCCGCCCTCCCCAACGCCCGGCACATCGAGTGGTTCGCCGACCACGTACGCCTGGAACAGATGCTCTTCGACGGGCTGGCGACGCCGGCCGGCGGGGCGCTGGCCCCACAGTGCGAACGGCCCGGCCACGGTCTGGCGCTGCGGCTCGACGACGCCGCACGCTACCGCACGGACTGAGCGCCCGGCCTACCCGCCCACTCCTCCGGACCCGGATCGGGCCGAGGTTTGACCGTACAGGCATCGAAGGAGGGGAACGTGCTCCACCACGACGAAAGACGTCGACTCGAAGCCCTCGCCGAGCGGATGTGGCACGACGACCCCAATTTCGCCTCGGCGATGGACCGTGGCGTGCCGCGTTCACCGGTGGAGTACCGCCGCCAGCGGCGCCGGATCCCGGCGCTGACGGCACTGGCCGCGGCCGGCCCGGTCCTGCTGGGGTACCCCGTGCTGGGTTTCTTCGCGGCCTGGGTATGCGCGGTGGTGGCGATCCTCTGGTACGCCGACGCCCTCGACCGCCCTCCTCGCCGCGGCCGGGGCGGATGAGAGCGGGCCTGCCTCGCCGGGGTGCCGGGCGGTCCTGGACAGCCGCCTCGCCCGCGGCGGGGAAAGGGAGGACATGTCGCTGCCACTGGAGGAGTACGGGTTCATCGGCAACACTCAGACCGCTTGCCTGATCAGCCGCGACGGCAGTGCCGACTGGCTCTGCCTGCCCCGCTTCGACTCGGCCGCCTGTTTCGCCGCGCTGCTCGGCGAGCCCGAGCACGGCCGGTGGAGCCTCGCGCCCGCTGGCCGGCACGCCCAGACGGCGCGCGGCTACCTGGGCGACAGCCTCGTGCTCGCCACCGACTTCACGGCCGACGGCGGCGAGGTCCGGGTCGTGGACTGCATGCCGGTGGACACCGGGAACGACCGCCTCATCCGGCGGGTCGAGGGCCTGCGCGGCAGCGTCGAGATGGAGACCGAGCTACGCCTGCGGTTCGACTACGGGCTCTCCGAGCCGTGGCTGCGCCGCGACGGCAACCGCGTGCTGGCCATCGCCGGGCCGCACACGGTCGTGGTCGACTCCCCAGTGCCGCTGCGGACGCAGGACGGCGTGCTGTCCGGGCGCTTCCGGGTCGCCGCCGGCGAAGTCGCCGACCTGTGCCTGACCTACCTGCGGCCGGACGAGTCCGCCAGCCGGATCTCGCCGGCCGCCGCGATCGGCCGTACCCGCGAATGGTGGCAGAGCTGGGCGGACCAGTGCACTGTGGACGGTCCGTACCGCGCGCCGCTGATCCGGTCCCTGCTCACGCTCAAGGCGCTCACCTACGCGCCGAGCGGCGGGATCGTGGCCGCGCCCACGACCTCGCTGCCCGAGCGGCTGGGCGGCGTCCGCAACTGGGACTACCGGTACTGCTGGATCCGGGACGCCACGTTCGCCTTGCTCGCCTTCCTCGACGCCGGATACAAGCAGGAGGCCGTGGCCTGGCGGGAGTGGCTGCTGCGCGCGGTCGCGGGAAGCCCGGAGCAGATGCAGATCATGTACGGCGTGTACGGCGACCGGCGGCTGACCGAGGTGAGCCTGGACTGGCTGCCCGGCTACGCCGGCTCCACACCGGTACGGATCGGCAACGCGGCGGCGAGGCAACTCCAACTGGACGTGCACGGGGAGTTGATGGACGCGCTGCACCAGGCCCGGGCCAGCGGCATCGAACCGGACCCGGAGGCCTGGCTGGTGCAGCGGAAGCTGCTGGACTTCCTGGAGTCGCACTGGAGTGAGCCGGACGAGGGCATCTGGGAGATGCGCGGACCCCACCGGCACTTCACCCATTCCAAGGTGATGGCCTGGGTCGCCGCGGACCGCGCGGTCAAGGATGTCGAGCGGTTCGACATGGACGGGCCGATCGACCGGTGGCGGCGGCTGCGCGCCGACATCTTCGAGGAGGTCTGCGCCAACGGGTACGACCCCGACCGCAACACCTTCACGCAGTCGTACGGCTCCCCCGAGGTCGACGCCGCGCTGCTGCTCATGGCGCCGGTCGGCTTCCTGCCGGCCCGGGACTCGCGCATCGCCGGCACCGTCACCGCCGTGGAGGAGGACCTCTGCCGGGATGGCTTCGTGCACCGCTACCGGCACAAGCCCCACACGAAGGTGGACGGCCTGCCGGCGGGCGAGGGAGCGTTCCTGGCCGCCAGCTTCTGGCTCGCCGACAACTACCTGCTGCGCGGCGACGTCGACCGCGCCCGGGCCACGTTCGAGCGGGCGCTGAGCGTCGGCAACGACCTCGGGCTGTTCGCCGAGGAGTACGACATCGACGGGGCTCGGCAGGTCGGCAACTTCCCGCAGGCGATGTCGCATCTGTACCTGGTGAACACCGCGCTCAACCTCACCCAGGTGACCGGCCCGGCCCGGCACCGCGCCGAGGACAGGCGGCGCTGAGCTCCGCGGACTTGCTCGGGACCGGCGCCGGTGAGTGGCGGTGACCGCCTACCGCCGGCCCGATCCGCGCCCCCGGCGCCCCCGGCGGCGCAGCACCGCCAGTGCCGCCACGACCACGGCGGCGGCCACGCGGCTGCCCGGGCCGGGACGGTGCCGCACCGGCCAGACCCAGCCGACCGGCGGCTCGGTCTGCTCGACCGGCGCGTCGGGGTAGCTGATCCGCGCCCGGCGCAGGGCCTCGCTCCGATCCAGGTAGCGCTCGTTGCTCGTCAGCGGCTCCGCGTCCGGTGCCGACCACTGCCAGCACCAGGTCTGGTCGGGCTGGCGCCACAGCCGGATCACGCCCACCGGCTCCCGCGGCGGCTCCGCCGTCTCGCCGGCGATGCCTCCGCGCACGTCCGCCGCGGTCAGATCGGTGACGCCCGCGGTCCGGCCGGCCCGTACCGCCCGGGCCAGCAGGTACGCCACCGCGGCCACCACCGGCGGCAGGGCGAGCACCAGGATCCGCAGCGCCGACAGCACGCTGGTGACCGACCAGCCGCTGAACCGCGCGATGACGTCGTAGCCGCCGGCGAGCAACAGGACGCCGAAGAACGTCAGTACGGCGGCGCCGAACGCCAGCCGGCCGG
This sequence comes from Phytohabitans kaempferiae, assembly GCF_042433955.1. NCBI lineage: Bacteria > Bacillati > Actinomycetota > Actinomycetes > Micromonosporales > Micromonosporaceae > Phytohabitans > Phytohabitans kaempferiae. The sequence continues at coordinate 42,083 of NZ_JBHLUH010000061.1, read as the reverse complement.
GCCGGTCGCTCGGCCGCTGGAGCACGTGATGGGCCCGGCGGTCGCCGGTACGCCACCGGTCGATCCACGGCCAGGCGTACAGCACGGTGAACGTCAGCCCGCCGACCACCACGCCGGGCAGGAACGGCGCCGGCACCAGGTGGCCGAAGACGGTGAACTCGAACGGCGGGAACAGGCGCAGCGCGCCGTCTCCCCAGGCCACGTACCAGTCGGGCTGGGCCGGCGAGGTGACCTGCGCCGGGGCGAACGGGCCGTAGATCCACACCGGGTTGATCTGCACCAGCCCGCCGAGCCCGAACACCACGGCCAGAACGCCGGCGAGCAGGCCCAGCGAGCGCAGCGTGTAGGCGGGCCAGAAGCGCGAACCGACGACGTTCCGGTCCCGGTTGCCCCGACCGGCGTGGTGCGTGTGCTTCTGCCGGACCAGGATCGCCAGGTGGGCGGAGATGAGCGCGACCAGCGCCGCCGGTACGAGCAGCACGTGGCTGACGAACAGCCGCGGCACCGTCACCTCGCTGGGAAACTCCCCACCGAACAGCAGGAACGCCAGCCAGGCCCCGACCACCGGAATCGACAGGATGACCGAGTGGATGATCCGCAGACCGGTGCCGGAGAGCAGGTCGTCCGGCATCGAGTAGCCGGTGAAGCCGTTGAGCAGCGCCAGCGTGAGCAGGGTGACGCCGATCAGCCAGTTGACTTCGCGCGGCCGGCGGTAGGCACCGGTGAAGAAGATCCGGAGCATGTGCATAACGATGGCCCCGACGAAGACCAACGCCGCCCAGTGGTGGGCCTGCCGGATCAGCAGCCCGGCCCGTATGTCGTAGCTCAGTGCGACCGTCGAGGCGTACGCGGCCGAAACCCGGGCGCCGCGCAGCGGCTCGTACGCGCCGTCGTAGACGGTGTCCGCTGTGGACGGTTCGAAGAACATGGTCAGGTAGACGCCGGTCAGCAGCAGCGACACGAACGAGTAGAGGGCGATCTCGCCGAGCATGAACGACCAGCGGTCCGGGAAGACCTTGGCCAGCGCGCGGCGCAACACGCCGGACGTGCCGAGGCGGGAGTCGACCGAGCGGTAGAGGCGGCGGGTGATCATGGCCGGCTCCAGAACCCGGCACCGGGCGGCCCGGTGAGGCCGCCGGTGGCGCGCAGGAATCCGTCCGGGTCGGCCGTGATGGGCAGGCCCGGCAGCGGTCGGGCGGCCGGCCCGGACACCGGCTCGGCCGCGTCCTGAAGGTCGAAGACGGACTGGTGACAAGGGCACATCATGCGGCCGCTCGTCTGCTCGTACAGGCTGACCGGGCAGCCGGCGTGGGTACACAGCAGGGAGTACGCCACCACGCCGCCGACGTGGCCGGCCGGCGGCGGGCGGCGGAACCGGCCGGGATCCAGCCGGACCACGAACGCCGGGGCGTCCCCCTCGTCGGGGTGCCCTTCCGGGACGACGATGAGAATCGTGTCCGGCGAGACCTCCGCGAGCCGGACCGGCCGGCCGTCCCGGGTCATCAGCCGCACGCCGGAGCGCCACGGCGTGTGCGACAGCGCGGTCGCCGGGTCGGGGCCGCCCTGCGGGTAGAGCGAGCGCAGCGGAAACAGCAGCGCGGCGCCGATCGCCGCGACGGCGAGCCCGGCCAGGCCGAGCAGTCCTCGCCGGCCGGCGGGCGGCTCGGCGACCGTCTCGGCGAGCAGCTCCCGTTCGCGCGGGTCGCCCAGTGGCGGCCGGTCCTCGACGTAGCCACCGGCCGGCATCAGCCCGCGCCCCCAGAGGCTCAGGCCGCAGGCGAGGCCGCCGAAGGCCACCGCGAGGAAGGCGCCGAACGCCTGGGTTCCCCAGTCCAGCACATACGCGACGGCGAAGCCGACCGCGGCGAGCGCGCTCGTGGCGAAGGCGATCCTGGCACCGCCGGTCACCAGCCGCTGGTGCCGCTCACGCGGATCGTCGCTCATCGCGCGCCCGTCCCCAGCCGGCGGGCGAGGAACAGCAGCAGGACGAGCCCGACGAGCACCGCCACCAGTCCCTCGGTCACCGGCCCGATCCGGCCCAGCGGAAGGCCGCCCCGGTCCACCTCGCCGCTGTTCTGGAGGAGGCCGACGTACGCGGCGATCGCGTTCACCTCGGACTGGTCCAGGGCTTCCGGCCCGTACGCGGGCATCGCTCCGGGCCCGACCCGGATCGCCTCGCCGATCTGGGTCGGGTCGGCCTGGTACAGGTTTGGCGTACGGCGACCGCTGGTGAGCACCGCGCCGGCACCGGTCGCGGAGTGGCAGGCCGAGCAGTACGTCAGGTAGAGGTCACGTCCGGCGCGAGGGTCGCTCGGCACCACGTCCGGTACGGGCGGACCACCGCCCGCGAGGGTGGCGACGTACCGGACGAGGGCGTCGATCTCCTCCGGGGAGAAGGCCGGCTCGCGCCGGTGCGGCATGGTGCGCTCGTTCGCCAGTGGCATCCGGCCGGTGGAGAGCTGGAAGTCCACCGAGGCCGCGCCGACGCCGGCCAGCGTCGGCCCGCGCTGGCTGCCCCGGCCGTCGGGGCCGTGGCAGCTGGCGCAGCCGCGCTGGTACAGGTCCCGACCCTGCCCGGTGTCCGGCGTCGCGGGAGCGGCCGACGGTCGCGGTCCGGTGGGTTCCGGCGGCGGCGCGAACGCCGGCAGGGCGACCACCGCCACGGCCGCCGCCGCGGCCAGCAGGCGGGGCCCGGGGCGCTGCCGGCCGGCTCGCTCCGCTCGCTGCGGCCCGTCGTGCGGCATCGGCGTCCTCCCTCAGTCCAGGCTCATCAGGTACGCGACGATGTCCCGGGCGTCCGCGTCCGTCACGCCGACGTCCGGCATGGCGGTGCCGGGGTCGACGCCCTGCGGGTCGGTGATCCAGCGCCACAGGTTGGGCCCGGTGTTGACCAGGTGCCCGGCGATGTACGAGCGGCTGCCGAACCGGGTCAGCGGCGGGCCGACCATCCCGTCCGCGCCCCGGACGCCGGGTACCTCGTGACAGGTGCCGCAGCCGTACCGGCCGATCAGCTCGGCCCCCCGGACCGGGTCGCCGGAGGTGACCTCGGCCGGCGGTGGCGGTGGCACGCTGGCACAGGCGCCCGGCGCGGCGAGGGCGCCCGCGGCGGCGAGGGCGAGCCACAGGCGGTGTGGCGGGCGCGTCATCGGACCATCTCCTCGGCTGCCGAGTCGGCCGGGCGCAGGTCCCGCCCGGCTGGTGTCCGGCGGTCCAGCCGCGCGAGCCAGCGCACGAAGAGCACCACCGCGACCGCGAACGCGACGACGTCCATCGGTACCCACATGACCAGGCCGGCGAGTTGTTGGTCGGCCAGCGGATCTCGGGAGGCGAGCACGTCGGGCGGGTAGAGCGGCGTGGGGGCGAGCGTGAGCACCGCGCCGAGCGCCGCGGCGGCCATGCCGGTGCCGAAGAGCACCAGCAGCCCGACCGGGGTCGGCAGCACGAGCGACTCCGCCGGCCGGAGCCCCCGAGCGGCCCGCGCGGCCGGTCCGGGCCGCCGCACTCCGCCGGCGGGATCTGGCCGGCCTCGGGGCCGGGCGCCCAGCACCGTGGCCCAGAGCAGCCAGGCGGCGCCGACGAAGCTCAGGTGCTCCGCGGCGTGTACCGCCGCGCTGTCGACGGCGACGGCGTACGGCGCGGGCAGGTGCCAGGCCCACAACACGGCCGTGTGCAGCCCGCCGGCGAGCAGGGCGAGCTGGGACGGGCGGCGCAGCCAGCGCACCACCGCCGAGGCGCGCAACCGGCCGACCCACCGCCGGAGCCGGTGCGGGGCGGCCAGGGTCAGTGGCAGGCCGGCGGCCCCGGCGGCGAGCAGCGGCGCGGCCACCACCATCAGCAGCATGTGCTGGGCCATGTGGCCGGCGAACGAGCCCTCGGCCGCATCGTGCACCGGCCCGCGCTGCGCGACGAGCGCGACCACCAGCCCGAAGGCGAAGGCCGCCGCTCGCCCGCCGGACACGACCTGGCCTCCGCCGCGCCGGGCCCACAGCTCGTGCACGCCGCGGCCGTATCCGGCGCCGAGAGCCACGAGGCCGAGCACGAGCACGAGGTCGACCCAGGACGCCGAGGGGTCGCCCGCGCCATGCGCGAGGACCGGGACGTCGCTCACGCCGGGCATGACGGGAACACCAGGAGTGCGGCGCCACCGGCGATGATGATGGCGAGGAAGAGGGCGTCGGCGCCGAGCCCGATCAGGGCCATCATGGCGGCCCGCTGGGCCCGGGTCCGGTCGGACTCGTCGGTCGCGGCCCGCGTCGCCGCGACGGCTCGGCGCCACGCCGGCCAGGCCACCGCGAGCGCCGCCGCGGTGGCCAGCCCGGGCAGCACGACCGCGCCGGCGACGAACGTCCGCAACGGCACGCCCGCCACGTCGTTGTGCCCGCCGGCGCAGGCCAGCTCGGTCACGCCCCAGGCGAGGATCAGGTGCGTGCTCCACGCGACGGCGCCGCCGAGTACCGCGTACCACATCAACAGGCCGCCGAGGCGGACGGCGCGGGGCGGGCTGGAGGTGTCCGTCATAGCCGTGGCGACAGGTAGATGGTGAACAGGATGGCCGCCCACACGGCGTCGACGAAGTGCCAGTAGATGGCGGTGATCCGGACCCGTTCGTGGCGGCGGGAGCCGAAGCTGCCCCGGACGGCGGCGGCCAGCAACCAGCTGATCATGAGGAGGCCGACGCTCACGTGCAGGCCGTGGAAGCCGGTGATGGTGTAGAAGAGCGAGCCGTACGCGTTGGTGGTGAAGGTGAACTCCTTCAGCTTCATGGCGTACTCGGTGGCCTGCATGGTCAGGAAGATGATGCCGAGCAGCAGCGTCGCGGTCAGTCCCGCGCGCAGCCGCCACACCTGGCCGCGCCGGATGCCGCGTTCGGCCCACACCACGGGCAGGCTGCTGGGCAGCAGCACGGCGGTCATGATCAGCGGCCGCACCAGCTCCGGTGCGCCGATGCCCGCTGGAGGCCACTGTGGACCGTACTGGAACCGCAGATAGAAGTAGGTGCCCAGGAGCACGGCGAACAGGGCCGCCTCGGTGGTGACGAACAGGACCATGCCCCACCAGCCGGTGGTGCGCCCGGCCGGCATCTCCGTAGCCAGCGCCCGTGCCGTCAGCGCCCCCGTGGCGGTGGTGTCCGCGGTCATGGCGCGACCCCCGCTTCCTCCGGACCGACCTCGGGCGGCCACAGCCAGCCGGCCAGCGTGCCGCCGAAGAGCAGCGCGCCGGCGCCGGCCGCCCAGTACACGCCCCAGAGCAGGCCGAGCACCACCACGAACAGCCCGGACGCGGCGAGCAGCGGGCGCAGCGACGCCTCGGGCATCTCCACGGCCCGCTCCAGCCGGCCGTCGAGTTCGCTCGTCAGCGTCGTCCGGTGGCCGGCGAGCACCTCGCCGCTGGCCAGGGCGTCGGTGGTGCGCCGGTCCCACATCGGATGCAGGCTGTGCACGCGCGGGATGACCGCGAAGTTGTACGGCGCCGGCGGCGAGTCGGTGGCCCACTCCAGCGTGTCGCCGCCCCACGGGTCGGCGGGCGCCGGTCGGCCGCGGCGCAGGGCGAGCACCACGCCCGCGGCCACCAGCAGCAGCCCCGCGGCCAGCGTGTAGGCGCCGAGCGTGGCCAGCAGGTTCCACAGGTCCCAGCCGAGCCCGGCCGGATAGGTGTAGACCCGGCGGGGCATGCCGAGCAGGCCGGAGATGTGCATGGGGAAGAACGTGAGGTTCATGCCGATGAAAACCAGCCAGAACGCCCACCGCCCGAGGCGTTCGCTGTACATCCGGCCGGTGAACTTGGGCAGCCAGTAGTAGATGCCGGCCAGGATCGGGAAGACCGCGCCACCGAACAGCACGTAGTGGAAGTGGGCGACGACGAAGTACGAGTCGGTCACCTGCTGGTCGAATGTGGTGATGGCGAACATGACGCCGGTGAACCCGCCGAGCACGAACACCACGATGAAGCCGATGACGAACAGCAGCGGGACCCGCACGACGATCCGCCCGAGCAGCATCGTGGCGAGCCAGGCGAAGATCTGTATCCCCGACGGGATGGTGATCAGCGTGCTGGCGGCGCTGAAGAAGCTCAGTGACAGCTGGGGCAGCCCGGTGGCGAACATGTGGTGCACCCACACGCCGAACGAGATGATCGCGATGGTCACGAGCGAGAGCACGACCAGGGGGTACGCGGCCACGCCCCGCCGGCAGAACGCGGGCAGCACGGACGAGACGATGCCGAGGGCGGGCAGCACGATGATGTAGACGTCCGGATGCCCGAAGATCCAGAAAAGGTGCTGCCACAGCAGTGTGTTGCCGCCCCGGTCGGGGTCGTAGAAGTGGGTACCGAAGCGGCGGTCGAGGAAGAGCAGGCCGTTGGCGAGGTTCAGCGCGGGCAGCGCGAAGATCACCATGAACGACGTGGCGACGATCGCCCAGACGAACAGCGGGACCCGGTTGAGCGACATCCCGGGCGCCCGGAGCTTGGCCGCGGTGACGATGAAGTTGATCGCCCCGCTGGTGGTCGACACGCCGAGGAAGAACAGCCCGAGGGTGTAGACGTCCATGCCCGCGCCGGGCGAGTAGGTCCGCTCGGTCAGGGGCACGTAGGCGAACCAGCCGCCGTGCGGCGCGGCGCCGACCAACTGACTGGAGAAGAGCAACGTCCCGGCGAAGAGGAAGACCCAGTAGCCGAACGCGTTGAGCCTCGGGAAGGCCATGTCCCGGGCGCCGAGCATGAGCGGCACGAGGAAGTTGCCGAAGCCGAAGAGCATCGGGGTGGCGAACAGGAAGATCATCGCCGTGCCGTGCACCGTGAAGAGCTGGTTGTACTGCTCCGGCGACAGCACCCCACCCTGCGGACGGGCCAACTGGGTACGCAGCGCCACCGCGTCGGCACCGGCCAGGGCGAAGAAGAACCCAGCCGTGATCATGTACCGCCGGCCGATCCGCTTGTGGTCGACGGTCGCCAGCCAGGTACGGATCGACGGCCGCTCGTGCCACCGCCGGGCCAGCCGGGCCCGATCGTCCGGCGGGTCGGCCCCCGCCGTGCCGCCCCGGGGACGGGAGCCCGGCGCGGGCGGCGGGTCGGTGTGTACGGTCATCGGGCTCCCTCAGCGAAGCGTCCGCAGGTACGCGATGAGATCCGGCAGGTCCGCGGCGGGCACGGGCTGGGGCGGCATGTTGTTGCCGGGCTTCACGGCCTGCGAGTTGGCGATCCAGCCGCCCAGATGCCCGACGTCGTTGGGCGCGGCGCCGGCGCCCAGGCTCCACCGCGAGCCGACCGTGGTCAGGTCCGGCCCCACCGTGCCCCGCGCGCTCGTACCGCGGACGGTGTGGCAGGCGGCACACGGCCCCTGCTCGAAGGCGGCCAGGCCGCGCCGCTGCGCGCCGGTGAGCGCGACCGCCGGCGGCGAGGCCAACCGGTCCAGCCACGCGTCGAACTCGGCCCGGGGCCGCGCCACCACCATCAGCGCCATGTACGCGTGCTGCTGCCCGCAGTACTCGGCGCACTGTCCCCGGAAGCTGCCGGCCCGCTCGGCCCGCAGCCAGGTCTCGTTGATCCGGCCCGCGATCAGGTCGATCTTCGGCATCAGCTGCGGTACCCAGAAGCTGTGCTGCACGTCGGCCGTACGCAGCCGCACCCGGACCGAGCCGTCGACCGGGATGTGCAGCTCGTTCGCGGTCACCGCGCCGGCCCGCTCGGGATAGCGGATCTCCCACCACCAGCGGTGGCCGACCACCTCCACGGTCATGTCCGCGCCGCCGGGCGGGCGGGCCAGCGCGTCCAGGTGCCGCAGGCCGACGCCGTACACGGCGACCAGCACGATGAAGGGCACGCCGATCCCGAGGACGGTCACGAACGGCATCGCGTCGCCGGTCCGTACCCGGGCTCCGCGCCTGCGCCGCCACAGCAGCGCCCAGCCGAGAAACAGCAGCACCTCGGCGAAGACGACCACCGAAACCCAGAACAGCAGCCACCACAGACCTTCCACCTGCCGAGCGCCCACGCCCGCCGGGTCCAAAGTGGAAGGTGAGTCTCCGACGCAGCCGGCCAGCAGGGCGCAGGCCGCCCCCGCGACGGCGCACCCGATCCGACGGCGGACTCCCCCTGTCCCCATCGCTCCCCTTCCGCTCGGCTCCGGCGGCTACCCGCGCAGCGGCGGATCAACCACGAAACTGGCAACAAATTTCCGGCCGGAACGGGGTTTGACGGCAGCACAACGGGTAGCCGTGCGCGGCCAGCACTGCTCCCGGGAGGCGCCATGCGACCTGACCTGCCCACGCCCCTGTTGGCTGGCCCGCGGGCGGCCCGCGACCGGCGTACCGTCGGCTGGCTGGCCGGTGCCCTGTGGACGGCCGGCCCACTGGTGGGTCTGACCGTGGCGCCGGTCGACGCCGTGCAGGGGCGGGCGCAGTGGCTGATGTACCTGCACGTGCCCACCGCCTGGACGGCGTACCTGTGCTTTCTCACCGTGCTCGTGGCCAGCCTCGGCTACCTCGGCTGGGCCGACCCCCGCTGGCAGCGCGCGGGCCGGGCGGCGGCCGAGGTGGGGCTCGCCATGACGCTCGCCACCACCCTGGTCGGCATGGCGTGGGGGCGCGCGACCTGGGGCGTGTGGTGGGCCTGGGACCCGCGCCTGGTGAGCACGGTGCTGCTGGGGCTCGTCTACGCCGCCTACCTCGCCGTCGGCCAGGGCACACGTGGCGGCCGGCGCGCGGCCTGGCTGGGGATCGCCGGCTTCGTCATGGTGCCGCTGGTGCACTTCTCGGTGGTCTGGTTTCGCTCGCTGCACCAGCGGGCCACCGTGCTCGCGCCGGACAGCAGCCCGCCGATAGACGCCCTCATCCTGGCGGCCCTGCTGCTGTGCGTGGCCGCCTGCGCCGCGACCGCCGCCTGGCTGGCGCTGGTCCGGATGGCCGCCCTCGAACGGCGGGCCGGCGTGAGCGGCGCCGCGCGTACCGCGAGCGCGGCCCGGTGACCCGGCGCGCCCGGCTGGCCCTGCTGCTGATCGCCGGTGCCGCGGTCGCGCTGCTGGTGGCCGCGGGACTTCAGGACACGTTGACCTTCTACCGGAGCCCTTCCGAGGTCTCGTCCGGCCCTGCCGGTGACCGGGTACGCCTCGGCGGCCAGGTGGTGCCGGGCTCACTGAGCACCGCCGGCGGCTGGACCCAGTTCCGGCTCAGTGACGGCGCGACCGAGGTCACCGTCCGCCAGCCGGCGCACCTGCCCGGGACCGTCCGCGAAGGCCAGGAGGCCGTGGTGGAGGGCGCGCTGGACGCGGACGGGATGTTCCGCTCCGACACCGTGATGGCCAAACACGGCAACGAGTACCGGCCGGCCGAGGCGGGCTCGTGACCGCCCAGCTCGGCGGTGCCAGCCTCCTCGCCGGCCTGCTCGCCGCGGCGGCCACCGTGCTCCTGTGGCTGCGCGTGGCGCTCTCCGGCGCTCCGGCCCGCCCCGCCAGGATCGCCACCTGGCTGCTGCTGGCGTCCGCGGCCACCGCCTGCGGGCTGCTGGAATGGGCGCTGGTCCGGCACGACTTCAGCGTCCGGTACGTGGCCGAGAACGGCGGCCGCGACGTGCCGCTCTACTACACGATCACCAGCCTCTGGGCCGCCCTGGACGGCTCGCTGCTGCTGTGGCTGCTCGTCCTCGCCGCCTGCGCCGCGCTGCTGGTCTGGACCGGCGACGGCCGTGCCGGCATCCTGCTCCCCTGGGCCGTATCCGTGGTCGGCGTCGTGGCGGTCTTCTTCTTCGCGCTGACCTACTTCGCGGCCAATCCGTTCACCTCGGTGAGCCCGGTGCCGCTGGACGGGCCCGGCCCCAATCCGCTGCTTCGCGTCCATCCGGCGATGGGCGTGCACCCGCCGCTGCTGTACGCCGGCTACGTCGGCCTGGCGGTGCCGTTCGGCTACGCGCTGGCCGCCCTGCTGGCCGGCCGCGCCGACGACCGGTCGATCGCCGCGATGCGACGCTGGACGCTCGGCGCGTGGAGCCTGCTCACCGCCGGCATCACGCTCGGCGCCTGGTGGTCGTACGCGGTGCTGGGCTGGGGCGGCTACTGGGCCTGGGACCCGGTGGAGAACGCCTCGCTCCTGCCCTGGCTCACCGCGACCGCGCTGCTGCACACGCTACGGGCACGCCACCGCCCCGGATGCCCGCCGCCGTGGAGCCTGGCGCTGGCCGCCGGCACGTTCCTGCTGGTGCTGGTCGGTACGTTCCTGACCCGCTCCGGCGCGGTGGAGAGCGTCCACGCGTTCACGGCCTCGCCGCTCGGGCCGATGCTGCTCGGTTTCGTCCTGCTCGCCACCGCGGTCACGCTCGGCCTGCTGCTCTGGCGGTCCGGCGTGTTCCCGACCGGTCCGGCGGCACCGCTGCTGTCGCGGGAGGCCGGCTACACCACCAACGCCGTGCTCATGGTCGCGCTGGCCGCGGTGGTGCTGACCGGCACGCTCTTCCCGCTGCTGACCCAGGCGGTGGGGGGCGCGCGTACGGCGGTCGGCCAGGGCTACTTCAACCGGGCCGCGGTGCCCGTCGCGCTCGCCGTCCTGGTGCTGATGGGAGCCGCGCCGTACCTGTCCGACAGGCGCCGCCGCGGCACCGGCCGGGCGGGCTGGGCCGCCGCCGCCGGGCTCGCCACCGCGACCGCCGTGGGCCTGCTGTCCCGGCCCGGTCCCGCCGCGCTGGCCGCCTTCGCGCTGGCCGCGTTCGTCCTCGCCGGGCTGGCCCTGACCGCGGCGGCCCAGCTGCGGCACGCCCTGGCCGCGCGCCGGACCGGGCGTCCGGCCGCGGCCACACTGCCGCGGCAGCGCTGGGGATGGCTGCTCGCCCACGCCGGCGTCGCGGTGCTGGCGGTCGGTGTGGCCGCCTCGTCCGACTACACGGCCACGGCCGAGCGGCAACTCGCCATCGGTGAGACGGTCAGCGCCGGACCGGTCACCGCGCGGCTCACCGGCGTCGAGCGGAGCGGCGACGGCGACGGCATGTCCGCCGTCGCGCGCGTGGCCCTGTACCGGGACGGCGACCAGCTCGCCGTCGCCGCTCCGCGGCTGCGCTACTACCCCGCGCGCGATCTCGCGGTCAGCCTGCCGGCGATCACGTCGCGCCCCGGTGGCGACGTCTACGTGACGGTGCTCGCGGTGCCCACCGACGGGCGCTCGGCCACCATCCGCCTCGCGGTGAACCCGCTCGTGTGGCTGGTCTGGGCCGGCGGCGGCCTCATCGCGGTAGGTGGCCTGCTCGCGCTGGTCCGCCGGCGGCCGGTGGGGCGTCCGGGAGCCGCCCTCGACGTGGCGGGCGCGGCATCAGCGCGGGGCGTCCGATGAGGGCCGGTACGCCGCGCTGGCGACCGCTGTCGCTGGCCGTGTCGGCGGTCGTGCTCGCGGTTCTGGGCGCGACGCTGGCCGCTGGGCTGCGCCCGTCGACGCCGGACTCCGCGACCGGCGGCCCGCCCACTCGCGTACGCGGCGAACCGGCCCCGGCGCTGACCGGCACCACGCTCGCGGGAGGCCGCTTCGACCTCGGCGACCTGCGCGGCAAGGTCGTGGTGGTCAACGTGTGGGCGTCCTGGTGCGACCCCTGCCGCCAGGAGCTGCCGCTGATGGCGGCGGCCGAACGCCGGTGGGGTGGGCAGGGCCTGGCCGTGGTCGGCATCAACCTGCGCGACGGCGCCGAGTCGGCCCGCCGCACGCTGGCCGAGTTGGGCGTGCGCGACCTGCTCTCGGTCGCCGATCCGCGCGGCACGGCCGCGGTGACGTGGGGCGTCGTGGGCGTGCCGGAGACCTTCGTGGTCGACCGGGCCGGCCAACTGCGGCTCTCCGTCCGCGGCGCGGTGGACGCCGCCTGGCTGGAGCGGCGGTTGCCACCGCTGCTGGTCGCGTGACCGCCCCTCGCGGCGACCGCGACCGGGTCGGCGCCGAAAGAGGCGACGGCCGCCGGCTGACCGGGCGGCGGGCCGCCACCGCACTTGTCGTCCTGGTGCTGGCGGCCGGCGCCGCGACCGGGCTCTGGCGTTCGCTGCACCAGCGCCCGCCGGACGCCGTCGCGCTCGCCACGCAGCTCCGTTGCCTGGCCTGCCAGGGCGAGTCGGTGGCGCACTCCCAGTCCCCGATGGCCGCCGCCATGCGGCAGAGCATCGCCGACCAGTTGGCCGCCGGCCGTACTCCCGACCAGGTGCGGCAGTGGTTCGTCGAGCGGTACGGCGCGCAGGTCCTGGCCGACCCGCCGCCCGGCCGGCTCGGCCCGCTGTTGTGGCTGGTGCCGCTGGTGGTGGCCGCGGCCATGGCCTGGCTCGCCCTCCGCACGGTGCGCCGGCGTGCCCGGCGCAACGCCCGCGCGGCGCCTCGGGACCCGCCGCCGATGGGCGCGGCCCGGGCCCGGCGTTCCTGGGACGTGGTGGCCGTGGCCCTGGTCGCGATGATCGCCGCCGTCGCGGTCGCCGGCCCCCGGTTCGGCGGGCGGGACCCGGCGGAGGGCACGCGGACGGAGAGCGTGGAGACCAGCCTGACCGCGGCCCGATCGCTGGAACGCGACGGCCGGTACGCCGAAGCCGCCACCGTCTACGCGGACGTGCTCCGGCAGCGGCCGGACGACGAGATCCGCCTGCGGCTGGCGTTCGCGCTGCTGCGCGCCGACCGCCCGGCCGGTGCCGCCGCGGCGGCTCAGGAGGTCCTGGATCGCGCCCCGGACCACGCGCAAGCGGTCCTGATGCTCGGTATGGCCCAGCGCGCGGAGGGACACGGCCAGGCCGACGCGACACTGCGCCGCTTCCTCACCCTCGCGCCGGACGACCCGGCCGCCGCCCAGGTCCGGCGGCTGCTCTCGCCGCCCTCCTGACCGGGCTCGTCACCGCCGCAAGCGATGGGCGAGGGCGCCGACACCTCCGGCGGTACCCAGTCGAACTGGGGCGTGTTCACGGCCGGTAGCTGCACCATCGTGATGTTCACGTTCGTCCGGTCGTGGAGCAGCTCGCAGCGCAACGCCTCGGTGAAGCCCTGGATCGCGTGCTGCCGTCCCCATCAGGTCTCACTCACCTGGCGGCGCAGCAGGTACGCCAGCGCCGCGGCGGCACCGCCGGCCGCGAGAGCGGTGGTCAACAGGCGTACCGGCAACGGCGGTGCCGCCGGCCGCCGCGCCCAGCGCCGCTCCGGTGTGTCGGCGCCGTCGTCGCCGTCCATGCCCGCGCGCAGCAGTTCGGCGAGGTGTACGGCGCGCCGGCCGCCGGCGTCGCTCTGCGCGATCTGGGTACGGCAGCTGAACCCGTCGGCCATGATGACGTCGCTCGGGCCGGCGTCGCGGACGGCGGGCAGCAGCACGCGTTCGGCGCATGCCTCGGACACGTCGTAGTGGCCCTGCTCGAATCCGAAGTTTCCGGCCAGGCCACAGCATCCGGAGTCGAGGACGTCGGCGTCGACTCCGGCCGAGGCCAGCAGTGTCTTGTCGGCCTGGAAGCCGAGCACCGCGTGCTGGTGGCAGTGCGTCTGGATACGGGCGGTGCGGGACACGCGTGGCGGCTGCCAGCCGGGCGTGTGCTGGGTGAGCAGCTCCGCGAGCGTGACGGTCTGCTTGACCAGCCGTCGCACGTCTTCGTCGTCGGGGAACAGCTCCGCCGCGTCGCCGCGGAACACCGCCGTGCAGCTCGGCTCCAGGCCGAGGATCGGCGTGCCGGCCCGCAGGTGCGGGCGGAGGACACCGATGGTGCGCCGCAGCACCTGCCTGGCCGTGGTGAGCTGGCCGGTGGAGATCCACGTGAGGCCGCAGCAGACCGGCTGGTCGGGAACGACGACCCGCCAGCCGGCGGCCTCGACGACCTCGACGGCGGCGCGCGCGATGCCGGGATCGAACCGGTTGGTGAAGGTGTCCGGCCAGAGCAGCACCTCTCCGCGTTCGCCGGTGCCCCGGGGCCCGCGCGCGGCGTACCACCGCTGGAAGCTCCGCGGCGTGAACACCGGCACCTGCCGCCGGGGGTCGACCCCGGCGGCCTTCTTGGCGAGCCAGGCCAGACCCGGTGCGTGGGTGACGGCGTTGACCAGCCGCGGTGCCGTGGCGGAGACCGCGGCCGCGGCGATCGGCAGCCAGCCCATGGCGTAGTGTGCCCGGGGGCGCAGCCGTCCGTGGTAATGGTGGGACAGGAACTCGGCCTTGTACGTGGCCATGTCCACGCCCACCGGGCAGTCGGACTTGCAGCCTTTGCAGGCCAGGCAGAGGTCGAGCGCGTCCATCACGGCCGTCGACCGCCAGCCGTCGGCGATCGCGCCACCCCGGGCGGCGCCGTCGAGCATCTCGAACAGCAGCCGGGCCCGCCCCCGCGTGGAGTGCTCCTCCTCCTTGGTCACCATGTACGAGGGGCACATCACGCCGCCGGTGTGGCGGCGGCACTTGCCCACGCCGACGCAGCGGAGCACCGCCCGGCCGAAGCTGGCGTCGTCGTGCGGGTACCGGAAGTGCGTGGCCACGCCGCCGTGGTTGTAGTCGACGCCGAGGCGCAGGTTGCCGTCCAGCGGGTTCGGCGCGATGATCTTTCCCGGGTTCATCCGGTTGTCCGGGTCGAAGATCGCCTTGAACCGGCCGAAGGCGGCGACCAGTTCCTCGCCGAACATCTTCGGAAGCAGCTCGCCGCGCGCCTGCCCGTCGCCGTGTTCGCCGGAGAACGAGCCGCCGTAGCGGACCACCGTGTCGGCGGCACGCTCCACAAAGGACCGGAACTTCGCGACCCCCTCCGGCCGCATCAGGTCGAACGGGATGCTGGTGTGCACGCAGCCCTGCCCGAAGTGCCCGTACAGCGACGCCTGCTCGTACCCGTACTCGGCGAGCAGCCGCCGCAGGTCACGAAGGTAGTCGCCGAGGTCGCTGGGATCGACCGCCGAGTCCTCCCAGCCGGGCCAGGTGTCCGCCATGCCCGGAGCCCGCGCGGTCGCGCCGAGCCCGGACTCGCGGATCTTCCACATCGCCTGCTCGTCGAACGGGTCGTCGAAGACGCCGACCCCCGGATCGTCGCGGCTCTTGCCGAGGTCGCGCAGGAGCGCGTCGACGGCGGCGTCGGCATCCCGCTTCGTGTCGCCGCCCATTCGCACCAGCAGGTAGGCGCCCCGCTGGCGCAACCGCTCCAGCGCGTCGAGGTTGAGGTGCTCGCGCCGCTCGAAGTCGATGAGCTTCCGGTCGAGGCCCTCCAGCGCGAGGGGAGCGTGCGGCAGGACCTTGGGCACGTGGTCGGCGGCGGCGGCGATGTCCGGATAGGCGACGAACGCCAGCGTCCGCGCCTTGACGACCGGCACCAGCCGCAGCCGCGCCCGCAGCACCGTGACGCAGGTGCCCTCCGTGCCGACCAGCGCCTGCGCGACGTGGAAGTTCTTCTCCGGCAGCAGACTGTCGAGGTTGTAGCCGGAAACGCGCCGGGGAATCCGCGGATAGCGCGCGCGGATCTGTTCCATGTGCTGGTCGCGCAGCGCGCGAAGCTGACGGTAGACCTCCGCCTCGCGGCCGCCCCGCGCCACGATGCGCTCGTACGCGTCGTCCGGTGTCTCGCCGACCCACATGCGCGTGCCGTCGTAGAGCAGCACCTCCAGCTCGACGACGTTGTCCACGACCTTGCCGGTCCACTGCGCGGTCGCGCCACAGGAGTTGTTGCCGATCATGCCGCCCAGCGTGCAGTGGTCGTGCGTGGCCGGCTCCGGGCCGAACCTCAGGCCGGTCTCGGCGAGCTGGATGTTGAGCAGGTCGAGGACGATGCCCGGCTCCACCAGGCAGGTCCGGTTGTCGGCGTCGACCTCCAGGAGGCGGTGGCAGTACTTCGACCAGTCGATGATCACCGCGACGTTGGTGCACTCCCCCGCCAGGCTCGTCCCGCCGCCGCGGGACGTCACCGGCGCGCCGTACCTGCGGCACACCGCGACCGCCGCCACGCCGGCTTCGACGGTGCGCGGCACCACGACGCCGATCGGCACCTGCCGGTAGTTGGAGCCGTCCGTGGAGTACGCGCCTCGGGACCCCGCGTCGAAGCGGACCTCGCCGTCCACCTCGGCCGCCAGATCCCGTTCCAGGCGGGCGGCGTCGATCTCGCCGGCGGGCGGGACACGGACGACCGGGTCGGGGAGCTTCACCGCGGTCATGCGCGCAGCTCGCTGATCTTGTCGCGGACCACCGTCGTCACGGTCGCCGCCTTGTGCGGCTGGCCGCGCAGGAACGCCTCGGTGAAGTGCTTCGCCTGCTCGTACTTCACCTTGCCGGGCATCGGCGGCTCGTTCGGGTTGACGTCCACGTCGACCAGCGCCGGCCCGTCGTGGGTCAGCGCCTCCCGGACCGCATCGGCCACGTTTCCCGGACTCGTCACCTTCACGCCGTACGCGCCGCAGCCGCGCGCCCAACTGGCGAAGTCCGCCTCGGGCTGGTGATGCCGCACCGCGTACTCGGGGTAGCCCAGGACGATCTGCTCCCACAGGATCTGCCCGTACGCGTTGTTGTTGTTGATGACCACCTTGATGGGCAGTTTGTGGCGGACCGCGGTGAGGAACTCCGCCATCAGCATCGCGAACCCGCCGTCGCCGACGAAGGCGATGACCTGCCGGCCGGGAAAGGCGTGTTGCATCGCGATCGCGTACGGCAGCCCGGGCGCCATCGTGGCCAGGTTGCCCGACAGGTAGTAGCGGCGGTCGCCACGGATGGTCCAGTGCCGCGCCGACCAGGTCGCGATCGTTCCCGAGTCGCAGGTGAGGATGGCGTCGTCGGCGGCCAGGTCGTCGATCACGCCCATCAGGTACTGCGGCGCGATCGGATCCCGACTCTCGTCCCGCAGCGCCTTCATGTCGGCGCGCCAGGTGTCCATCTCCTTGCGGTACTTGGCCAGGAACGACCCGTCGCCCCCGCGCAGCAGCGGAAGCAGTCCTTGCAGGCCGCTCTTGGCGTCCGCCGCGATCGGGGCCTCCACCGGCAGCCGCAGCCCGAGGAGCGTCGGATCGGAGTCGATCTGCACGACCCGCGCCTGCCCCGGCTGCGGCAGGTACTTGCCGTACGGGAAGGAGGTGCCGACCATGAGCAGCGCGTCGCACTCCTCCATGGCCTCCTCGCTCGGCTTCGTGCCGAGCAACCCCAGCCCGCCGGTGGTGACCGGATGGTCGTCGGGCACCACCGCCTTGCCCGGCAGCGTCTTGACCACGGGGGCGCCCAGCTTCTCCGCCACCGCGATCACCTCGTCCCGCGCGTTCAGCGCGCCCACGCCGACCAGGATCACCGGCTTCCGCGCGCCGTTCAGAAGCTCGGCGGCGGCACGCAACTCGTCCGCCCCCGGTGGCAGCTGCGGCCGGTCCAGCTTCGGCAGGCCCACGGGCGGGGCGCCGGGCGCCGGATGCCGGTACGGGTCCTCGGTCACGGGCGCGACCTGGACGTCGTTGGGGAATGTGAGATGCGAGACCGTCTTCTTGGTCAGCGCGTTGCGGATGGCCAGGTCCACCACGCCCGGCATCTGCTGGGGATTGCTGATCATCAGGTTGTAGTCGGCCACGTCGGAGTAGAGCCGGTCCAGGTGCACCTCCTGCTGGTACCGCGAGCCGAGCAACGACGTCTCCTGCATGCCGGTGATCGCCAGCACCGGTACGTGGTCCAGCTTCGCGTCGTACAGGCCGTTCAGCAGGTGGATCGCCCCTGGCCCGGAGGTGGCGGCACAGACGCCCAGCCTTCCGGTCGCCTTGGCGTAGCCGGTCGCCATGAAGGCGGCCGCCTCCTCGTGGTGCACCAGCACGAACTTGAGCTCCGGGGCGTGGCGGCGAAAGCCCTCCATCAGCCCGTTGATGCCGTCGCCGGGCAGCCCGAAGATGGTGTCGACATCCCACGCGATCAGCCGCTTGGCCAGGCTCTCGCCCACGATCTCCGGCATTGGAAGCTCCCCTTCGCTCGCGAGGCCCGGGGCCCAGCCCTCGTCGCAGCGCGGCTACCCCGCAGAGCGAGCGCCAAACGCCAGCGAACGGCGAGAGTGTCGCGGCGGAGCTCTGGCTCGTGCCGCGACGAATCCGGACCGCTCACCGTCAGCGCCCCAGCGGCGGGCGGCACATCCGCTCGAGCCAATACGTCCAGTGCGTGCCGGCGACCGCCATCAACGACGACACCTGCTTCGGTGCTGGCGTCGCCGGAGAGCAGGAAGCACGCGGCGGCGGCGATCTCCTCCGGCGCGGCCCTGCGGGCTGCGGCGCGAGGTCTCCACTTTGGACGTGTCGGCGGTCAGAAGTCGCCCGCGTTGCGGCGCATCTCGGTCAGTACGTCGACGAGGGCCGACACGCCATCGGGCTGGATCCACGGCACCGCGAACACCTCGGCGTTGAGCTGCTCGGTGGCGGCGGTGGCCAGCTCGCGACCGGCGTCGAGAAGCTCCACGACGGTGGACCGGCGGTCGCTCGGATGCGGAGAGCGGCGCACCAGGCCCGCCGCCTCGAGCCGGTCGACGGCGTTGGTGACGCTGGTCGGATGGACCTGGAGGCGCTCGCCGATGAGCGCCATCGGCAGCGAGCCCTTGCGGCTGAAGTACAGGAGCATGAGCACCTCGTACCGGGCGAACGTCACGCCATGCGGCTTGAGGACCGCCTCGACCCGGGCCAACGCGATCTGGTGCGCGCGCATCAGCGAGGTCACCGCCGCCATGCCGTCGGCGGCGCTGTCCCATCCGTGCGCCACCCACAGGCGCCGGGCCTCGGCGATCGGGTCGACAGGAAGGCGGCCAGGTTCCACGCCGGCCATCCTATCGAGCTGATCACAACACATGGACGTGAAATAGTCGGACGTCCTAGTATTTTGGTCATGACACTCCACGTGCCCCTCCATCCGGTACGGTTCGTCACCGCGGCCAGCCTGTTCGACGGGCACGACGCGGCGATCAACGTGATGCGCCGGCTGCTGCAGAGCCAGGGCGCGGAGGTGGTGCACCTCGGCCACGACCGCAGCGTCGAGGAGGTGGTCACCGCCGCGGTGCAGGAGGATGTCCAGGGTGTGGCGGTCTCGTCCTACCAGGGCGGGCACGTCGAGTACTTCGGATACCTGGTCGACCAGCTCGCCGCGCGCGGTGCGGGACACGTCCGCGTGTACGGCGGCGGTGGCGGCACCATCGTGCCGGACGAGATCGACGGGCTCGCCGAGCGCGCGGTGCGGATCTTCAGCCCCCGAGACGGCCAGCGGCTGGGCCTGCCCGGGATGATCAACGAGCTGATCCGCGACTGCGACGTGGACCTGGCCCACACCGGGCGGCCGGTCGAGGCGGAGGCGCTGTTCTCCGGCGACGAGGCGACTCTGGCCCGGGCGATCACGGTGCTGGAGGCGGGCGCCGACGACGCGCTCGCCGCGACGGTTCGCGACGCGGCGCGGCAGCGGGCGGTGCCGGTCCTCGGCATCACCGGCACCGGCGGCTCGGGCAAGTCGTCACTGACCGACGAGTTGGTCCGCCGGCTGCGCCGGGACAGCGAGGACAAGGTACGAGTGGCGGTGATCGCGGTCGACCCGACCCGGCGCCGCGGCGGCGGAGCGCTGCTGGGCGACCGGATCCGGATGAACAGCATCGCGCCGGGCGTCGTGTACTTCCGGTCGCTGGCGACCCGGCGGCACGACACCACGGTGCCCGACCGGCTGTCCGACGTGATCGCCGCCTGCAAGGCCGCCGGTTTCGACCTGGTCATCGTGGAGACACCGGGGATCGGCCAGGGCGACGCGGCCATCGCGTCGCACGCGGCGGTCTCGCTGTACGTGATGACGCCGGAGTTCGGCGCCGCCAGCCAGCTCGAGAAGATCGACATGCTCGACCTGGCCGACGCGGTGGCGATCAACAAGTTCGAGCGGCGCGGCGGCGAGGACGCCCGCCGCGACGTCGCCCGCCAGCTTGTCCGCAACCGGGAGCAGTTCGGTACCCCGTGGGACGAGATGCCGGTCTTCGGCACCAGCGCGGCGCGCTTCAACGACGACGGGGTGACCGCGCTCTACCACCACCTCAAAGGGCTGCTGTACGAGTACGGGTTCCCGCGCTTCCCCGGTGTGCTGCCGCCGGTGGCCGGCCGCGTGTCGACCGGCCTGACCTCCGCGCTGCCGACCAGTCGCGAGCGGTACCTGTCGGAGATCGCGCAGACCGTCCGCGGATACCACGCGACGACCGCGGCGCAGGCGGCGGTGGCGCGCCGCCGCCAGCACCTGACCACCGCCCGGGACCTGCTTCCCGGCAACGCGGCGGTGACCGAGCTTGTCGACGGCGCCGAGCGCGAGCTGCACGGTGACGTCCGGGAACTGCTCGACCAGTGGCCGGCGATCCGCGAGGCGTACCGGGGCGACGAGCTGGTGTACCGGGTCCGGGGCAAGGACGTCCGCTCGCCGCTGCACCGGGAGACGCTCTCCGGTTCGAAGGTGCCCCGGGTCGCGCTGCCCCGCGACGGCGACGACGGCGAGCTGGTGCGCTTCCTGCGCGCGGAGAACCTGCCCGGCCGGTTCCCGTTCACCGCCGGTGTCTTCCCGCTCAAGCGGACCGGTGAGGCGCCGGCCCGGATGTTCGCCGGCGAGGGCGACGCCTTCCGCACCAACCGGCGCTTCCACCTGCTCAGCGAGGGCCAGCCCGCGACCCGGCTGTCGACCGCGTTCGACTCGGTCACGCTGTACGGGCGCGACCCCGACCCCCGGCCGGACGTCTACGGCAAGGTCGGCACCTCGGGGGTGTCCATCGCGACGCTCGACGACATGCGTGAGCTGTACGCGGGGTTCGACCTGTGCGCGCCGGACACCTCGGTCTCGATGACCATCAACGGACCGGCCCCCACCATCCTGGCCATGTTCCTCAACACGGCCGTCGACCAGCAGGTGGACGCCTTCACCGCCGCGAACGGCCGCACCCCCTCCGACGAGGAGCGGGAGGCGATCGCCGCGCGGACACTGTCCACAGTGCGCGGTACCGTCCAGGCCGACATCCTCAAGGAGGACCAGGGCCAGAACACCTGCATCTTCTCGACCGAGTTCGCCCTGCGCTGCATGGCCGACATCCAGGAATGGTTCATCGCGCACCAGGTCCGCAACTTCTACTCGGTGAGCATCAGCGGCTACCACATCGCCGAGGCGGGCGCCAACCCGATCAGCCAGCTCGCGTTCACCCTCGCCAACGGTTTCACCTACGTCGAGTCCTACCTGGCGCGCGGGATGGACATCGACGACTTCGCGCCCAACCTGTCGTTCTTCTTCTCCAACGGCATGGACGCCGAGTACACCGTCATCGGGCGGGTCGCCCGGCGGATCTGGGCGATCGCCATGCGCGACCGCTACGGCGCCGGCGAGCGCGCGCAGAAGCTGAAGTACCACATCCAGACGTCCGGCCGGTCGCTGCACGCCCAGGAGATGTCCTTCAACGACATCCGCACCACCTTGCAGGCCCTGTGCGCCATCTACGACAACGCCAACAGCCTGCACACCAACGCCTACGACGAAGCCGTCACCACCCCCACCGCCGAGTCGGTCCGCCGGGCCCTCGCCATCCAGATGATCATCGACGCCGAGTGGGGGCTCTCCGGCACCGAAAACCCGCTCCAGGGGTCGTACATCGTGGACGCCCTCACCGACCTGGTCGAGGAGGCGGTGCTCGCCGAGTTCGACCGGATCACCGAACGCGGCGGCGTGCTCGGCGCCATGGAGACGGGCTACCAGCGCGGCCGGATCCAGGACGAGTCGATGCTGTACGAGCAGCGCAAGCACACCGGCACGCTGCCCATCATCGGGGTCAACACCTTCCTCTCCCCGGCCAGGGACGACGAACCGGAGCGCCGGCTGGAGCTGGCTCGCGCCACCGAAGCCGAGAAGCAGTCCCAACTGACCCGGCTCGCGGACTTCAAGGCCCGCCACGCCCAGGACGCGCCGGCCGCGATCGACCGGCTCAAGGAGGCCGCCGCGAGCGGCGGCAACGTGTTCGAGGCCCTGATGCACGCGGTGCGACACTGCACGCTCGGCGAGATCAGCGAGGCGTTCTTCGAGGTCGGCGGCCAGTACCGGCGCAACGTGTAAGGGCGAGCGCCGCGCCTGTGCGGGTTCTATGCACACGGCAACCCATACTTCGCATCGACGCATCGGTACCTTTCGGTGCCCGGTCGAGCGACCTGGGAGGCAGCCGTGTACGACGTGGGACGTCGCCAGTTGGTGCTGGCGTTGGCGGCCGTCATGGCGGCATCGACGGTGGGCGGCATCCCGGAGCGGGCGGAGGCCGCGTCGGTGGACGACCTGGCGCTGGCCAAGGAGCGCTCGGTCGCCGTCGGATCGGTGGCGGTGGCGCCCGCGAAGCCGGGCCTCGACGACGAGCGGGCGCTGCGCGGCACGCCAGCCGTCGCCTGGCCCGCGCCGGGCGTGACCGAGGTCGTCCTGGGCACGGCGGGCACGGCCGGTGTCGCGAGCGCGAAGGCGGGGAGCCTGCCCGTACGGGTCGGCGCGTCGAAGAGCGCCGCTGCCCGGTCGGCGCCGCCCAGCCGGGTCCGGGTCGAGACCCTGCCGAGGCGGGCGGACGGCCTGCTGCTGCGGGTCCGCCGCGCGGACGGCGTGGCCACCGCCGGGCGGGTCAACCTCGAGGTCGACTACTCCCCCTTCCGGGACGCGTACGGTGGCGACTGGGCGACCCGGCTGCGGCTGATGGCCCTGCCCGAGTGCGCACTGTCCACACCTGAGCGCACGGAGTGTGCCGGCACCCCGATCGCCACGCGAAACGACGGCTCGGGCCGGCTGAGCGGTGACGTCGAGGCGGCGGCGCAGAGCGGGTCCGGCCTGCTGGCCGTCGTCGCGGCCGCCTCGTCCGGGGCGGGCGACTTCAAGGCCACCGCGCTGTCGCCCTCCTCCACCTGGGCGGTCGGCACCTCCTCCGGCGACTTCACCTGGCGGTACCCGATGGACGCGGTGCCGGGCCTCGGCGGACCGCAACCCACGCTGGAGCTCGGCTACTCGAGCGGCGGCGTGGACGGCCGGACATCATCGACGAACAACCAGCCGTCGTGGGTCGGCGAGGGATTCGAGTTCGAGCCGGGCGGCTACATCGAGCGGCGGTACAAGTCGTGCGGCGACGACACCAGCGGCGGTAACAACAGCGGGAACAAGACCGGCGACCTGTGCTGGGCGACCGACAACGCGGTCATGTCGCTGGGCGGTCGGGGCGGCGAGCTGATCCGTGACGACGCGACCGGAGAGTGGAAGTCGCGCATCGACGACGGTTCCAAGGTGGAGCGCCTGATCAACGGCGGCAACGGCGACGACAACGGGGAGTACTGGCGGATCACCACCCCGGACGGCACGCAGTACCACTTCGGCAAGCACAAGCTGACCGGCTGGGGCTCGAACAACGAGGTCACCAACTCCGTCTGGACGGTTCCGGTGTTCGGCAACCATGCCGACGAGCCGTGCAACAAGTCCACTTTCGACGCCTCGCACTGCCCACAGGCGTGGCGGTGGAACCTGGACTACGTGGTGGACCGGCACGGCAACACCATGAGCCTGTTCTACGGCACCGAGACCAACAGGTACGCGCGCAACTCCACCGCGACCAAGGTGTCGACCTACATCCGGGGCGGCTGGCTCAAGCGGATCGAGTACGGGCAGCGCGACGGTGAGGTCTACACCAAGCCGGCCGTGGGGCGCGTGCTGTTCACCGAGGCGGACCGGTGCATCCCCGGCACCACCTGCACCGCATCGTCGCCGGGGAACTGGCCGGACGTGCCGTGGGACCAGGCGTGCACGAGCACCACCAACTGCAACGACAAGTTCAACCCCACCTTCTGGACGCAGAAGCGGCTGGCCACCGTGACCACGCAGGTGTGGGGAGGTACGGCGTACCGCGATGTGGACTCGTGGACGCTGACGCACTCGTACCCCAGTCCCGGCGACGGCACGCGGGCGGGCCTGTGGCTGGACGCGATCCAGCAGAAGGGTCTCGTCGGCGGCGAGGCGAGCCTGCCGCCGGTCACCTTCAACGCGGTTCCGATGAACAACCGCGTGGACGGCATCGACGGCATACCGCCGATGAACTGGATGCGGATCAACACGATCCGGCTGGACTCCGGCGGCGAGGTCACTGTCAAGTACTCGCCGATGGAGTGCACCAAGACCAGCCTGCCGGCGCCCGACTCGAACACCAAGCGCTGCCATCCGACCAGGTGGACCCCGGAAGGGGAGCACACCGAACGGGTTGACTGGTTCAACAAGTACGTGGTCACCGAGGTGACCGAGGTCGATCGCACCACGGGCCTGCCGCCGTCGGTGACGCAGATCGAGTACCCGAACACGCCGGCATGGCGGTTCGACGAGGCCGACGGCATGGTGGCGGACAACAAGAAGAGCTGGTCGCAGTGGCGCGGGTACGACCGCGTCCGGGTCCGCAAGGGCCCGGCCGGCGCCGTGCGGTCCACGACGGAGACGCTCTACTTCCGGGGGATGGACGGCGACCGGACCGCGTCCGGGGGCAAGAAGGAGGTCTGGGTCACCGACTCCACCGGTACCCGGCTGCGGGACTCCGACCAGTTGGCCAACATCGCGCGGGAGAACACCAGGTACACCGCCGCCGGTGCCGTGCACGAGAAGGAGATCACCGATCCGTGGCTGTCGGCGCCGACCGCCACGCGCACCCGGAGCTGGGGAACCACCCAGGCGTTCCGGGTCGAGGAGGCGAAGGTCCGGCAGAGTGAGGCGACCGGCTCCGGCGGCTGGCAGAACACGGGCGCGGAGCACGTCTACGACGCCGAGGGCACGCTGTTGCGGGCCAACGACCTCAACGACGTGGCGACCCCGGATGACGACACGTGCACCCGGTACTGGTACACCAGGAACGAGTCGCTGTGGATCATCAACCTGCCCTACCGGATCGAGACGGTCGCGGTGAGCTGCGACCGCACGCCCGCCTATCCGGACGACCTGCTCTCCGACACCCGGTACTACTTCGACGGCAGCACCACGCTCGGCGCGGCGCCGGTGCGTGGCGAGGTCACCCGGACCGAGGAGCTGTCGGGCTGGTCGAACGGGGCTCCGACCTACGTGACCACCATGCGGGTCGGCTACGACGTGCACGGCCGCCAGACCGAGGTGGTCGACATCAGGGGCGCCCGTACGACCACCGCGTACACGCCGGCCACCGGCGCCCCGGTCACCCAGGTCCAGGTCACCAACGCGCTGGGCCACCGTTCGCTGACGACGTTCGAGCCGGCCTGGGGCGAGGAACTCGTCGCGGTGGACGCGAACGACCGGCGGACCGAGGCGCGCTACGACCCGCTGGGCCGGTTGACGAAGGTGTGGTCGCCGGGCCGGGCGACCTCCCAGACGCCGAACGCCGAGTACAGCTACCTCGTCCGCACCGACGGCCCCAACGTCGTGATCTCCAGGGCGCTGCAACCCAACGGCGACTACGAGACCGCTTACGAGCTGTTCGACGGGCTGATGCGGCCGAGGCAGACGCAGGAGCCGGCGCCCGGCGGTGGCCGCGTCATCACCGACACCATCTACGACTCGCGCGGACTCAAGGTCAAGGAGAACGGACCCTACTACAACAGCGCGCCGCCCGGCACCGACGTGGTCATCGCGGACGAGGCGACGATGCCGGCGCAGCTCACCACCGTCTACGACGACAACGAACGCCCGACGAACATCATCTTCGAGGTGGACGGGGTCGAACGGTGGCGCACCACGCACGCCTACGGCCACAACCGGCACGACGTCGACCCGCCGGACGGGGAGACGCCGACCACCACCATCCTCGACGCCGAGGGCCGGATGGTCGAGCTGCGCAAGTACCACGGCAACGCGCCGACCGGGACGTACGACGCGACGAAGTACACCTACACCAGGCGCGGGGACGTCGCCACCGTCACCGACCCGGCCGGCAACGTCTGGCGGTACGCGTACGACCTGCGGGGGTTCCGGATCCGCAGTGAGGAGCCGGACCGCGGCGTCACCGAACTCACCTTCAACGACGCCGGGGACCTCGTCTCCGAGCGGGACGCGCGGGGCAAGACCGTGGCGCACGCGTACGACGTGCTCGGCCGGCACACCGCGACCCACGAGGGATCGTCGAGCGGGCCCAGGCTGACCGCCCGCACCTACGACACGCTTCCCGACGGCACTCCGGCCCGTGGGGTCCAGGTGTCCGCCACCCGGTACGTCGGGGGCGACGCGTACACGGCCGCGGTGACCGGGTTCGACGCCGGCGGCCGGGCGACCGGCACCCGGTACACCATCCCGGTCCGCGAGGGTGCCCTGGCCGGCACCTACGAGTTCACTCAGACGTACAAAGTGGACGGCTCGCCCGCCACTGTCGGGTTGCCGGCCGCCGGCGGGCTCCCCGCCGAGCAGCTCACCACCGGGTACGACGGCCTCGGCCAGGCGGTCACGCTCGGCGGGACCAGCGGCTACGTCACGGCCACCGGCTACACGCAGTTCGGCGAGCTGCGCGAGATGACGCTCTCCGCCGGGGGCAAGGCCGCGCGGCTCGGCTACGAGTACGAGTACGGCACGCACCGCCTGGCTCGGGCGGTGGTCTCCCGGGACACCGCGCCGCAGCGCCTGGCCGACATCGCCTACCGGTACGACCTCGCCGGCAACATCACCTCGATCGCCGACCGTGCCGAAGGTGCCGCGGAGACCCAGTGCTTCCGCTACGACCACCTGCGGCGGCTCACCGAAGCGTGGACACCGACCTCGGCCAACTGCCAGGCGGCACCGTCGGCCAGTGCGCTGGGCGGCCCGGCACCGTACTGGCACTCGTGGACCTTCGACAAGACCGGGAACCGGCTCTCGGAGACCCGCACCGCCCCCGGCGGCGCCCGGACCACGAGCGCGTACACCTACCCCGCCGCCGGCCAGGCCAGGCCGCACGCGGTGAGCAAGGTGACCACCACCGGCCCGGACGGGACGCCGCAGGTCGAGGAGTTCGGGTACGACGCGGCCGGAAACACCACCACCCGCCGCAACGGCACCGCCGGACAGACCCTCACCTGGGACACGGAAGGCCACGTCAGCACCGTCACCAAGGACGGCGTCACCACGAGCTACCTCTACGACGCCGGGGGCAGCCGGCTGATCCGGCGCGACCCCAGTGGCACGACGCTCTACCTCGGCGAGACCGAGCTGCACCTGGCGCCCGGTGGCGCGGTGACCGGTACCCGGTACTACAGCTTCGCCGGCCGCACCATCGCGGTACGGACCTCGGCCGACAACAAGCTGCACTGGCTGGCGCTGGACCACCACGGCACGCCGGAGATCGCCATCGAGGCGAGCAGCCAGGACGTGAAGCGTCGCCGCCACACCCCGTACGGCGGGTCACGCGGCGCGGCGGTCGACTGGCCGGGGCAGAAGAGCTTCGTCGGCGGCACCGCCGACCCCAGCACGGGACTGGTCCATCTCGGCGCCCGCGAGTACGACCCGACGCTCGGCCGGTTCATCTCGGTGGACCCGATCATCGACCACAACGAACCTCAGCAGGCCAACGGCTACACGTACGCCAACAACAACCCGGTCACCTACGCCGACCCGAACGGCGAGCGGTGGGTCATCACCACCCGCTTCGTCAAGAAGATGTCCGTCAGGACGGTGGTGGAGAAGCAGCCCTACTGGGTCAGGTACTTGGTCGCCGTCACGACCTGGGAACCCGTCAGGTGGGTCCTCAAGCTCCCGATCATCGGTTCCCTCATCAAGTGGGGCTGGAAACAGGTCACCAAGATGGTCGAGAACGTCAAGCGGCTCTGGCGCCACATCAAAAAGCAGATCGTGCAGTGGATCACACAGGCCAAGAAGATCGCGACGTGGGTCAAGGACCAGGTCAAGCAAACGTGGAAGAAGGCCAAACGGTACGTCAACAAGGCCCGGAAGGGCATCGGCGAACTGAAACGGAAGTTCGTCAAGCCGAAGCCGAAGCCGAAGAAGCTCACCGAGGAAACAGACATACCCGAGACCGTCTACCGGGCTGGCTCGCTCACCCAGGCGAACCTCACCCCGAGGAAGACCGACACCGACGGCCTGACCGTCTGGCACCTGCCAGAACAAGCGCTACAGGGCGTGCCCCGGGGGAAGACGGGCAAAGGCTACGAGTTCTCGACCGAGCAACTGCTGAGGATGGGCTTCACGCTCGTGTTAACAGAGAAAGAGCACGGCAAGGGACACTGGTCGCTCCGGCCGCCAGACCCGGAAAAGCTGCAAGAGTGGCAGAACAGCCGGAATGCCGATCAGGAGCATCCGTACACGAGCGCGGTCCGGAGTGCGGCGACCGGCCGGGAGATAAGGGTGGACAGGAATGGCAACGTCACCATCAGGGGAGTTGCCCGCAACTGACGGGGCCGACCAGCGGACGTGGGATGCGGTGGCACGGCTGGTCCAGGAGCGGGCCGACCGGCTCACGGAGCGGCTCCGGGCCTCCGTCCCCGACCTGAGGGCCAGGGTGCGGCACGACCACGTCCAGTCGGCGATCATCCACGGGAGCTGGGTCGAGCTCAACCGCGACGCGGAGCGGCGGGACACCGACGACGTCGTCGTCGAGCTGCTGTTCATGCGGGACGGCCGGCGCGCCACCGTGACCATCTACGATCGAGACCAGTCGACGCTCGTCGACGAGGACCTTCCGTTCGACCCGGCGGCCGGCGCGGGGCAGGCGCTGGCCGCCGCCCAACGGGCGCTGGCCCTGATCGAGGAGCATGTCGCTGAGATCGAAGCGGAGCTACGGGCAGCCGGCTAGGTGCGGGGCCGTCGGGCTGATCCTGCTGGCGACGCTGGCCGGGGCCGGTGTGGTCGGCTCGGCCCCGGCCACCGACAGCTACGACAAGCTCAACGTCACGGCGACCCGCGGCCCGGCCGGCGCGGTGTACCTCATGGTGGTCAACCGCTCCCCCGTCGCCGGTGACGCGATCACCGCCCAGGTGGTCGTCCAGGGGTTCACCGGCAACGGCACGGCCGAGGTGCGTCAGGTGGCGCCGGCGTCGTACACCGCGTACAACGACGATGCCGCGCCGACCTCGGTGACGATGGCGGCGTCCACGCGCTCGGTGGGCACCGGCGGCTTCACCGCCACGTTCCCGCCGCACTCGGTGACCCTTTACCGCCTGCCACCGGCCTAGGGACATCAGGTCCGCTGGGCGGCGAGCTTCTGGCGGACCCGCTCCGCGTCGGGATGCCCGAGAGCTTCGAGGATCTCGAGCGCGCGCCGCCACTCGTCGCGCGCCGCTTCGATCTCGCCGGTCGCCAGCAGGGTCTCGCCGAGCTGCACGAGGTTCGTCGCCTCGTCGTAGCGGTCGCCGAGGTCGCGGTTCATCGCGATCGCCCGCCGGTAGCACTCGGCCGCCTCCGCGTACCGGCCGAGGTGGTGGTACGCGTAGCCGAGGCTGTCCCAGGTGCCGGCCTCGGCGTTGCGGTCGCCCAGCCGCTGTTGGAGGCTGAGCGCCTGCCGGCAGTATTCGACGGCCCGCTCGTAGTCGCCGAGCAGGGCGAGGTGCCAGCCGACCCCGTTGAGCGCGTCGGCCTGTCCGCGCTGGTGGCCGGAGGCCCGGTAGAGGGCGAGGGCCCGCTCGGCGTGGGCGAGCGCCTGCTCCCCCTGGCCCTGCCGGTCGGTGAGGTGGGCCAGGTAGCGGTGCGTGTGGGCCTGGCCGACCTGATCCCCGGCCTGGGTGAAGTGGTCGAGCGCGTAGCCGAGGTGTGCCCGCGCCTCCCCGTAGCGGCCGACGCGCATGTGGGCGTGCCCGAGGTGGCGGTGTGCCTCCGCCTGCCCGGTCCGATCGGCCAGGCGCTCGGCCGCGCGCAGTGCGGCCCGCAGGACGGCGACGTGGTCGTGCCACAGCCCGCGCCGGTCCAGGAACTGGGCCATGACGTGTGCGAACCGCGGGGCGTACTGGTCGAAGCCGCCGCTCTCCGCGTGCCGGACAGCGGCCATCAGGTTGCGGTGCTCGGCCGTGAACCAGGCCAGCGCCTCCTGATGGTCGGTCAGCTCCACTGTGGTCACTCCGGGGCACGGCGGCAGCGGCTCGTCCGGTTCGTGGTGCTGGTCGAGCAGTACGGCCGCGGCACGCCCGGTGCGCAGGTAGTGGTCGAGCGTCCGCCGCTCGGCGGTACGCCGCTCGTCCTCGGTGTGCGCCGCGTGCGCGAGTTCCCCGGCGTACGCGCGCAGCAGGTCGTGGAACGCGTACCGGTCGGGCGCGTGCGCGGCGATCAGGTGGGCCCGGGTCAGCTCGCCCAGCAGCCCGCGTGCGGTGTCGCCGGCGACGCCCGCCACGCTGGCCGCCGCCGGCACCGTCACGTCCGGCCCCGGATGCAGGCCCAGCAACCGAAACAGCCGGCCCGCCGGCGCGGTGAGCGCGCGGTACGACCAGGAGAACACCACGCGGACCGTGGTGGCCGGGTCACCGGCGTCGAAGGTGTCCAGGTAGGAGGCGGTGTCCCGAAGCTGCGCGGCGAACGCCTCCAGCGGCTGTCCAGGATCGACGATGGCCCGCGCGGCGACGACGGCCAGGGCGAGCGGCAGCCCGGCACACCGCTCGATGATCGCGTCCACCGCGTCCGGTTCGGCCGTCGTCCGGTCGGCGCCGAGGCGGCAGGCCAGCAGGTCGCGACTCTCCGCGGCGGACAGCAGGGGCACCGGGACGGGGTGCGCTCCCTCGGCCGCGACCAGGCCGGTGAGCTGGTCGCGGCTGGTCACGAGGACCAGGCAGCCGGGCGAGCCGGGCAGCAGCGGCCGGACCCGCTCGGCGTCGCGGGCGTTGTCCAGCACCACCAGCATCCGCCGGCCGGCGAGCAGGCTGCGGTACAGGGCGGCCTGTGCCTCCGGGCTCGCCGGGATCCGCTCGGCGGGTACGGCCAGGGCGTCCAGGAACGCCCGCACCGCGTCGTCCGGATCCAGCTCCGACGCGGCGGCGTCGCCGTCAGCGCCGTAGCCGCGCAGGTTGAGGTAGAGCTGCCCGTCCGGAAACCGGTCCCGGAGCCGGTGCCCCCAGTGCACGACGAGCGCGGTCTTTCCCACTCCCGCGCTGCCCGACACGACGCAGACGACCGGGGTCCGCCCCTGGGCCGCGATCTCCAGCGCGGCGTCGAGGCGGGCGAGCTCCGGCTGCCGGCCGGTGAAGGCGGGCGGCTCGATCGGCAGTTGGGCCGGCACATCCAGCCTGGCCAACGCCGCGACGGCGGGCGGGCCGGCGGGCCCGGCGGCGGGCGGTTCGACCGGCGGGCCGGCGGGCACGGCGGGCGCGGGACCGGTGCGGGCCGGCTCGCCGCGCAGGATCGCCTGGTGGAGCCTCCGCAGCTCGGGCACCGGGTCGACGCCCAGCTCCTCGGCGAGCCGGCGGCGAAGCCGCTCGTACACGGCGAGCGCCTCGGCCGGCTCACCACCGCCGGCGAGCGCGGCGATCAGCCGGGCGTGCGCCGGCTCGTCCAGCGGCCCCGTCTCGGTCACCTGCCGCAGCAGCGGCACCACCGCGCCGTGCCGGCCCAGGCTGGCCGCCGTGTCCGCGTACTCGATCACCGCCCGGCGCCACTCCCGGTCCAGGGCGGCCACGGCCGGATGCGAGCGCAGCGGCGCGACATCGGCGAGCGGCTCACCGCGCCGCAGCGTCACCGCCCGCTGGTAACCGGTGTAGGCGGCGGCGTGGTCCCCGTCCCCGGCGGCCCGCCGGGCCCGCTCGACCAGGCGGCGGAACGCCAGCAGGTCCAGCTGCTCGTCCGTGACGGTGAGCTGGTAGCCGCCCTTCATGGCGATCAGCGGCGGGGCCGGCGGCGGCGCCCCGGTGTGCGGCGGAGCGGAACGCCTGCGTGGCGTGCCGGGCGCCGCGGCCCGCACCGGTGGCCGCAGTCGCTGGCGCAGTCGCGAGATGCGGCTCTGGATCAGCTCCGCCGCGGCCGGCGGCGGTCGCTCTCCCCACACCACGTCGGCCAGGGCGTCCACGCTGACCGGTGTGTTCGCCTGGAGCGCCAGCAGGCCGAGCAGCGCGGACTGGCCGGTCGAGCCGGGATCCACCGGCTCGCCCCACACCGTCACGGTGAGCGGCCCGAGGACCCCCAGCCAGAGGCCGTACCCGGTGGCCGGTTCGCGCAGGCGCATCCGGTCCAGCTCGGCCGCGGCGGACTCGGGCAGGTCGAGGGCCGCCGCCAGCCGCCGCATCGTGGCCGGGCGCGGCCGCTCGACCCGGCCCTGCTCCAGGTCCCGAAGCCCGCCGACACTCATCCCGGCGCGCTCGGCGGCCTCCTGCTGCGTCAGGCCGGCCTGGTGACGAAACCGCCGCACCAGCGCGCCGAGACGCGCGGCCTGCTCGCCCAGGGCCTCCACCACACCTCTCCTACTGCGTGGTGTTTCCGGCGGGCGTGTAGCTCTCGTCGGTCACGTCACGCTCCGAGTCTTCGAACACCGAGATACCGCCGGCCGGATAGTACTCGACCTGGAGGTAGTAGAAACGCAGCCCGCTGCCGGCCGGCGATGCCGTCTACGCCCTCGCCGTACTCGTAGTCGACCGGCATGAACGAGATCGTGTGACCGGGCACGTAGAAGCGCCACGTGTGCATCGCCGTCCGGCCAAGCACTTTCCGTACCCGGTCGAGCCACCTCATGGGCAGAAAGTTTCAGATCGATGGTCTAATGTCAAGAAAATCTTCGATGGGAGGAATGCCGCCGGCCATGTGCAGAAATTGTGCTGGCGGTGCGTGACCATCGATGCGCTTCAGCACAGACGGCGAATGACCTGGACAAAGAGGAGGACCCATGAGACGTCGCGGCGCGCTGTGGTTGGCGATGGCGGTGGCTGTCGCCGGCCCCATGCTGGTGTCGACCGGTCCCGCCGCCGCGGCGACCGTGGTGGTGGACAACAGCACCGCTGGGCAGTTCACCGCCGGCGAGGCCTGGGGCACATCGGCCTGGTCCGCCCAGCGGTACGGCGCCGACTACCGCTACGCGAACCCGGACACCACGACCAGCGACCCCGCCTGGTACCGCTTCGACGTGCCGAGCGCCGGCAACTACCTGGTCGAGGTCTGGTATCCGGCCGACCCCGGTTACAACAACGCGACGCCGTTCATCGTGGCGACGTCCAGCGGCAACCAGACGCTGCACGTCAACCAGCGCGCCAACGGCGGCCGCTGGGTGAGCCTGGGGACCTTCCCCCTGGCCGCCGGCGTGCGTGACGTGGTCGCGGTCAGCCGCTGGACCACCGGCACCGGTTACGTCGTCGCCGACGCCGTGCGCATCACCACGGCCACCGGCGGCGGCTCCTCCTTCTCGCTGCCGCTGCCGCGCACCGCACTCCCCCGCGGCGAGTACGACGACCCGCACCACGACTACCCGGCCATCGACCTGCCGGTGCCCACGGGCACTCCGGCGTACGCCGTCCGCGCGGGCACGGTCGTGCGGATCAACGACAGCAGTTGCGGGATGGGCATCAACCTCACCGGTACCGACGGCGCGATCTACACGTACTGCCACTTCTCCGCGTGGTCGGTCGCCGGCGGCGCCACCGTCACGGCCGGGCAGCGGATCGGTTCGACCGGCAACACCGGCAACTCCACCGGCCCGCACCTGCACTTCGGCATCCGCACCGGCAGCACGCGCCGGTGCCCGCAGAACTTCCTGCTCGCCGTGTACGACGGGGTCACCCCGCCGGCGGCGACCAGCCTGCCCACGAGCGGCTGCTCCTACGCCACCGCCGCCCGCGGCACGGTGACGATGCTGGGCTGATCGACGTACGTCCGGAGTGTCCACAGTAGCCCGTCGCGGCGACGATCCTGGGAGGCCGTCTTGAGAAAACTCGCGTTCCCGCCCGCCCGTCAGGTGTTCCGCCTCGCCGCGGTCGCCGTCCTGGCGTACGCCGGGCTCACTGTGGCCACTCCGGCCGCGCATGTCGTGGCCGCCGAGGTGCCCGCCGCCTGCGGGGCCGATCCGGCCAGGCCCAAGCAGCAGTTCCGGGCGATGTGGATCGCGAGCGTCGCGAACATCGACTGGCCGAGCCGGACCGGTCTGAGCCGGACCGCGCAGCAGGCTGAGTTCCGCTCCTGGCTCGACCTGGCCGTGCGACGGAACATGAACGCCGTCGTCGTACAGGTCCGGCCGACCGCCGACGCCTTCTGGCCCTCGACCTTCGAGCCGTGGTCGCAGTGGCTCACCGGGACCCAGGGCGGCGATCCCGGCTACGACCCGCTGGCCTTCATGGTCTCCGAGGCGCATGCCCGCAACCTCGAGTTCCACGCCTGGTTCAACCCCTACCGCGTCGCCAACCACGCCGATCCGGCCCGGCTGGCCGCCAGCCATCCGGCCCGGCGCAACCCGGGCTGGCGGTTCACCTACGGCGGCAAGATGTACTACAACCCCGGCATCCCGGCCGTCCGCACCTTCGTCCAGAACGCCATGATGGACGCCGTCACCAGGTACGACATCGACGGTGTGCACTTCGACGACTACTTCTACCCCTATCCGGTCAGCGGCGAGAGCGTGCCCGACTCCTCGACGTACGCGCAGTACGGTTCGCGGTTCAGCAGCATCCACGACTGGCGGCGCGACAACGTCGACCTCCTGGTCCGGGAGATGAGCCAGCGGATAGCCGCCGCCAAGCCGCACGTGAGGTTCGGCATCAGCCCGTTCGGGATCTGGCGCAACAGCTCCACCGACCCGGCGGGTTCGCGGACATCGGGCCTCCAGTCCTACGACTCGATCTACGCGGACAGCCGGAAGTGGGTCGCGGAGGGCTGGCTCGACTACATCACCCCGCAGATCTACTGGCACATCGGCTTTTCCGTCGCCGACTACACGGTGCTGACCGCGTGGTGGGCCGACGTCGTCGCCGGCACGGATGTGCACCTGTACGTGGGCCAGGCCGCCTATCGCGCCGGCACCTCCGGCGAGGACGCGGCGTGGCAGGACCCGGCCGAGCTGACCGACCACCTCCACTACAACCGCCAGCATCCACAGGTGCGGGGCGATGTCTTCTTCTCCGCCGGCGACGTGCTCGACGACCGGATCGGCAGCGTCACGCGGCTGGTCGCCGACCACTACACCAGGCCCGCGCTCGTACCGGCCGCCGGCACCGGCACCGCGCCGGCCGCCCCCACGATCAGCTCCGCCACGCGAGGGGCCACGGGCGTGAGCCTGTCGTGGTCCGGCGGCGCCCACGAGTACGCGGTGTACCGCGTCGACGGCTCACCGCCCAGTGACCCGTGCCTCTTCGCCGACGCGACCAACCTCGTCAAGACGACGCGCTCGACGTCCTACACCGACCCCACGGCCGCGCCCGGCAACACCTACACCTACTACGTGTCCGCCCTCGACCGGCTCCATCGCGAGGGAACGCCGAGCCTCGGCGCGACGGTACGACCGGCCAGCGGAGCGTTCAGCGTGATCGTGGACGCACCGACAACCGCGAGTCCGAACTGGGGCACGTCCTCCTACTCGGCACAGCGGTACGGCGCCGACTACCGCTACGCCGACCCGGTCGCGGCGAGCGACCCGGCCTGGTTCGCCACGACGATCCCGCAGACCGGCACCTACCGCGTCGAGGTGTGGCATCCGGCGAACTCCGGCTACAACAGCTCGGCGCCGCACGTCGTGACCACCACCGCCGGGCTCCGCACCGTCAACCTCGACCAGCGGGTCAACGGCGGGCAGTGGCGGAGCCTCGGCACGTTCAGCCTCGCCGCCGGGACGTACGACGTCGTGGGCGTCAGCCGGTGGACATCCACCGCCGGATACGTCGTCGCCGACGCGGTCCGGATCACCAAGCTTTAGACAGTCGTCGATCAGTGGCGGGCCGGCAACGGCGCCCTGCCCGCTCATCCCTATCACCGCTGGAGGACCAGATGCACATCTCGCGGCGAAACATCCTGCGCGGCACGGTCGTGATAGGCGCGGGAAGCGTGCTGCCCACGGCACTGCTCGCCACACCGGCGTCAGCCGTGGCCGCGCCCACCATCGCCTCCTGTGTCACCTGGGGAGCGCGCAACCCGTCGTCCACGCTGACCCAGCTCTCGAACCGACCCAACAAGATCATCATCCACCACACGGCCACCGCGAACGCCACCACCTACACGCAGGCGCACGCCTTCTCGCTTGCCAGAGCCATCCAGAACTATCACATGGACAGCAACGGATGGTCCGACTCCGGGCACAACTTCACCATCAGCCGCGGCGGTTACATCATGGAGGGTCGCCGCACCAGCCTCTCCCACCTGACCAGCGGCAACGGGTTCGTCACGAGTGCGCACTGCCCCGGCCAGAACACCGTCGGCGTCGGCATCGAGAACGAAGGCACGTACACCTCCCTGCTGCCGCCCACCGTGCTGTGGGACCGGCTGGTCGACCTCTGCGCCTACATCTGCCAGCAGGGCCGCTTCGGCGCCTCCCAGATCTACGGCCACCGCGACTTCGTCGCCACGAGCTGCCCCGGCAACGCGTTCTACGCGAGGCTCCCCGAGCTGCGCGCGGCGGTCGCCGCCAAGCTGACCGATCCGCCGCCGACCGCGTGGTCGACCATCGTCGACAACACGTCCGCCGGCTTCCGCGCCTCGGCCAGTTGGCTGACCTCCACGTACTCCACGGCTCGTTACGGCGCCGACTACCGGTACGCGACGCCCGTGGCCGAGTCCGACGCCGCCTACTACTCGGCGACGCTGCCCGAGGCGGGCACGTACCGGCTGGAGGTGTGGTATCCCGCGAACGCCGGCTACAACGCCTCGACCCCGCACGTGGTGTTCGCGGCCGGCGGCAGCCAGACCGTCTCCGTCAACCAGCAGACCAGCGGAGGTGCGTGGCGCAACCTTGGTACGTTCTCGTTCAACTCCGGCGCCCAGGACATCGTGGCCGTGAGCCGCTGGACGACCGGCACCGACTACGTCATCGCCGATGCCGTGCGGATCACGAGGGTCTAGCCGACACCACCACAGCACCCACCGCCCGGTCCACGCCCGCGGGTGATGTGTTGCGATGCCCCCGCTTCCCGTAGCGAACCCGTAGTGGCAGCAGTAACATCCGTCGATACGCGTCTGACCAGGATGGCTGCCACCACCACGGTTTTCACGCGGATGGCAGCGTCCTGTCATCGCGGCACCGGACCATGTAGGGACCGGGCAGGGGAGGAACGGGGTCGCGGTGGAATTCCGGGTACTGGGCCGGCCGGACGTCTCCCACGGGGGCGAACGCCTGGACATCGGCGCGCCCAAGCAGCGCACCGTGCTGGCCGCGCTGCTGCTGTCCACGAACGAGGCGCTGTCGACGGAGCACCTGGTGGAATCCGTGTGGTGGCAGCCTCCTGCCGCCGCCGGCGCCAACCTGCGGATGTACCTGGCCAGCCTGCGCCGGGTACTCCAGGTCCCGGGCGAGCAGGGCTCCCGGCTGCACACCCTGCGGGCCGGTGGCTACCAGCTCAACGTGCACCCCGGCGAGCTCGACCTGGAGCGGTTCGACAAGCTGGCCGCCCAGGGCGAGCAGGCGCTGCGCGTGGGGCACCTGCCGGCGGCGGCCGACCGGCTGGAGCAGGCGCTGCGGCTGTGGCGCGGGCGGGCGCTGGACGGCATGGCCTACGGGCCGGCCCTCCAGGCGATCGTGCTCCGGCTGGAGGAACGCCGGCTGGCCGTGGCCGAGCAGTGGGCCCAGGCCCGGCTCGACCTTGGGCAGCCGGCGAGTGTGGTCACCGAGCTGCGTGCGCTGGTGAAGGAGCATCCGCTGCGCGAGCGGCTTTGGCAGCTCCTGATGCTCGCCCTGTACCGGTCCGGCCGGTACGGCGAGGCGCTCGGCGCGTACGCCGAACTGCGCACGCTGCTCACCGGCGAGCTGGGCACCGAGCCCGGTCCGGAGCTGCGCCGCCTGCACCAGGAGATCCTGCGCGCGGACGACAGCCTGACCTGGACCGCGACCGGCGGCCAGGCCTCCGACGGCACACCGCCGAGGCAGCTACCGGCCCGCCCGCGCCCACTGTGCGGGCGCGATACCGAACTGGCCTGGCTCGCCGGCACGCTCCAGGGCGGCGCGCACGACGGCCCGGTCGTGGTCGCCATCGACGGCGTCGCCGGCGTCGGCAAGTCCGCCCTCGCCCTCGCCGCCGCACACGAGTGCGCGGACGCGTTCCCGGACGGACAGTTCTACGTGGACCTGCACGGAGCCACGCCGGGCCTCGAACCGCTGCGCCCGGTCGAGGTGCTCGGCCGGTTCCTGCGCACGCTCGGGGTGCGGCCGGCGTCCGCGCCCGACGGCGAGGCCGAGGCGGCGGCGCTGTTCCGGTCGCTGGTGGCGCGGCGCCGGATACTGGTGATCCTGGACGACGCCGCCTCCCTCGCCCAGGTACGCCCGCTGCTACCGGGCGGGCCCGGCTGTGCCGCGCTGGTCACCAGCCGGGGCGTGCTCGCCGGCCTGGCCGAGGCGGTCCGGCTCCCGCTCGGTCTCCTCTCCCCCGGCGACGCCGTCTCGCTGCTCGAACAGGTCACCGGCCCGGCACGCGTGACGGCGGAACCGGCCGACGCCGCGCGGCTCGCCGCACTCTGCGGCTACCTGCCACTCGCCCTGCGCATCGCCTGCGCGCGGCTCGAGGCCCGGTCCGGCCGGCCGGTGGGCGAGCTGGCCGACCGGCTGGAGGCGGCCGCGCACCGGCTCGACGAGCTGGCCGTGGCCGACCTGGCGGTGCGCGCCAGCCTCGACCTGACATACCGCGGGCTGACCGAGAAGGCCCGATCGGCGGTACGCCGGCTGGGTCTGCTGCGGGCCTGGGACTTCCCGGCCTGGGCGCTCGCCGCGCTGCTCGACGCGCCGCTCGACGAGACCGGACGGGTACTCGACGAGCTGGTCTCGGTGCACCTCGTCGAACCGGTCGCGGCGTCGGGGCAGACCAGGTACCGCTTCCACGACCTCGTCCGGGCGTTCGCCCGGGAGCAGGCGTCCACCGGCGAGCAGGCGCACGCCCGCACCGCCGCGATCCGCCGGCTGGTCGGCGCCAGCCTGGCCCTGGCCGAACGAGCCGACGCGCGCCTGTCGGCGGACTTCCTGGGCCTGGCCCGGCACCGGCTCGCGCGCTGGAGCCTGGCCCGGGCCGACGTGGAGCGCCTCACCGCCGACCCGCGAGCCTGGTTCGAACGGGAACACGGCTTCCTGGTGTCCATCGTGGACGACGGACTGGACGCCGGCGCGACCGGCCTGGCCGGCTGCCTGGCCGCGACGCTGACCACCTCCTTCCAGGTGGGCACGCGCTTCGACGACTGGCGGCAGGTGCAGGGCCGCGCGCTCGCCGCCGCGGTCCGCGCCGGCGACCGGCGTACCGCCGTCAAGCTGCACCGCGGACTCGGTGAGCTGGAGAGCATCCAGGACCGCTACCCCGAGGCGATCGCGCATTTCGAGGCGGCCCAGGCCGGCGGGACCGACCAGGACCCCGAGTACGAGGCCGCGGCCGCCGCCGGCCTCGGATACCTCTACCGGCTGCGCGGCCAGTACCCGGCGGCGCTGTCCGCCTTCGGCCGGGCCCGCGAGCTGGCGGAGCGTACCGGCAACCTCAACGGCCTGGTGTACGCGACGAGCGGCATCGGCGCGGTCCACCTCGAACGCGGCCGGCTGGCCGAAGCCGAAGGACACTTCGAGGAGTGCCTGCGGCTGAGCCAGCAGGCCGGCTACCGCCCCGGCGAAGCGCAGGCGCAACGCTGCCTGGGCCACCTCGCCCGGGCGCGGCACCGACACGCGGACGCCGCGGACCGCTTCCAACGCGCCCGGCAGATCAGCGAAGACCTCGGCGATAGACTCGCCGCCGCGCACGCGGCGGGCTGGCTCGGCGAGATGTGGGTACGGCTGGGCCGGCACGGCGAGGCGCGCCTGCTGCTGGCCCGCTGCCTGTGGGAGCAGCGCAGCTTCGCCAACCTGTGGGGCGAGGCCGGCGCGCTGTGGGCCCTCGCGGTGGCCCAGCTCGCCGCCTTCCGCCCCCGAGCCGGGCTGCACCGGGCCCGGCAGGCGGTCGCGATCTGGCGCCGGCTCGGCTCCCCGCACTGGCTCGCCACCGGCCTGGACACCCTCGCCGAGGCGCACGCCGCGCTCGGCGACCACGCCCTGGCCCGGCAGGCCGCCCGTGAGGCGGCCGGCCTGCGCCAGCGGCTCGACGACAGCTGATCGTCAGGGTCGCGCGACGAGCTGGGAGATCCGGTACGCGCGGCGGGTCACGCCGACGACGGACGCGGTGACCGCCGGTGCCGAATCGCCGGACCCGGTTTCACGGCGGCAACACCGTGGCTACCTGAGGCCGCTCCCCGCCGGTGCCGGCAGGCCCGCGCGGACGGTCCAGCCGCCGACCACCAGGAGCAGGCCCAGCAGGTACGTGGCCATCACGAGCGCCGACCGGCCCGGCACGTCCACGGTCCCGGCCAGGCCGATGCCGATCAGGATGTCCGATGCGACCAGCAGGCCCGCGCCCAGCCCGACGCGCCAACCCCACGTGGTGGCGGCCGACGCCATCAGCGCCATCAGCGCGGCGTAGCCAGCCATCGGCAGGGCGACGCCGTGTTCCCGGAGCCCCGGCCAGAGCCACACCATGGCGGCGGCGACGGTTCCGCCGTACCCGATGGGGACGAGCCAGCGCGGCCACCGCCGCAGGCGCCGGACGGCGCCCGAGCGGATGAACTCGGCGGCGTAGATCGTGTACGCGACGAGGAAGAACACCATGCCGACGATCAGCCCAGCGGCCCCCTCCACCCGGAGCGCGACGCCACCGGCGCAGGCCAGGGCCAGCGACAGCAGCAACCGGCGGCTCACCCGCGTGCCGCGCTCCCGGTAGGCCGCGATCACGTACAGCGCCAGCGCCGGCACCAGCAGCGGCTTGGTCACCGACTCCAGCCACTGGCTGTGCACCGCCAGAGCGGCCACGTGGACCGCCCCCAGGGTCGCGTAGAGCACCGCCACACGGTGTGACCTCGGTGGCGGTATGACGGCGATGTCAACCTTCGCCGGCGACCCCCGGGGCCGCGACCGCGTTCCAGAGGAGTTTGCCATCCAGAGCGCTTCCCTTGCTGCCGTCACCTTCTTCGCCCGGCCGCCTTCCCGCCGGCGGTACGCGATACCCGTGCCGATCCGGTTGAACCGCCGCGGGCCGGCCGCGTCGGCGCCGCCGGAATCAGCGCCTGGGCGCACCACCGCCGGTCATCCGCGGCTTCCCCGGCCTCCCGGCCGCACCTGGCCGGTACCGGCGCCGGCGAGTTTGGCAGGTTCCAGGCAGGGCAAACCTGTCTGGTCTCCGGCCGCGCCGCGACCAGGCCCGGGCCGTTACCAGGCCAGGACAGAGGGTGACCATGAACGAGCCAGCCGCGACCACCACGGGGCTGCGCGGGCGCGCCGCCGCGATCGGGCGCAGGTACGCTCCCCGCGAGAACCGCCCGCTCACGGGTTACCTCGCCTCGATGGCCGTGTTCACCGCCGCCGCCGCGACGTTCGCCGGACTCGTACGGGCCACCGGCCGGAGCCTGCCGCACCGGCCCGCGCCGGCCGACATCGCGCTGGTGTCGATCGCGACGCACAAGCTGAGCCGGCTGCTCACCAAGGAGGCGGTCACCAGCCCGCTGCGCGCGCCGTTCACCCGCTACCAGGGCCCAGCCGGCAACGCCGAACTGCACGAGGAGGTGCGCGGCGACGGCGGCACCACGCGGCACGCGGTGGGCGAGCTGGTCAGTTGCCCGTTCTGCATGTCCGTGTGGGTGGCCGGCGCGCTCACCGGCGGTCTCGTGCTCGCGCCCCGCGCCACCCGGCTCGCCGCCACGGCCCTGACGGCGGTCACCGTCTCCGACTTCCTGCAGTTCGCGTACGCCGGCGTCCGGCGCGGCGAGCAGCGCCCGCCGGCTCGGCACGAGCAGGTCGATCCGGCGTTGTCCGGCGCCTGACCGCGCATCGCGGCGAGCGGCCGGCGAAGCGCGTGCGGACCACCACGGGCGCGCTGGTATCGCGACGGTGGCGACTGGACCGCCCACGACATCGCCGAGGAGTACGGAGAACTGGCCCTGCGCATGCTCACGTCGAAACACCGCTCGGCCCGGTAGGCGGCGCGGAGAGACGCGCCGGGCCGGGGAGGTTCCCCGGCCCGGCCTGTGACATCTACGCCCGCTATTTACGCTTGCGGATCTCCTCGGTCGCCTGGGGGACGACCTTGAACAGATCACCAACCACACCGAAGTCAGCCAGC